>CALXSC010000018.1 GCA_944391025.1 uncultured Rickettsiales bacterium
ATGACTTAAGATATACAGAATCTGAGGACGGATACCATTTCCCTAAGGGCGAACCAACACTCCAGACTGAGGGCGATGAACATAGAATTGGAAAGACATTTATCGTTAAGGAAGACGGTGTTTTCAAAATGTATTTTTGTACTGCAATTCCTGGAAAGGACTACCGCTTTACATATGCGGAATCAAAAGACGGAATCCATTGGGTTAGGGATCCTGAGGGATTAGGTCTTGATGTTTCAGAAAGTGGCTGGGATTCTAAAATGATGGCTTATCCTGTTCCAGTAAAATATAAAGATAAATTTTATATTATTTATAATGGTAATGGTATGGGCAAAACAGGCTTTGGTTATGCTGAGTTGGTTAAAAAATAAATAAACTCCTACAAAATAAATTACTTGATTTTTTAAATATTCCGACTAATATAATGTTATACTTTAAATTAGTCGGAATATGTATATAAAGCGAACAATAGAGTCAATTATAAAGCAAACAAGTAGTTTTTTTCCAGTTGTTTTAATAACTGGACCTAGACAAGTAGGCAAAACAACTGTGCTCCAGAATTGTGAAGATTCTCCTAGAAATTATGTTTCATTGGACAGTCTTGAAGAAAGAGCACTTGCTCAAAACGATCCAAAATTATTTTTAGAAAAGTATTCGTATCCACTGCTGATAGATGAGGTGCAATATGCACCAAATTTGTTTAATTATATAAAAATCAAAGTTGATACTGAGAAAAAAGATGGAATGTATTGGCTTACTGGTTCGCAACAGTTTTCTATGATGAAAAATGTAACAGAAAGCTTGGCTGGAAGAGTTGGAATATTGGATTTACAAGGTTTGAGCCAGTCAGAAAAATTTCAATATCCAATATCTTTACCTTTTTTGCCTACAAATGAATATATAAAAAAACAGGCTGATAGAAATTTAAAAATAAATATACGTGAATTATACAATATTGTTTGGAGAGGCTCATTTCCAAAACTAGTTTTAAGAAAGGATATGGACTGGAATACCTTTTATTCATCGTATCTGCAAACATATATTGAACGAGATATTAGAGAATTAAGTATTGTAGATGAAACATTGTTTTTAAAATTTATTACTGTTCTGGCAGCAAGAACAGGACAGGAACTAAATTATACAAGCATAGCCAATGATGTTGGAGTTTCTCAACCTACTATAAAATCATGGATTTCATTACTTAAAACTTCTGGACTTATTTACTTAATGCAACCATATTACAGCAATCAAACAAGTAGGATGATTAAAACTCCAAAATTATATTTTTTAGATACTGGACTTGTAGCTTATCTAACTAAATATCAAACTCCAGAAATATTAGAAAGTGGAGCTATAGATGGGGCTATTTTAGAAACCTATGTAGTTAGCGAAATTCTAAAGAGCTATTGGCATAATGGAAAACATCAAGATTTATATTTTTATAGAGACAAGGATATGAAGGAAATAGACATAATTATAGAGGAAAATGGAAAGCTATATCCAATAGAAATCAAGAAAAAAACCAATCCTAGTAAAGATGATATAAAAAATTTTAGTGTGTTAAATAAATTTAATAAACCTATTGGAGAGGGAGCGGTAATTTGTTTAGCAGATGATTGGCTACCTATTACAGAAAATGTTGTTAGAATACCAATTTCATATTTATAAATTAAAGGAAAAGCTATGGAAATTAAAGAAATAACAAGTGAAGAATATAAAAAAATTGTTTTAAAACCATATTCAGCTTTTGATACTGTTGATTTTGTTGAATTAAATAGACATAAAGTTGATGACTTAAAATATTTATTATTTGCAGATGGTAAACCAAGATTTGCTTTAATAGTCGGTATAAAAGATGGTGTTGTAAAAGTTCCATTCTCAGCATCATTTTCTTGTTTTACAAATCTTGTTGCAGATAATAAAATAACTTACTACCATCAAGCAGTTAATTTATTAAATAATTGGGCAAAAACTTGCAATTATAAATCAATAAGATTTTCTTTGCCATCGCATTGTTATTCTCCTACATATTTAACTTGTATATATAATGCACTTTTTGTAAATGACTATAAGGTTGAGGTGGACGATATTAGTTATGAATATTACTTAAAAAATTTTGATGATGATTATATAAATAAAATTCAGTATAATGCTAGAAAAGCTTTAAAAAATTCACTAAAAAACAATTTAACTTTTGAAAAGACAGAAGATGTAGAGAGTGTTTATAATGTTATAAAAAACAATAGAAACTCTAAGGGCTTTCCATTGTGGATGAGTTTAGATGATGTTAAAAATACAATAAAAATAATTAAAAGTGATATGTTTATTGTTAAAGATATCAAAAATACTCCAATAGCCTCAGCTCTTGTTTATCATTTAACAAATGATATAGTTAGAGTTATATATTGGGGTAATATTAATGGCAGCGAAGATCTTCGTCCTATGAATTTTATTGCATTTAAAGTTTTTGAATATTATAGCAAAACTAATATTAAAATTATAGATATTGGACAAGCGACAGAGGATAGTATTCCAAACTGGGGATTATGTGATTTTAAGCAATCTATAGGTTGCGATTGCTCGTCTAAATATATTTTTAATTTTTTGGTTAAGTAGATTAATAATGCATAAATAGCTATATGCTATTTTGTGTTTTTTATCTGCGTATATCTCTATTTAGGGTTAATTTTAGAAAGAATGTTAAATTTAAGGGGGTATAGATGAAAGAGGGTATTTCTTTTAGGAATAAAGTTAAATATCTAAAGGCCAATTACATTTTAAAATATAAATTTTTATTGATTTATAAATAAAGATAAATAATGATATTACTGTTTAAAGATTATGAATTATTAAGAATTTATGGAGAATAATGGCTTTCAAGATATTGAGGCTTAAAATTAAAAAAACTATACTGCAGTTTGCTAGAATTTTGAGAATCATAGATAAAAATACCTATAAAGAAAAGAAAGGTAGGATAAATAGTAAAATTGAAAATATAAGGAGCAAGGTTTCCATTGACGATAGCGACAGGCGGGAATTTATTGAATATGTTTTAAACCAACAGCTTGATAAATCTAATTTTGTTCCGCTTTCTGAAGAAAAATACGAAAGAAAAGAAGGTGATCCAAAGTTAATTTCGTTCTATCTTCCGCAATTCCATGATTTTAAGGAAAATGTTAAGTGGTTTGGCCGTGGGTTTAGCGAGTGGTCAAACAGCTCTAAGGCGCTGCCGCAGTGGACCGGACATTATCAGCCGCATTTGCCGATTGATGTTGGTTTCTATAGTCTTGAGCATATAGATATAATGAAAAGGCAAATTGAACTTGCAAAGCAATATGGAATCTATGGATTTTGTTTTTACTACTATTGGTATTCTGGAAATAAAATTATGGAACAGCCAATTCAGAAATTTCTTGCTGATAAAAGTCTTGACATGCCATTTTTCTTTTTTTGGGCAAATGAGGATTGGACTAGACTATGGGGCGAGGGCAAGGAACGAGAAGTATTATTTAAACAGGAACTAAAGGATGGTGATGATGAAAAATTTATTGCCGATATCCTGCCCTATATGAAGGATGAAAGGTATATAAAGGTTAAAAATAAACCTATGCTTATAATATATCAACCAAAGATTTTTCCAAAGGAAAGATTTTTAAGGTTTGTAAAGAAACTTAGGGAAGCTGCAAAAGAAAACGGATTTGACGATGTATATCTCCTGGCTATTAGAAAAATTGGCATTAATAGGGAAGTTCTAGAGGAGCTTGATTTGAATGGTGCTGTTGAATTCTATCCATGTGATTTGCCTCCGCAATTAAAAAAGAAAAAAGAAAAGATTATAAATAAAGAGGCTGTCGTAACCTCGTGGGATATTGGAAAATATATACGTGAAAAGGGATATATGGACAATCCTGATTTTAATCTATTTAAGGGATGTTTTCCTAATTGGGATAATGTGCCAAGAAAGTGCTATAGCGGAGCCTATGTTTTTCAAAATACGCCGGAGGACTACAGGACTTGGCTTAGTGATTTGATAGAATGGACTAGGAAAAACAAGGAAGCCGATGAGCAGTTTATATTTATAAATGCTTGGAATGAGTGGGCGGAAAGTGCACATCTTGAACCGGATAGGAAATATGGATATGCATATTTGCAGGCTACAAAGGAGGCTTTAGAAACAGGACGAATCAATGCCGCAAGTAGTGATGGGCTGACCGAAAATAAAAAAGATAATAATGGACAAAAATAAAAAACATATTATGAAAATTGGAAAACTGCATCTTTTGAAACTTAGAAAAATTGGCAATGGCATATTGCGTGAATTTGGTTTAATTAGTGAAAAGAAATATAATAGAAGGATTAACAAGATCAAGGCGGAGATGCTTATGATATGTCCCATAAGTCCTGAGGATAAAAATGAATATATAGAGTATGTCCTAAATAACCAATTAGATAAAAGCAAATTTGTTGATCTGAAACGGCTTCCATTTAAACATAATGAAGATAATCCAAAACCTATAGCCTTTTATCTTCCGCAGTTCTATCCGTTTCCAGAAAACGATAAGTGGTTTGGAAGGGGGTTTACGGAGTGGACTAATACCAATAAGGCGGTTCCGCAATTTACTGGGCACTACCAGCCACACTTGCCTATTGACCTTGGCTATTATTCGCTAAAGGATACGGAACCATTTAAAAGACAAATAGAATTGGCAAAGTCCTACGGAATATACGGTTTCTGCTTTTATTACTACTGGTTTTCTGGCGATACACTGATGAGAAAACCTATAGAAAACTTTTTGAATGACAAGACGCTTGATATGCCGTTCTGTCTATTCTGGGCTAATGAAAACTGGACTAAACTCTGGGATGGCGGAAACAAGGAAATATTATTTGAACAGAAATTGGATAAAGGCGATGAAAAAAGGTTTATGGAGGATATTCTCCCGTTTTTCAAGGATAGCAGGTATATAAAAATAGACGAATGCCCAGCGCTAATAATCTATAGGCCTAAAATATTTCCAAAGGAAAGGTTTGTGGAATTTACAAATGGAATTAGGGCAATTGCCAGGGAAAATGGTTTTAAAGATTTGCATCTTATAGCTGTTAAGAGAGAGAATATAGAAAAGGAACTTAAATCATTTAATATGGACGCGGCTTTAGAATTTTATCCATCGGATATATTTGATAAAATAGATATTGGCGAAGTTAAAATTATGAATAACAAATTCGTTGGCAAATATTACGATATAGATAAATTTACTAGAGAAAAGAAATATTTATACGACGTTGACGGCTATAGGTTGTACAAGGGTTGTTTTACAAATTGGGACAGCACCGCAAGGAAATGCTATAGCAATGCCATGATATTCCAAACAACGCCTGAACAATATAAGACATGGTTGAGGGATATTGTAAATTGGAGCTATAAAAATAATGGTTCAGAGCATAATTATATATTTATTAACGCTTGGAACGAATGGGCAGAGGGCGCCCATCTAGAACCAGATCAAAAATATGGCTATGCCTATCTAAATGCAACCGAGGAGGCTATAGTAGAAGGCACACGTGAGGCTACCGCAATGAAGAGAGCTGCTGCTTCCATTGAAAAAAATATCAGGAATGTAAGACTTCTGCAGGAGATGGAGGAGAGGCGGAAGCAAAATGACATGGCTGAGGCAAAGGCAAGGAGAGGAGCAAGAAAGAAGTTCTATGGAAAGCCAGCCGCAGCCAAACCAGCCAAACGAACACGCAGACCTAAAGAGGGAGGAGATGGGGAAAGCAAATAACAGCATCTATTTTGGAGGTGTGCAATATTTTTGTATTTACCGCATTGTAAATACGAAGTCTAGCTCTGTTCTCAAAAATTTGGAGGGAAGATATGAAAAGAAAATATGATCTGATATATTCACTTGGAAGGGACTGCGCCTGCAGCGAGTATTTAATCAGAGCCGGACTTAGGACATACTCGGGTCCATTTGATTGGATTACAGGGCCTAAATTTACAGATAGAATTGATATTATATTGAACGACTTTGAAGGATTTTTAAATATTGAGGACCTAGAGCCGCTTGACAAAAATATTAATCCAAACGTCGTAGATCAAAAAAATGACTACTACAAAAACAATAGAAGCAAATTTCATTTCTACCACGATTTTTCAAGCGGTATAAAATTAGAAGAATCATTTAAAGGAGTAAAGGAAAAATATAACAGGAGAATAGGAAGGTTCTACAAAAAGATAGGCGAGGCTAAAAATGTTCTTCTAGTTTATTTTACACACTATGAAAATATTGATGTTGGCACAATATTGGATTCATGTAAAAAACTAGAAAATAAATTCCATAGGGACATTGATTTTTTAATAATCAACCACGATGAATCTATGGCAAAGGGGGAAGTTAAAAAGGAGGAAATAGCCAAAAATATTGAAAAATATACATTATACACAAGGGATTTCTACAAAGATGGCATTCTAACTGTTCTTGGAAGGTATGAAGACTGCGATAAAATATTCAAACAGTTTAAACTATGCGCACCTTTCTATAGGAGCAGGACGTTTATAAAGTATTTTTCAAGATTTATAACTATGTTTATACCAATAAAAGGATGGCGAAAAAAATTAAGAGAAAAATTAAAGAGAGTAATTGAATTATGAAAAAAGAGAATAATAATATACCCGTATTTTTTTGCTGCAACGACAAATATGCCATACCAATGGCAGTATGCCTAACTTCAATAGTAGCCAATACTAAAAGTTTTGTTAATTTCTACGTAGTATGCAATAATATTCCACACTGCATCATTAAAAACATAGAAAAACTTAAGAAAGTTTATAAAAATTTCTCCATAAATTATCTAAATGTGGACGTCAGCATACTTGAAAAGCTCCCAGAGGTTGAATGGTACTCAATCAACATGTATTTAAGATTCCTAATACCAGAACTAAAGCCTGAACTGGAAAAGGCCCTATACCTTGACTGCGACATCATCGTAAAAGACGACATACAGAAACTATTTGACATTGAGCTTGGCGACAACGCACTGGCAGCTGTTCCAATAGAAAAATGTATGATTAAAGAATACGACCTTGACAATCACATTGAAAATATAAACCTAGACTCCAAAACCCACAAATATTTCAACTCAGGGCTACTGCTAATAAATTGCAAAAAATGGGAAGAAGACAGCCTAACAACAAAGCTTTTTAAAGTCATAGAAAACAAAGGCTACCTATTCAATTTTCCAGACCAGGACGCCCTAAACCTTGTATTTGAGAACAACTATATGGAGCTTGACAAAAGATTTAACCTTGACATAAACCATATCAAAAACGAATACAAAAAAGGCAATAAATTAGTCAACGACCTATTCCTAATCCACTATAGTGGACGCGAAAAACCTTGGAACACCAAAAAGGTATTCCTCAGCGACTATTTCTACAAATATTCCAAACTAACCCCGTTCCACTCCGAAATCATGGACGAAGTCAAATATAAAAAAATCATCTTTTCCCTAAATCTATTTGGCTTCCTGCCCATCTTCACCATAAAACAGCAGAAGGACAGCACGAGAATATACAGACTATTCAATTTCCTTCCGCTTTTTAAAATAAAAAATAAAAATAGGAAAATCCACATATACCTATTCGGCATTCTCCTGTTATTCAAAATCAAAAACAATATAAGGAGTAGTTGAACGAACCACAATCAGTATTGCTAATTAAAATTATAAATGTTGATTGTTTTTATTTTTAATTTCAACTAATGAGTGACGAAGGCATCATATCGGTTTAGATGATCAAAGATATGGATTGCTTTATAATATAGATTGCTATATCTTACCTTCGTCATACCTGACCATAATAGAATTCATTTATATTAAAGTCAATCTTTTTATTAAAAATAATCAGTAATTATACACACATAACAACCTGGAGTTTTTATAATTATGAACAAATTTGCAAAATGCTATAATATATTTTAATTTCTTTCCCGAGGCCTAACAATCCCTATAGACCAGCAGAAACCATGATTTATGGAATAGCCAAAGATTATTTAAATATTACTTGACAATTGACTTATAATGTTTAAATATCTTAATTATTAAATTATTTAATGATTAAAATATTTAAAGAATGTTAAAGAAAGTTTATGAATAGGGATGAAGTAGTAAATGAGTTTGAAAAACAACTGCAAAATGGCCATAGGTTGAGGGATAGGATGGATAAAAATGTTGATTTTAAATCTTTTAGCAAACAACAGATGACGGCGATGTTGGATTTGAAATTTATGGGCAAATCAAAGTTAAAGGACGTTGCAGAGAAAAGCGGAATATCTTCACAATACCTCTGCATAATGTTCAATAACCTTGAGAAAGAAGGTCTGGTAGCAAGGGAAATAGATGACAACGACAGGAGGAATACATACTATTCAATAACGGAAAGCGGAATTAAAAAATTAGACGATAAAATTGATGAGATAAAAGCTTCACTGGCAAATCTATTGGATGATATGGACGATAGGGATGTTGAAGAGTTTGGAAAGGCTTTAAGGACTATGAACAAAATAATGGAGGAATACTTCTAGAAGTATGATAAATTTTAAGAATTTGAATAGGAAAAAAATAATAGTTTATGGTGCAGTTGCTTTAGCTGCAGGGTATTTTGGATATGGATATTTTTCGCCTAAAAGCGATATAACCTATATGACCCAAGAGGTTGTAAGGGGAAATATAGAAAAGGTTGTAAATGCAACGGGCGAAATCGGAGCCATTGAACTGGTTGATGTGGGTGCACAGGTTTCTGGTGAAATAGAAAAACTCTATGTAGAGTTGGGACAGAAGGTAAAGAAGGGAGATCTAATAGCTCAAATAGATTCAACGACACAACAGAATGAAGTTGATGTTAATAAGGCAAAATTGGAGAGCTATAATGCACAGCTTAAGGCAGCAAAGGTTTCTTTAAATATCGCTAAGACCCAATATGAGAGGTCTAGCAGACTAATGAAAAAAAATGCTACTTCAAGAGAATCGTTTGAGAATTTTAGAAATACCTATGAGACAGCTAAATCAAATCTTGCAGAGCTGGAATCATTGGTAAAGCAGACTAAAATAAATTTGAGTACTGCAGAGACTAACCTTGGCTATACAACAATTGTTGCGCCAACGGATGGGACTATTGTATCTGTGCCCGTTGAACAGGGTCAGACGGTAAACTCTGCAATGAGCACTCCGACTATTGTTCAGATAGCTGACCTAACTAAAATGGAGATATTAATGGAAATTTCTGAGGCTGATATTACAAGCGTTAAGCCTGGTTTAAAGGTTAGCTACAGCATATTGGGCGATTCAAAGGAGTATGAAACAACCCTAAAATCAATTGACCCGGGATTAACCCTGTTAACTAACGGCGAATATACAGGTGTCGTTGGGTCAGATGAGGCTGTTTACTACTACGGAAGGTTAGAAATACCTAATGAAGATGAAAAACTAAGAATAGGTATGACTACAGAAAATACAATATATGTAAATAGCGCTTCAAATGTCCTAATGATTCCTACTATGGCCGTATTTAGAAAGGACGGTGGACTCTATGTAAATATTATTAAGGACGGCAAAGTTGAAGAGAGAAGGATTGAACCTGGCATATCAAACAGCACCACTCTTGAGGTAAAAAGCGGCCTAAGCGAAGGGGAAGAAATAGTGCTGTCCTCACTATCTGCCGAAGAAATAACAGAAAAAGTGAACAAGTTTGCTAGGAGAAGGTAATTAGCCATGAATATTCTTGAAATAAAAGATTTAAATAAATATTACGGAAGCGGAACGAACAGAGTCCATATATTGAAAAATATCAATCTTTCAATACAAAAGGGCGATTTTGTAGCAATAATCGGACAGTCTGGTTCTGGAAAATCAACTCTCATGAATATAATCGGGTGTCTAGATAGTCCTACCTCTGGAGTATATAGCATAAATGGCGTTGACGTTGCCAATATGGATAAAGATCTGTTAGCAGAAATGCGTTGCCGAACCTTTGGCTTTATATTCCAGAGGTACAACCTGCTCAGCAATCTGGATGCAACGGAAAATGCTGCACTGCCTGCGGTATATTCTGGACTTGATTTCACAAGCAGAAATGCAAGGGCAGTTCAAATACTTGAGAACCTAGACCTAGGCAACAGACTTAAGAACAAGCCCAGCGAACTTTCGGGCGGACAGCAACAGAGGGTTAGTATTGCCCGCGCCCTTATGAATGGCGGTGAGATAATATTAGCCGATGAACCAACTGGTGCTTTAGATTCAAGGAGCGGTGAAATGGTTATGGAGATTATACACGACCTCTACAGAAAGGGACATACGATAATACTAGTAACCCACGATAAGAAGATAGCCTCACAAGCAAGCAGGATTATAGAAATAAAGGACGGTGAAATTCTATCTGATACTAGAAAATCCGATAATTTCTACGAGCTAGTGGACGAAGTAAAGGACATAAAAAGGACAAGAATGGGCTATTTAAAATATAGGTTTTCAGAAGCATTCAAAATGTCAATTCAAGCAATACTATCCCATAAGATGAGGTCACTTTTGACAATGCTTGGCATCATTATAGGCATAGCATCCGTTGTATCTGTAGTAGCCCTAGGCAACGGTTCCCAGGCTAAAGTTATGGAAAACATAAGCTCTATGGGTACAAACACTATAACTATCTTGCCGGGTACTGGGTTTGGTGACCTGCGTTCAGGAAAGGTAAAGAGTCTAAAGATTGATGATTCCGACTATTTGGCAAAGCAGGGCTTCATAGACAGTGCAACCCCAAATATTTCTGCAAGTGCAACATTACTGTATGGAAATATGTCCGTAACAGCCAGCCTAAGGGGTGTTGGCTACCAATACTTTGACGTTTTTGGCAAAACCTTTGAGGCAGGAAGACCATTTACCGAAGAAGAAGTAAAGAGGGTTGCATCAGTGGTTGTAATTGACCATAACGCAAAGAAGGAACTGTTTGAATATGACCCAAACCCAGTCGGCAAGGTTATTATATTCAACAGAAAGCCTTTAGAAATCATTGGCGTACTTGAGAAGGATAGGAATACCGGACCAAGTTCCGAAATGATAACCCTATATACACCCTACACGACAGCTATGCGTAAAATTACTGGTGGAAATGATATAAACACTATAACCGTAAAGGTTTCTGATGATGTAAATTCACAGGTTGCAGAGGCAAGCATTGAAAAAATACTCACTGCATCCCACAGAAAAAAAGACTTTTTCATGATTAACAGTGACAGCATTAAGCAAACAATACAGGAAACCACTAACACCATGACCCTATTAATATCCTGCATAGCAGTAATTTCATTAATCGTAGGCGGTATAGGCGTGATGAATATTATGCTAGTTTCCGTAACCGAAAGAACTAAAGAAATTGGTATTAGAATGGCTATTGGTGCAAAGCAGCACAACATTCTTGAACAATTTCTAATAGAAGCAATTCTAATATGCATCATAGGCGGATTCTTCGGCGTAACACTATCAATGATAATCGGCTTTAGCTTCAACATGTTCTCCGACGACTTCACTATGATTTTTTCAGGGACATCAATTGTATTAGCCCTTCTTTGCTCAACGGCAATTGGCGTCATATTCGGATACATGCCTGCAAAGAACGCTTCAAATCTTAACCCAATAAATGCATTAGCAAGAGAATAAACAAAAACAGAGGAACAACTATGAAAAACAAAATATTATTTTTAACCCTTTTAAGCCTAACATTTGGCTGCATATCCACAAAATACAAGCCAATAGACCTCTCAGAGGAACTAAACTATAACAGGGAAGAAATTTCAAAAAAATACACCATTGACAAAGAATGGTGGCGGGGCTACAACAACAGCGAGCTAAACAAACTTGTAGCCCTAGCTCTAAAGAATAACATAGACTACATAAAAACTGCCCTAAATATAAATAAAGAACTATACAGGCTCAACCTCTCAAAGGCAGACCTATTTCCAACCTTAAACGGAACTCTCGCAGCATCTAGCACCAGAGACATTGAACGAGGCGACAGCTTTTCAAACAGCTTCTCCGGCGAAATCGGCATAAACTACGAAATAGACCTCTACGGCAAAATAAGAGACGCCAAAAACGCCCAAGAATTTGAATACAAAGCAACCGTAATGGACAGAGAGACCGCAAAACTTACCCTAATCAACAGCGTAGTTGACCTATACTACAACCTATTATACCTAAACAATGCCATCGCAGCCACAGAAAACAGCCTAAAAAACTACGAAGAAATATATTCCCTAATGCAGGACAAATACCAAGGCGGTTCCATTGATTCCCTAGAACTCCTGCAGGCAAGACAGAGCATATCCACCGCAAAAAACAGCCTTCTAGACCTAAAAACCCAATACAAAGAAATTGAACAGAGTCTAAGGAACCTATTAAACCTAAGACCTGAGGACAAACTAGACATAAAATTCACCAACATTCTAGAAATCCAAAACATCGGCGTTGACCTAGACGTACCCGTTTCAATACTCGCAGAACGTCCCGACCTTAAGGCCAGCCAATATAGATTAGAAAAGGCTTTTAAAGAATTAAAGGCCGAAGATAAGAATTGGTACCCAAGCATTTCAATCAAAGGCGTATTGAGTTCTTCATCAAACAAAATAGACGAAACCTTTGACTACGGAAACATCCTAGGCAATATCTCCATCAGCTTGCCATTCCTAGATTGGAACCGTGTTAGAAATAATATAAAAATCTCCGAAACCGACTACCAAATAGCCCTATTTGACTTCAGAGACAACCTAAACAGCGCCCTAAACGAAGTAGCCTACTACTACGCAGCCTATTCCAACAGCGAAAACATTTTCAAAAACTCCGAGAAAAAATTCTCCGACAGCCTAGAGATTACCAAATATTACAGAGACCGATACAACAGCGGTAAAATAGAATTCAAGGACTACCTTGAGGCACTCAACACCGAAAACACCTCAAAAATAGACCTAATAAAAAACAAATACCAATACATCAAATACGAAAGCATGGTATACAAAGTCATAGCAGGAAGATACATCAAAAATTAAACAGGCGGCGGAGACTTTTAATCATTTCAGTGCCCCCATTTTTCAAAGCAGGCTCTCCGCCATATACACAACAGCAACACACCACACCACAACACATAACAACACAAAAGGCGGCAGGGAATTAAAAAAATAGTTTGAAGCACAACCATCAATGAAAAAAAACTAATAAAAATAAGGCAATCCCCTGCCATACACAGCACAATTGCAAAGGCGGCAGAGTTTTAAAACACATGGAAACTACCACACGCAAACCAAACTAAACTCAAAAAAATACCGGAGGATTTCCTTATTTCTGACCATTTAGCTGGACCCCGCCATATACATAAATATATCAAATTAAAAACAATATCAAACAACATTACAATATAATCAGACCTTTGAAATTTAAGCCTCTTCCCCCAGCTTCCAAAGAAACCACGGTTAAAATCTAATTATACAAAAATAGCTATATAATCAATATTCACTCCCCACTCCACGCAACACAACTACAAGTAGAGTAAACAAATTTTCCAATCTACAAACCACAACCCATATTTGCCACTTCCCCAACCAAAAGTATCGGCTGCCTTTGGAAAATTAAAATTATATAAAAATTCGCACTTTTCAAAAAGAAAGGTGCGGGAGTTAGCAGAACACTTGATGTTCCTTATAAGTTTCCCCTCCTTACGAAAGTGAGGGCTTATCTCTTATAAGCTCCCGCATAAAATAACTGTTTATAAAAATATGGATTTGGTTGTAAAAGTCAATGGTTTTTGATGGTGTTTCTGGCGATTATATGCCTAATTAATTAAAAGAGTTTTGGTTGGTGTATGGGGAAGGAAGGAATGGTGAATGGTGAGGGAGACGGGAGGGGCGGCCGCAGCTATATTTTTTCATTTTTTTAAAGTTAGTCCGCTTCTCTTTAGGCTGGGTCAGATGGCGAGGCTGTCGGTTTTGGCGGACTTTAAAAAAAATGAAAAAATATAGAGCAAGGCGAAGGTCTTAAGACTTTTTCCCTCTCTGCCCTTTTCCAAACCCCCCAGCCAAACTAACCACCACCGTCAGTTCTGCAACCTCTCCCTTAAAGAGAAAAAGTCCTGCGGCCGCCCCCGCCCCCGCTACCTGCACTAAAGGTATATTGACCTATCAAATTTATATTATTTATTGACTATTAAGACTTCAGCTACTATTGTTAATCTATATAGTTTTGAAATAAGTAGTATATGAATATAGTAATCCTGGTATCTATTGGTATTTTGATTGGGATATTGAATTCACTTGCATTGAAGTGGACGGTTAAAAAAATTGTAGAATATAAAAATGCTGGAATTGCTGTATTTAGTTTTTTTACTAGAATAGCTGTTATTTGCACTCTGTTCTATTATTTTATGGATGGTAGTTGGAAAAATGCTGTTTTTATGCTGTTGGGCTTGACTATTTCAAAAATATTTTTTATCATATTAGAGAAAAAAAAGGGTATTAAGAAATGAAAATTACTCCGGATCAATATATAGTATGGCAGGATGGTTTCTTTAAAATAAACCATACAATACTTTTTACATGGTTTATAATGGCGGTTATGATAATTGTTGCGCTCATATTGAGAGCTGTATTGACCCATGAAAAAAATATTGGCAAGCTGCAAAACTTTTTTGAAATATTAATAACTGGCATAAAAGACCAGGTTGAAAAAATGGGAAAAGTTGATTTAAATTTTGTTTTTCCGTTTATTGCAACTATATTTATATTTATATTGTTCTCAAATCTTCTGCAAATAATACCATTTTTTCATTCGCCAACGGCTTCTCTGTCTACAACGGTAGCTCTTGTTGTTGTGGTTGTATCCCTTGGTATTATATATGGCGTTAAAAGGGTTGGGGTAATTGGATATCTTAAAAAATACATTAGACCAACGGTGGTTATGCTGCCGATGAATATAATAAGCGATATTTCAAGCAACTGTGCATTAGCTATAAGGCTGTATGGAAATATTATGAGCGGTATGGTTATTGGGGCGGTAGTTTCACAGATAGCGTTTCTAGCGCTAGGATTTCCAATATTTTTAAGTATATTAAGCTTCATTAGCAGCGTTATTCAAGCATATATTTTTTCAATATTGGCACTTGTATTTATTCTCTCTGCGGAAAACTAAATATATTGAATTTATTAAACTTTTAACAATTAGGGTAAACATATGAAAAATAATATATTAAAAGAAATTTCTAAAATGCTTAAACATGAAAGAAGGTATCATAATATAACATTGGAAGAATTATCATTACGTACTGATATCTCATATAATTCAGTTTGGAATATTGAAAATGGATGCGATTTTAAAATGTCAACGTTTATAAAACTTTGCAATTTCTATGGAATAGATATTACGAAGTTATTTACTGATAAAAATTTTAAAAGTAATTCTAAATTAAAATTAAATAAAGAACAGACGGAAAATTTGAAAAAATTTATAAACAGCCTTCAAAATATAGAAGATAAATAAATATATCGCTATATATGCCGTGGTTAAACTATTTATTTAAATAGTTTATTAAGAGTTTCAGTAATTTTTGCCATATCATTTTTTATATCTTCCTCAGTCATATTTTTCCAGTCTCCAACGCCTTTTAAACCTAATTTTTGAAAATAACTGCGGTAAATGACCATTTGAAAGTTGTTATTTAATATTTCTGCTGCTTCTATTATGTATTGCTCACCATCATTTTCGTAGTATAGGTATTTTTTGTGTTTTGAAAAATAGTTTTGCAATTCATCAAAACTATTTATTTTTATAATATTAAAACCAAGTTTTTTTGAGGCTGGAATGAACATATTCTCCAATAAATCAACATTATTATAGCCATTTCCACTGCTCGGGATTAAATGTATATGCGCGTGAAAAACAGACTGTAGAAAAGCTCCATGTTCTACCAAAAAAGGTTTGGAAAATTTTTTTGTTATTTCTTCTATGGTTATTTTTTTTAAATCTAGATATTCATTAACAAGATTTTTATCAATTTCAGCAATTGCACTATAGTGTCCTTTGGGAATAATCATTACATGTCCAGGGGTTATTATGCCCCTTCCGACCTTTACGTAAAAGTTTTTAGTTTTATGGATTATATCCGTTTTTTCACAATTACAAAATATACAGCTCACTTTATTCTATATTATTTCATATTACTCTTTAGATTTTAGAAATATAAATTAATTTTACAATAGACAAATAACATAAAGCTATCAAAAATTATTTTTATTGAAAATTTAATTTTATATATTATTATCAATCAACATAACAAAAATATCAAGGATAAACATGGGATTAAGGGACAAGTTTGAAGAGCTAAATAAAGAAACAACACTAAATAGGTGTCAAAAGGTTCAAGAATTTATAGATAATGAAATAAGTTTTTGCTATACAGAAATTGATGACATAATTAAAGACCTATTTAATGAAATAGACGAATTAAAAAAAGAGATATCCATTAAAGATAATAGAAATAGAATAAAAGAAGAACTGGGTGATGTATTCTTTGTGCTTTGCAATCTTGCCAACTATTTTAAAATAAACGCAGAAAAGTCTATAGATTATTCAATAAATGAATTTGAAAGAAGATTTATATATATGGAGAATAGACTTGGCAGTGAAAATATAAAAAATACTGGCAAAGAAAAGCTAAATAAACTTTGGAAAGAAGCAAAAATGAACAAATAAATCCAATTAACTATTCCAACTTTGTATTTAAAGCATCCGAAGTCTTAATTTTATTATTCTTATTTTTTTTCTTCTTCTTTTTAAGATCTACAGGTTTTTCAGGTATTCCAGCGATAGCCTCACCCTTCAAGCATCTCTCTATATCCTTAACAAGACTTTTAACGCTAGCCTTAAATATTGACTGTCTAGCAAGAACCTGATAGTCATATTTATTTTTTAATAGACTTTTATCAACCATCCTAAATGCTTCCTTAATTCTTCTGCGAAACTTATTTCTTACGACCGCCTTTTTATGAATTTTTTTTGTAACTATTAGCAATAACCTAACAAATTCAGTCGCCCTATATTTTTCATTTGGACCGATATTTTTTTCTGGAGTCGGCGAAACAAATACTATTACAGACCTTCCAGTCCAAATAGATTCCGCCTCTTCTCTTTCTTTTAATATCTGCAATCTTGATTTTATTGGAAGTATAATCATTAAATCTCCTATACAAATAAAAATAATTTAAAAGCTCATAATATTACATAGAAACATTCTGTCTGGGCTTTGTGCTTGGATCTCCCTTTGGTCATCTCGCACTTCGCCCAACGACAGGCTACCGAAATTGTGCAAGCACATTTCGGTTGGGCTTTGTGCTTAGCATAACTGTTAGATATAGAATTAAACTCCAATCGCATAGCGTTTATTTTAAAAAAGAATTTGAAATTTTCTAAAAAATTAAAGCTCATAGCTAAATTGCTAAAAAATTATTAAAATATAAATCATTATATGCTATGTCTATGAGTCTGTATTGGATGAACTGTTTTCTTTTACAGGCATAAAAATCAAACTATTTTTAGAACCTTTTGTTATAAGGAATACGTAGTTCATTTTATTTAGCTTTGCCTTATGTATATTTTCTAAAATAACCTTTCCATCAACTGCCTGGTCTTGATTTATTGATAGAACTATATCTCCAGTCCTAATTCCCTTTTTATCAGCCAGACCGCCTTTTTTAATCTTAAGCACATAAAGTCCGTCAACATCATCAGAAATATTAAATCTTTTTCTAGATTCCTTGTTTACTGGAATTAAAACCATATCAAATGCTTCAACCGCCTTTGTCAATATTGCCTCATATTGCGGATCATATTTATAGTTTTCCCTAGTTTCATCAACCTTAGTCTTAAGCTTTAAAATATTATTATCCCTTAAAACTATTATTTCAACCAAAGAACCTATTTCGGTAGAGCTTATCAGAACAGAAAGATCCCTGACATTTCTTATTTTTTTTCCATTATATGATAAAATTATATCAGATATTACTAATCCAGCTTTTTCTGCAGGGCTATTCTTGACAATATTAGTTACAATCGCACCACCCCTTTTGACCTGTGAACCAAGAATTTCAAAAACTTCCCTCTGCGTATTCTCCGTAGTTACACCAATCCAGCCCCTCCTAACATATCCATATCTCTTCAATTCCTCTATAATTGGCAAAAGGTCAGAAACCGGCATAGCAAATCCAATTCCAATATTTTCACCATCCGGAGAATAAATAGCGCTAGTTAGACCTATAACCTTTCCCCTTAAATTAAACATAGGGCCACCAGAATTTCCCTTATTTATAGAGGCGTCAGTCTGTATAAAATTATCAAATGAGCTCATTTGAAGATTTCTATTTAATGCAGAAATTATACCAGTTGAAACTGAAGTTCCTAGATTATAAGGATTGCCAGCAACTATTATAGTATCACCAACCTTATAGCTATTTGTCTGGTCAAAGTCAACATATGGAAGCTTGCTTTTTACAGATATTTTTAAAAGTGCAATATCCATTATTTCATCTATACCAATAATTTCAGCCGGAAAATTAGTATCTGAACCCTTTAGCTTTATATTAATTTTTTCAGCGCCATCTATAACATGGTTATTGGTTATTATATAGCCATCATCGCTTATTATAAATCCAGAACCAAGGGACTGTGAACCAGTAGAATTGTCATCATAATATTCCGTATTGCCCAATGTAGAATTCTTTATAGCGCTAATGCTTACAACAGTCGGCAGTATTTTTTCAATAGTATCCGGCAGACTATAGTAATACTCGCGAATATTGAGGCCACTGTCAGAATTTTCCTGGGTATTCTTATCTGGAATACTTTTACTCTGTGCAACCTTTGTTGAAGCTGCCTCTTTAGATCTATAGGCAGGAATGCTCTTGGCAGACTTAATGTTATAAACCTTAACATCAGCTCCAAAAGCAGTTCCAAACACAAAACAAATAAAATAAATAAGAGACAACCCAACTTTCATTTTAATTTTTACTATTGCCTGTAAATCTTAATAACATTAAAAATAAATTAATGAAATCCATATATAAATTTAAAGCACCTATTATAGCAACCTTTTCTTTCATATCAGAGTTTACACCAACATAATCATATGTGTGTTTTAACTTTTGCACATCATATGCTGTTAGTCCTGTAAACACTATAACACCAATAATAGAAATCATAAATTCCATTCCGGCACTTTTCAAGAAAATATTAACTATAGAAGCAATAATAATTCCTATCAAGCCCATCATCATAAATTGTCCAACACCGCTTAGATCTTTCTTGGTTGTATATCCATACAAACTCATACCGGCAAACGTTGCAGAAGTAATAAAGAAAGTTCTAACTATACTAGTTGAAGTATAGACCAGAAATATGGAAGTCAACGATAGTCCCATTATTGCAGAAAAAATCCAGAGATTATTTCTAGCTTTTTCTGGCGACATGCTCCATATTTTAGAGCTAAAATAGATTACATAGAATAGAGGCGCTAACATCATAACTATTGATAAAGGTGTTCCAAAAATTAGTTTTAATAGTGCTGGAGTATTGGCTGTAATATAGGCAATTAGTCCAGTAATTAAAAGTGCGAATGACATATATTTATATATGTTATTCATATACAGTCTAAGTCCCTCATCATAACTACTTGTTTTTGATTGGGTTAAATCTATAAAATTTTTCATATTTCTCAAAAATTGTTAACATCATATTAATAATATATAAATATATTTATAAATTGCAATAAAAAGATTTATTATTGTATATATAAATATATATCTTGTTTTTTATTCAAAAGATTAACGTTTTTTGGCAATTAAAGTGGCAGTTCTTTTTAAAAATTTATATAGATTAAATATAGTTTGCTTAAAATTTAACAATTAACTTGCTTTTTAATATATTAGTAAAATAATTATAACGTTGAATAATTCAAATTTATATATGACGAAGTATAGGACACATAAGTGTAATGAATTGAGAACTGCTGATGTTGGCAGTCAAGTAAAGTTAAGTGGCTGGGTTCACTCAATAAGAGACCATGGAAGTTTATTGTTTATTGATTTGAGAGACAATTATGGTATGACACAATGTGTTATAGATATTGAAAAAGATAAAAAACTAGTTGAACTTGCTTCAAAAATTACCCTGGAAAGTGTAATTCTTGTTGAAGGCAAAGTTGTCGCTAGAACAAAGGAAACAATAAATCCAGATTTAGAAACTGGTGAAATTGAAGTTCAGCTTGATAAATTGGAAATTGAAAGCAAATCTGAGCAAATTCCTTTTCAGGTTGCTGATGAAAATCAGAACTACCCAGAGGATTTAAGATTAAAATATAGATTCCTTGATTTGAGGAGCAAGAAAATGCACAAAAATATACAGCTTAGATCTAGGGTTATAGATTTTTTGAGAAATGAAATGCAAAAACAGGATTTTTTGGAATTCCAAACTCCTATTTTAACCTCATCGTCTCCAGAAGGCGCCAGGGATTTCTTGGTTCCAAGCAGAATACATCCAGGAAAATTTTACGCATTGCCACAGGCTCCGCAACAATTTAAGCAGCTGCTAATGATAAGCGGATTTGATAAATATTTCCAAATTGCTCCATGTTTTAGGGATGAGGGTTTAAGGGCTGATAGGCTTTTATATTTCTATCAACTTGATATGGAAATGAGTTTTGTAGAGCAGGAAGATGTTTGGGCTGTAATGGAACCTATAATGTATAAAACTTTCAAAACATTTAGAGGCGATAGAAAAGTTGCTGAGTCACCTATTCCTAGGATTACATTTGCTGATTCTATGTTGAAATATGGAACGGACAAACCTGACTTAAGAAATCCTATAGAAATAGTTGATGTAACAAATATATTTAGAGGATCTGATTTTTCAATATTTGCAAAGGCTATTGAAAGCAATAATAAAATTGTTGTCCGAGGTATTCCTGCACCACAAACAAGCGAAAAGCCAAGGAGTTTCTTTGATAAGATGGTCGCATATGCTATAGAGGAAGGAGCTAAGGGCCTAGGCTATATAACTTGGACAAAGGAAGGTGAGGCTAAGGGACCAGTTGCAAAATTTTTAACTCCTGACAGATTAGAGCAATTAAAAAAAGTTGCTGGATTAAGCAATGGCGATTCAATATTCTTTTCATGCAGTTTGCCTTCAGATGCTGCTAAGTTGGCTGGCAAAGTTAGAACTAGGCTTGGAAATGAATTGGGACTTATAAACAAGGATGAATATAGATTCTGTTGGATTACAGACTTCCCATTCTATGAATTAAACGAAGAAAGCGGTACAATAGATTTCGCACATAATCCATTCTCAATGCCGCAGGGCGGGCTTGATGCTCTGAACAATACGGAAGACCCATATGAAATTTTGGCATACCAATATGACTTTGTATGCAATGGCTATGAAATGGCAAGCGGCGGCGTTAGAAACCATAAGCCAGAAATTATGTACAAAGCATTTGAATTAGTCGGATATTCTAAAGAAGCAGTTGATGACAAATTTACCGGTGTGATTAATGCCTTCAGGTATGGTGCTCCTCCGCATGCTGGTTGTGCCTTTGGTATTGACAGAATTATCATGCTCCTATTAGATGAAGATAATCTAAGGGAAGTTACTGCTTTTCCTACCAACGGTAAAGGCGAAGACTTATTAATGAATGCGCCAAGCCCAGTTACTGAAATGCAGTTGAGAGAACTTCATATTAAGTTAAGGGAAAAAGCGAAGGAAAATATAGAAAAATAAACAATGGGTGCGAATATGAAAAAATTGCTGACATATACCATAATTTTTACTTTAATAAACAGCAATTTTTCATATTCTGCAAATGGATATGACAAATTTGCTTTGATAGAAGCGGTAAAAGAAAATAGCCTAACAAAAACTAAAAAATATATAAACAGCGATTATAAAATTAATCTAAAGGACGAATATAATAATACCGCCCTAACCTATTCAATATATAATGATAATTTTGAAATAACTAGATTGCTATTGAGAAATGGTGCTGATCCAAAAATTAAAGATTATTCTGGAAAGGAAATATATTGTGCTGCAAAAAATAGCGAAGACTATAAAATTAGAAAACTATTTGAAGATTATAGTGACAAAGACTGTCAAAAGGTTGCTGCTGGGAAAAAGGTAAGGACTAAAAATATTGCTGCCAATTCTTCTTCTGGATCATTTTGGAATTGGAAAACGATAGGTTCTGGGGTATTGGGTTTGGGTGGTATAGTTGCTATAGCGGCCGCAGGTGGCAGAGGCGGCGGTGATAGCAGCAGCAGTAGCGGAGGCACCATTTTTTCTCCAGTCGATAGAAACTATGGAATGGTTGGACAAGTTGATTCAACGGTTTTGAGTGATATATTGAACAATAGCCAATATAGTAAACAGTGGAACGGTACTTCAGGAGGACAGCCGGTAACATTTAGTAACTTTGATCACTTTAATGAAATTAGGCTAGCCTATTCTCTAGCTAGAGGATATACTGGAAAATATAATGCAGCATTATCTGCAACTCCATATTATTTGAGTAATTCTAGTGGCAATGTCGGAATTGCTGATGGAACAAAAATAAAAGTTGCCGTGCTTGATAGTGGAGTATTGGTTAACCACGAAGACTTTCAAAATGGAGATGGGACATCAAATATAACTTCAAATTTAAATGGTAAAAACATGGTCTATTCCTATTGCCAGGCAAATGGCAGTGACCCATTATGTGCATTGGGCGGATACGCCGATAATCCTAATCCAACCACAACAAACAACGATTCAACTGCATGGCACGGAACATTTGTCGCTGGAATAATCGGTGCGTCATATTCAAACGGTGCTGGAATAACTGGAGTTGCACCGGATTCTGAAATAATTCCATTCAGACTAACGTTTAATAATGGAAATTTTGTTGCCTACGAATATATAGGCAGAGCCTTTGAAGCGGCTGCAACAGCTGGTGCAACTGTGGTAAACAACAGCTATGGAATACCAACAAAGATATGGGATAGCAATGGAAATTATCTTGGTGAAAATGTAAATGCGAGCGATGTAAAAAGCCAGGCCGATTTAGTGCGTATATTCTCAGATATAAATTCATCAAATACCAGCAACTATATAAATCAGATGGTTAATGCGGTAAATAATAACGATGTAATTTTTGTTTGGTCAGCAGGAAATGATGGCGGAACACAGTCAAGCGTTGGAAATGCAATACCATTATTCTATAGCGACACTTTTAAGGATGGAAATTACTATAAAAATTTTATAAATGTTGTAGCCTATGATACAGAGAACAATACAATAGCCAGCTATAGCAATCAATGTGGAGTTACAAAAGAATATTGTATAACTGCACCGGGAACGGATATAATTTCAACAACTTCTGGAACAAATTTATCAACTATTGATGAATATGGAATAAATAGCGGAACATCGTTTGCTGCACCAATGGTTTCAGGCGCAGTAGCAGTTTTAAAGGGCGCATTTCCATATTTAACCGGTTCTGAAATTACAAGACTAATATTTATAACGGCTAGAGATTTAGGAGCTTCGGGTGTTGACGAAGTGTATGGCTGGGGAATGTTGGATCTAGAAAGAGCAACACGTCCGGTTGGAGCTACGATAGTGCCAATTGATAATAGAATTGGAACAAATGGATTTGGGCTGGCGGATAGTAAAATCAAATTAAATTCAAAGCTAGCAAATAGTCTAAAATCAAAAAATCTAGATTTTGTTATTTTGGATAGCTTTAATAGAACCTTTAATATGAAATTAAATGATTTCATAGAGTCAGAAAGGGACAGGGTTAATACGATAGACGTATTAAAAAGATTTGGCGAAAGCGGCATATCCTCAACCAATTTAAGCAATGATGGAACTTTTAATCTATATTCAGCAAGCAATCCAGTTACAGGACAATATAATGAGGTTGAGTTTTCATATTCTGCAGATAGCATAAATGGAAATAGCTACGGATTTAATATGTATTATGGAAACAATCCATATAATGCCTTTGTTGGGGATAAGGTTGATTTCTATAATAACTATTCGCTTTCAAATTCCTATGGATATAATGCTATGAATCCATATTTCAAAAGCGATTCAGATATAAATTTTGGATTTAATAATATATTAAAATTAGGTGAAAAAACAGCTCTAAATTTTGGTATTCTATATCAAAACTATACGATTGACTATGACAAATACTATGAAAATAGAAAAAGCACAGAAGATTTAGGCTCTGCATTTTCATTCCTGACAGGATTGAGCTACGGTGTAACGAATTATCTAACTACAAAATTAGAGGTCGGTTTTATTAATGAATACGATACTTTGTTTGGCTCAAAACTAAATGGAGCATTTGGAATTGGACAAAACAATTTAACATATATAGCAAGCGTACAAAATGATTTAAATCTCTTTGAAAATAAATTAACACTATTTGGAAAAGCTAGTTTTGGATATACAAATATTAATCAGGCAACTAATTCTTTAATAAAGGATATGACAGGTCTATATAGCAATTCATTTACCTTTGGCATAAACTATAATTTTGATAGCAAATTTGATGGTCAGAGAAGCAATATTTCCCTATTATTCATGCAGCCAGTCAAGATAAATTCGGGCAATATAAAAATGTCCCTGCCTATAGCAAGGGATAATGATGGAAATTTGTATTACGCAAATCATAGAATTGGGCTAAAAGACGAAAGCGAAATAAACCTGCAGCTAGCCTATAACCGCTCAATCAAAAACGACAGTTCATTTAATATAGGTTTTATGTATAGAGATTACATAGAGGACGAATATATTCTGCTTCTAAAATATAAAAAGGCATTTAATTTTTAAAAAAGAAAAGGCGATTGTATACTAATTTAACCCGCCCTGCTTACCAAGTAAACTTAGGCTATTAGGGAATCAGCAGGGACGATCTCAACAATGGCGGAGTGGTGCCTTTCTGGTTTTTAGGTTTTTATAGTGCGTATTGTGGCTGTCGGCAGTCTCCATTTATAATCAAGCAAATATCCCCACCGTTAACTAGACGAAGGCCTAGGGGGTGGTTTATTTCAGGCCTCATCCAAGACACCACTACCAACTGGTCATACACTTCCAGTAACTACCATACTCAAAAGAAAAAGCCACGTGACCGTCCAATTGTCAGACAAAACTATTTAGATTTAATTGGTATGTAATCGTTAAAGAAAAATTTAAAAAAATTTGCATTTTATATTTTAGCCTATATGATTTTGCTAGTGAAACAACTTATTGATTATAATGAATAAAACGCATGAAATTAGAGCTAATGTATTAAAGGCCTATGATATTAGAGGAATAGTTGACAAAGAAATAAATGAAGTTGACGCTTACTTTATTGGCAGAGCATTTGGAACAATCTTAAGGCAGAGAAATAAAAAAACCTGCGTTCTCTGCTATGATGGCAGACATAGTTCTCCGCTATATTCAAAGGAAGCTACTAGAGGCTTAACTGACTGTGGAATAGATGTAACTTTAATTGGACTATTGCCAACTCCAGCAGTTTACTTTGCAATCAACTATTTAAAAGTTGATGCTGGCATGATTATCAGTGCTTCCCACAATCCAAAGGAATACAATGGGTTTAAAATGCTGACTAGAGAAAAACCATTCTGGGGTGATGACATTCAAGAAATTGGAAGAATTGCAAAGAGTGGAAATTTTATTGACGGACAGGGAACCGCTAAGGAAGACAAGAACCTAAGGGGTGAATATATAAAATTCCTGCTAAGCCAATTTAAACCAGGCAAAAAAACCCTAAATGTTATATGGGATGCTGGAAATGGCGCTGATGGTGCAATTCTTGAGGATATAATTAAACAGTTGCCGGGAAAGCAGAAAGCAATTTTTGCTAATGTTGACGGTGATTTCCCTAACCACCATCCAGATCCTTCAGTTGCCGCAAACATGAAAGATTTGCAAAAGGAAGTTGTTGATGGAAAATTTGACCTTGGTATAGCTTTTGATGGTGATGGCGACAGACTTGGCGTTGTTGACTCAACAGGCTATGTACTCTATGGCGACCAGTTGTTGCTAGTTTTCGCAAGAGAATTTTTAAAAACTCACAAAGGTGAAAAGGTTATGTGCGAAGTTAAGGCCAGCAAGGTTTTATATGACGATATTGAACAACATGGCGGTATTTCAGTTATGTGGAAACCTGGACACTCAGCCCTAAAGGCAAAAATGGCAAGCGATGGCATAAAGTTGGCCGGTGAAACCAGCGGACATATCTACTGGGGCGAAAACCACAATTTTGACGACGGCATCTACAGTGCTATGAAATTGCTGAATATCTTAAGCAACAGCGATGAAACTCTAGACCAAATCATTAAATCATTGCCTAAAGTTTACGGTACATCAGAAATCAGAGCAACGGTTGGCGACGAAAGAAAATTTGAAATCGCTAAAGAATTAGCAGATAAATTAAGAAAAGAAGGCAGAGACTTCGTTGACGTTGACGGAGTTAGAGCCAACCTTCCAGAAGGATGGTGGTTAGTTAGAGCTTCAAATACTCAACCAGACTTGACTTTAAGGTGCGAAGCGCTAAGTCCAGAAGGACTTGAAAAAGTTAAGGCTGACCTAATAGCCCAATTGAAGACTTTTGGAGTTGACGTTAAGTTTTAATTTAAGGTAAAATTGGTATTGGGTTTTAAAACCCAATACCATAAGAATCATATCAATATCGTTTAATATAATAATCCTTGAATTTTACATTTTTTTCTATATATCTATAGATATAACATATAATAAAAAAGCAAAATATGAGAAAGAAACCAGTTATACTATGTATCCTTGATGGTTGGGGCATACCAGAGGATGACAAATATTCAGCAATAGCAAAGGCAAATGTTCCAAATTATAATAAATATATCAAGGAATATCCACACTCAAAGTTGAATGCTTCAGGTGAATTTGTTGGACTGCCTGACGGACAAATGGGAAACTCTGAGGTTGGACATACGAATATTGGTGCTGGAAGGGTTGTTATGCAGGATTTGCCTATGATTAATCGCGATGTAGCAAACCATACCCTAAAGGATAGACCTGTTATAAAAGATTTCATTGCAAAAATGAAAAATACAGGAAAGACTATGCACCTTATCGGTTTAATGTCTGATGGCGGTGTGCATTCGCACATAGACCATATTATAAGTATTGCAAAAACATTTGCCGATAGTGATATTAATGTTGCTTTGCATTGCCTGTTGGATGGAAGGGATGTAGCTCAAAAATCAGCTTTAACTTTTATAGACAAACTCTATAAAGAATTGGGTGAATATAAAAATATAGTGATTGCAACGGTCGGCGGAAGATATTACGGCATGGATAGGGATAAGAGATGGGATAGGGTTGAAAAAGCCTATAATGCAATAGTTCTTGGCGAATGTGATGAGAGGTTTAAAACAGCAATGGACGCAATAAATGCAGCCTATGCAAAGGACGTAACCGATGAATTTATAGTGCCATCTGCAATTGGAAACTATGAAGGCATGGAAGATGGTGATGGATTCCTATTCTGTAACTTTAGAGCTGACAGAGCCAGGGAAATCACAGCTGCTCTGGGCAATAAAAATTTTGATGGCTTTGCAAGAAAGAAAGTCATTAATTTTACGGTTATGGGCGAGTTGACAGAATATTCTGAAGACCACGCAAAATATTTGACTACAGTTTATACCCCAGAAGAAATTACACAGTCATTGGGCGAAGTGGTTTCAAATGCTGGATTAAGCCAATTAAGAATTGCAGAAACAGAAAAATATGCACACGTTACTTTCTTCTTTAATGGCGGAAAGGAGACGGTTTTCAAAGGCGAAGAAAGAGTTCTAATAAATTCACCCAAAGTTGCTACATACGATTTGCAGCCTGAAATGTCTGCAGAAGGCGTAAAAGAAGGCGTAATTAAAGCAATAGACTCAGAAAAATTTGATTTAATTGTTATTAACTTTGCAAATCCTGATATGGTTGGACATACAGGCATTATGGATGCAGCTGTTAAAGCCTGCGAAGCAGTTGACAAAGCTGTTGGTGAAATAGTTGAAGATGTTAAAAAGAAAGATGGTATAATTTTCATTACAGCAGATCATGGAAACGCTGAAAAAATGTTTGATGAAAAAACCGGACAGCCTTTTACAGCACATACAACTAACCTTGTTCCATTTATAATGGTTGGAAATGATGTTTCTAAATATAAACTGGAAGATGGCAGTCTATGCGATATAGCTCCAACAATTCTTCAGGTTATGGAATTAAAACAGCCTAAAGAAATGACTGGAAAGAGTCTATTAAAATAATTGAAACAAAAAAACAACTAATTTAGAAAAGTTAGTTGTTTTTTATTTTAAACTCGCACAACAATCTTCCATATTTTTCCCTTTCGCATTTTAGTAAATCTATTTGCTTTGCATTTTGTAATTTTTCTCTCAATTTTTCTTTCTGTTTTAAAGCTACTTTCTTCTTTTCTTTGTCTTTATTCCTTATTTCTTCAGCATTTAAATTTTTTATTCTTACATCATCCATAATAATTATTTCAGTTTTTCCTTTTTTAAATACCTTTATTTCAAAGGTAGCAGTATCACCATCATAATTGTCTATATACTTTACATTGTAAAAGTTTTGATATTCTTTTGAATATAAATTTGTTGGAAATAATAAAATTGATAAAATTAGCAGCTTTTTCATTTTAAACCTCTTTCTTTATAATAAAAATACCACTTAATTTTAAAGTGCGGAGGTTCACAAACTGACTCTATCAGCTCCTACAGCCTTTTAGAGCATAAAGATATGCTCTATTATAACCGTAAGCCTCCGCTGTTTTACAACGAAGCTTACGGGCATTAGTAAATAGAGTTTTGGTTGTGACACCATCACATTTGCCCTTGGGCTTTATAATTTTTATATAAACCAAATTATTTTGCAAGAAGTATTCATTTACTTTTTAAAAAATAATTATAGGATATAATTATATATTTACTAAATGAATGTTTATGAACCTAGATAAATTCAAACAATTGGACAACCTTGTAGGCAATACACCATTGCTTGAAATAACACTAAAATATAAAGGCGAATTGAGAAAGGTGTATGCAAAGGCAGAATATTATAGCTATACGGGCAGCATAAAAGATAGAATAGCCTACTATATACTTAAAAAAGCCTATGAGACAAATTCCATTAAAGAAAGCGATATTATAGCTGAAGCTACTAGCGGAAATACCGGCATCGCATTTTCAGGAATTGGAAGATTTCTAGGCCATAGAGTTAAAATATTCATGCCAGAATGGATGAGCGAAGAAAGGAAAAAACTTATATTAAGCTTTGGAGCAGAATTGAGACTGGTTACAAAGGAAGAAGGCGGATTTGAAGGAAGCGCTAGGCTGGCTGATGAAGAAGCTAAAAAAGGCGGGTATTTTCTACCGCACCAATTTTCAAATAAATACAATACAGAAGCGCATTATGTTGGTACAGCAAAGGAATTGGATAGACAAATAGGCAAATTTTCAGATAGAATTGATGGATTTGTGGCAGGAACTGGAACTGGCGGTACTCTTATGGGAGTTAGCAGATATTTTAAAGAAAAAAATAAAAACTTTAAATCATTCCCTCTAGAGCCAGAAAATTCAGCTATTATGTCAGGATCTAAAAGTTTATATGAGCATAAAATTCAAGGTATTGGTGATGGATTTATACCGGAAATCGTTAAAATGAATGAACTTGATAATGTCATAGTTGTTAATGAGGATGATTCAATAATTGCCTCTCAAATGATCGCAAAAGCATTTGGATTAGGCGTCGGCATATCATCTGGAGCTAACCTGCTTGGTGTTTTAAAGGCCCAGGAAATAATCGGTAAAGATAAAATTATAGCAACCGTATTCGCAGACGATAATAAAAAATATCTGTCAACCGATTATTCTAAAAATATACCTATAAAGGAAAACTTTATGTGCAAAGATATTGAGTTTATAGATATTAAGGCTTCATCATAGAAAAACTGGATCCATTAGATTCTTTGGGCGCATGGTATGAACTATAGGCTTTGTGGAGAGGCATTGACCTTTTTGGCATAGCCTTTCTATTTACTTTTACAATTTTTTTGCCAGTTAATCCTTCATATATTCCTACTGCCATAGAGTCAAAAGTTTCACAAAAATCTATTGTATATTCGGTAGGTTTCTCTAGAAAAAGTAAAGCTGCAGATATATCTTTGCTATACGGCTTTAAAAAAGCAAATTTGTCTTCAATATTTTGCATAAAATATTCCCGAAAATTATCACATCCATCTTTAACTGATGATAATGCTATACTTGAGCAAATCTCGCTTAATAAAACCTTTGGATCATTTTCATTCAATATGGAATCACTGAGTTTTGAAATTCCATTAAATTCTTCACCATCAAATGAATATCTGTCATAGGTTGCACCTTTTTCCGCTATTGCGTAATCATTGATATGTGAATATAATTTTTGAAAAGTAACCATAAAATTTTTAAAGCGCGCAATATCGTCCACATTTTTGCCCATAGATATCTCATTTTCTGTCATAGTGCCAGAGCATTCAAGCGCTGCAACCTCATCAAATATTTTTACAACTACACCGTCATTAAGCCGTCTAAATTCAGACGTACATTTTGATTTTGGGGATAAATGCCACATCTCAGCTTCAAAAGAATTGCCACTTATACTAGATGTATCGCAAACATATTCGGCCAGAAGATGGTCTGGCAAAATTTTTCCCTTGTTTCCTTCAGTTTTTATGTGGTGTTCATTTAAAGAAACATGTCTTTCATGGGCATTATATTTTATAGAGCAAAGAGTATTAATAGCGCGTTTTATTTCCTTTACATTTCTTAGTAATTTATTATATTTTTTTAGTTGATATAGCTTAAAACTCTTAATCTCAGATATACTATATTTTGTTTTTAAATTTACAGAATTAAGCAAATCACCAAACATGTTAATATATATTCTAGCCTTAGTTATAGCAAAGTATGCTTCCCTCTCATATGGATTTGTTATTTTTCCATTATCATGGTCTAAAACATTTTTTTAAATTCACTAATTGTATTATCAATTGAATCTCTATCAATTTTTCTAAATATATTTTTTAATCTAGTTTTTCTAAGGTTTATAATTCTAGCCGCATACTGCAAAACCCTTCTTTTATGTTCAAAAAAATATCTAAAAAGAGTGTTCTTATCTTCAGTGTCTAAATCAAGCGCAAGTTCGCTAATTGCCGCATTCAAATAATCACCATCCATTTTGTGCTCCTGCATATTAATCTGTTATAAATGAATAAATATTATATCATTTTTAAATAAAATGTCAAATAATTTTGCCTCTTAAGAATTCACATAGCAGCAAATCATTAAGAAAATTCTAAAAAAGCAACATAATTATATTGATTTTTTTAAACTTTGCTATTATTCTCAGTTAAGTAAAACGAATAATCAAAATAATAGGATTTTTATGAACGTAAATTCAATCAGTGTTGGAAATGTTATTATATACAACGGCAAATATTGTATGGTAACAAAAAGAGAACATGTAAAGCCAGGAAAAGGCGGCGCCTTTTTACAAGTTGAAATGAAAGATATAAAAACAGGCACTAAATTAATGAACAGATTTAACACTACAGATGATGTTGAAAAGGCAAATATGGAAGATAAATCTTATCAATTCCAATATATGGATGGTGATAATTTAGCATTAATGGATATGGAAACCTATGAACAATTATCTTTAAGCAAAGATTTAGTTGGGGATGCTTTTCCATTCCTGCAAGACGGTATGGATGTTGTAGTTGAGTATTGTGATGGCGAGCCAATCAGAATCAGACTGCCAGAAAAAGTTGTTATGGCAATTCAATCAACAGAAGCAACAGTTAAAGGACAAACTGCAGCAGCTTCATACAAGCCTGCAATTTTAGAAAATGGAGTTAGAGTTATGGTTCCACCATTTATAACTACTGATGACAAAATTGTTGTTAGAACTGAAGACTCAACATACGTAGAAAGAGCAAAATAAATAAATTGTTTCCCGTATTAAAAATAGCTTTATTACAAATAAAGCTATTTTTTTATTGCCAATAAAATCCAAGACCAGTATATATAAATATTTTGAACATTTATGTGAATTTTAATTTGACAACTTGATAAAATTTAAGTATAATGTCCAGCTGATAACAATAAAACAATAAAAATGTTAGATACAAAAAGATACCACGACTGGGGAGAAGTTCCTGGAATTAATAAGATTATAGCGAATGCAAAAAATGACAGTAAAGCTATTTTAGAACGGTTAGAAAATCCGCAGGAACAGGGATTGGATCCAAGCCTATTATATCTTTTCTTTTTACTAAAAACCTTCTATGAAGCGCAATCGCTTGGAAAAACAGAAGAGGAAGTTCTAATTGGGGAAATTATGGGAAATATTTTTAAAGAACCAGATAATTTTATTAATGCTTTTATTGGCGGACCTCTTTCTGGCGCCTTTGCCACCGTTAACCTATTAAATGCTTTTCTGGCAACACCAGGCGAAAGAACCCAAGAAGAAATGGAAAAATTTTTTGACTTATTTAATCATACAACAAGCTATGGATGCATAAGAACACAAATGACATCAGTTGCCTCACTTGGAAGGGTTATACTTAATCCTAGATTTTTATTAGACGAAAATCCACCAACACTAAGGGCAGCAGAATTCCTAAAAAATTCTACAGACAAACTCATAGAGGCTATGTTCTATATGCTGCCTTTACAAGGAAAAAATGACCGATATCCAGAAAACCTGCAAAAACTTGCAGAAGTATCTGCTAAATTTGCCCTTGAAACTATAGCAAAGGAACAATTAAGCGCAAATGCTGCTGCCTGAACAAAGATATTTTTACCATATTTGGTGCCTGTCGGCAGAGATAATGCCTTTACAAAATTCTTGGATGGTGAAGGAATAGCATGCAAAAGATTTGCATTAGACACAGCGCCACAGATGGTATGCGACATAACCGCAAACAACTATTTTACATCTGCTTTTGTTAAAGCCTTTGACAATTACATGTCGCAGGAAAATCCGCAAATATCACAAGGCACATTCAATAAATTAAAAATACTTGTTGAAGAAGACAGGAGACGTCTAAATCTTCTTCCGGCTCCAGCAAGAATAGATCATGAATTTATTGACCTATCGCAAAACGAAATTGAGCAGCCGCACGCTAGAATTATTGGAGAACAAGCAGTTGATATAGCAACAGCCACTCCAGCTATAGAAAACCATCAAGAAGAAAGAGAAGCGGAAGCAAACCCTTCCCATACTTCAAAAATTAATAAAACAATATATTCCCGTTTTAGATAATAAAATAATAGTCCTATTTATAGGACTATTTTCAAACTAAATCATGTTAACCTTGTAGCGTGTATATGTGCATTTATAGTTTTTGTCAATAGCATCATCATAGCTAATGCTTGTAGAGCAAGAGCCTCTAAAGTCGCCAGAATCCCATATGCCATCACCAATTATTGTATCAACTTTTTTTATAATTTTGGGACTTAAACCCTTAGAATTACAATAGCGTAGATAAATTGTTCCATTTTTACTATTTTTTATATAGTCACCTGATGAATAATTGTTGCAAGTACTTGTGAAATTAAAATATCCATCTTTATAAACTTTTGAGTATGGCACTCCCTTGCCAGGTGTTGAATTTGGATATTCTGGATCTGGTTTAAAATCATTTAAACCCTCCAAATATAAATCTATAAAAGGACCCGAATCTCTTGTTGGACCCACAACATTATATGGAACTTGAAAACTTGTTGTACTATATGTTTCAGCAGTACAGCCACTTCCATTATAATCACTTCCTATATATCCATCGCCGTTCAAATCACCTGGAAGTCTCCCTTTAGCTGCCTTAAAAGCCGCAAAAGCCTGTTTATAACCCAACATTTCATTGGCAAAAGCCCTAATTTTTGCACTCTCAATAAGCGATTTTCCGCCCGTCACACCCGCAACAAGCAATCCAATTATAATTAATACTATTGATAGTTCTATTA
>CALXSC010000019.1 GCA_944391025.1 uncultured Rickettsiales bacterium
CTTCCAACCATAAGGCTCTCAAGACCGCCGCCATTCTTATCTCCATCCTTTCCCTTATTTCCAAATTTTTTATCATTTATAGCTTCGCCCGCAGCCCTTGCTTCTTTTATTTTATCTTTAGTTTCACCTGCTTTTTTCTTCAAACCGCCAAGGGACTTCGCACCTTTCTTAAGGGCTCCAGTAGCACCCCTCGTAACAGTTTCAGTGGTATCTTTAATTTTACTCATTATCTCCTTAACATCAAGTTGACCAGGATCTAAAGCCATACCATTAGTCAATTCTGCAGCAACACCAGGAATCTTCTTCAAGAATTCAAGCAGAACATAGGTTATCAAACAGAATTTTAGTAGAGTCATAACCGTTCCGGAGAAATCTTTATTTATAGAATCAACTAAAGAAACTATAGGACCAATGCCAAGGAATTTGCTAATCTTTTCGCCCAACATCGGTTTAGTTCCCTTATTGGTATTAACCTGGAATATGCAAACTATACTATCAGCCGCATCACCACACACCAAAGTAGGCAATCTGCCAGTAGTTCGATCATGTCCAACCCATCTTGCACTACCTATTGCAAATCTATCCAAGTTTCCAATTAGGAATCCTGCAAATATAATAACAAATACAAATTGCAGACAGAAGCTCAATAAATTATCCAACCACTTAGTAAATACCCCTTTATACTTCTCAAACAAAAGAGTTGGGAATATTATTGGACTTACATATATCATAATATTTATAGCTATCATAGTCATTAAGAACAAATATAAAATCTTGATAACTATAACAAGCAATATCACAAATAATATTGAACCCAATATCACCGTTACTAAAGCCAATGGGCTAAAGATTAAAGATATTAGCAACATATGCAATATGCCAGGAAGATCAACGTCTGGACCATATCCAAAATAGTTCATTAACTTGCAATCCAAACTATCAAATATAGCTAAATAACTTTTACCCTCAGGATATACATTATCACCAAAATAGCACCCATCATATGTAGTACTATATTCAAATATTTGATTTCCATCTTGATCATAAGCTGGACCACTAATACAATTACTATAACATTTCATATAATCTTCATCATCTTCACCAGCTCCTTCCGAATTACAAAGTTCCTGTGAACCAGTAGGAATAGGTGAAGGAAGTTCTTCTAAGTTTTCTATTAACTTATTATTTTCTGTCTCTACTATGTCATAGTCACAATATGTATCAGTTTTTTCTTCAATTTTCTCTTTTATCGTATAACATATTTCAGCTTTACCATGACCCCAATTAACACCGTTTTTCCCTCCAGAATTAATGAGACTACTACTTATATATCCAGAACCACCACCACCGCCAGATCTATTACCTCCTGCACCAGTTGAGCCGCCACCAGAACCTCCATACCAGCCGCCGCCGCCACCACCACCACCATAGGCTAGAGTAGTTGTTTCCCATTTTAAAGAACCATTACCGCCCTGTCCACAGCTGCCGTAATTACCGGTCCAATATGTTTTACCAGAGTTACTTATATACCTGTCATACATACCCGTATAACTAGTTCCAGTATATTTTCCAGAAGAACCAAGTGCTCCATCAACCCTACCTTGATTTCCACCATGAACTTTAGCTCCATCTTCACCATTATTATTACCGCCTCCACCAGCACCACCATAATATGAAGAAGTACCGTCGTAAGGAGCACCACCTCCGCCACCAGCAACAATCAACCTTGGATCTGAATCATCACAAGTTAAAGCACCATTTGAAGTTCTAATATCAGTAGCGCCACCACCGCCATTTCCACTCTTTTTTTCCATGCCTCCAGCACCGCCACCATTCCAAGCGGAATTATAAAATTTATTATTTCCAGTATCATCATTACTGCCACCAACATAAACATAAAAAGTATCACCCTCTTTTACATTCCTATATACACCATAACTATATCCACCCTTACCAGAGTATTTATCACTTGTGGATCCGCTAGCACCCCAAACCTTCATGGTAAGTTCGGTTACACCGAAAGGAACTTTAAATTCTTGAACACTACCTGTATAACTGAATTTTTCACATGTTTCTGTTGGATTTTCAATAGGAACAGTTTCTGGATATGTATATTCCTTACATACATTTTTTTTAGTTACAACTTTACATACAGTATTATCCGCTTGATTTTTATAATCTTGATAACCTACAAGCGACAAATTAAAGGCCTTAAAGTATATATACTGCGTCGCTTTATCAATCCAGCTATAGAATTGACTCTGCCAAGCATTTCCAACCGCAAAATAGAAAACTATAGCAAATTTAAGCATGCCAACTATAAGCGCCTTAGGCTTCTTTATATCAAATATATCAAGATCGCCTTTCATTAAAAATTTCAAGCCTATAACAAATATTGCCAATGCAGCAACTATTTTAATAATAGTTTGTAATCTTGTCTGAATTTTATAAAATATATTGCTATCTTCAGGCAATTGTTCGCCAATCATTTGAATATAGGCATCCTTACGAATATTTTCAGGAGGACCAAATGTATCATTTCCGCACAATCCCTCACTATTTACATTCTCCCCTTCCTTCGCACAAATACTCTGTCCAGCCTTATTTAAGAACATGTTATTCAAAGTTTCCCTTATACATTGAGCTATAGGAGCAGTAAATCCCCTATATTCACCCAAACTAAAATCAACACTAGGAAACAATGGTTTATTAACTATGTCTCTAACTATAGCTTTCAAAGTTGTTTTAGCATTTCCATCACTTTCTACAGCATTTTTTACATCTTGAACTGTATATAGAGTACCTGCAGCTGCAGAAGTTAATATAGCAGCCAAAGGACCAGCAAATGAATCGCCAACCATTCCGACAGCCAAAGATATAATTGCTCTTTCAGCCATAATCTGTGCGTATACTGTAGCCAATTGTTGCGTGTTCATACTATCAATAGCCGAATAGAGACTATTCAAACTACCATCACCTATATTAACGCCTGAAGATCTAATAATGCTCTTAACGCTGTCAGCCATGCTTATATTTGCAACCTTAACTGGATAAGGTAAATTTTGAGAATCACCAACGAAATCAGAGCAAACTTTTGGTAAAAACTTATTAGCCGTTACGTCAGCAAATTCATAATCACTTTCACCAATTTCAGTACAATGGGCTCTATATCTGCAGAAATTCTTAATATTTCCATATGCCATTGTAGGATATTTGTATCTATCCTTTTTCCAAATTGTATCTTTATCACTGCACAAAGGAACTATATATCTATATTCTTCCTTAATTTTTCCTTTACTGTCCCTATACTTAATTCCCTCCCATTCGTCATCTTTATCGCCAGTCTCTTTAACACAATTAGTACAGTTATTGTCGCCAGCGCAATACAATTCCTGCAATTCAGTTCCGCCAGAAACATTATATGTATAAGGGCAATAGTTAACATTCTTTACACATATCTGCGTTGAATCTACTTCACCAGAATATGCAACAAACTTTGGATTATTTATATGGCCAGTATCCAAGCCACAATTATCAGCTTTTCCATCTAAACTCCTCATACAAAGGGCATTGTTATCCCTATCGCTTTTATCCCCAGAACTATTGTATATACAAATTCCCAAAGCCCTTCTATTTTGGCAGCAGCTATTAGCATCTTGGAAAGCCTGTCTACATTTTAAATCCTTTGCAGGATCCGCAGCAGCTTCTTCTTGAGTAATAACAGTTCCGTCAGACAGTCTGCAACCATTATTTGTGTATTTAAATCTAGAACATGCATATTGAGCAGCCTCCTTGCCCCTAAAGTAATATCTTTGCTCTAGTCCAGCATAGCCCTTTTTTTCATCTAATCTAGGGTCTATACAATCAGTTGAATCGGTATATTTCGTAGAAATTTTATACTCCTTACCCTTATATATACTTTCCCTATAGAACTTATTTCTAGCATTTTTATAATTGGATTTTACACCCTTACATTTAAATAAATCTTTATCATTATCTTTATCATATAGACTGCCGTTATTATCTTTACAAACGCCATCTCCATCGTCCAATATTCCTATTATAGGTTCACATTTAGCAAAGTAACCCTTACAATAGGCACTGCATGAAGAACTCTCTACTAAACATTCATCTATTTTTACTGAACCGTAATTGTTTTTCTTTTGTCTGTTTATACATGCATTTATTTCACTTTTACAGCTGGAAGATTGCGAACTACATCTTTTAGCATCAGCATTTAACTCAACATTATCCTTACCGCCATTGTCATCTTTTAAATATCCAACACAGCTATATTCACCTTTTATTATTTTGTTCACAGCATAGCTATACGAATTAGAGAATGATCCATACTGCGGATACCATTCATTTTCTGGTTGCTGCATATCATATTCAGTATATGCATAGGTATTCCAATCATATCCGCAAACCTTAACTTTATCAATTTGGTTATTAGCAGAACCATGCAAACCAGCAGTTGTTGCGAATATTAAAGTTTGAGAAGCAGCAGCGAGTCCAGCCAACATGCCCCCACAAACACCAGCCATACTACAAAAATTTGCTCCAGTACCTAAAGTGGCAGCACAGTTAGCGATATTGATGCCAAGAATAACACCTATAATTACAGCATCAATTGCAAAATCAGCCTGAAGTGCAATAACCGGGTTAGTCAAAGCACTCAAAGCTGTAGCTTGAGCTACCTGCACCGTACTCTGGCCAACTTTTTTTATAACATCAAATACTTTTTTAAGTTTTTGCAACTTAGCTGCTTTTTGAGTCAATGGACCAACTTGAGCTGGAGCACCACCTACAGTGCAGGCAAATCCAGCAGCAACGGATAGAGCAGAATAGGAAATACTTATACCAAGAGCCCATGCCAAACACCAGCTATTGGAAGAATCATAATAATAGTCATCGCTAGTATAGGGATTATAATCCAAGGAAACACCTTTACAAGTTATTGGCCTATTGCCATCCATATCAACGCTTCCAACCGTAAAAGGCTTTTCACCATAGTCTCTGCAATGTTCTCTTTTTGTAAAATCCCCAATATCAGAACAGCTAGCAGCTGCAAAACTCATATTGTTTGAAAACAATACAAAGACAATTAAAAAACTCGCGAATATTGAAAAATAATCTTTTAACTCTTTAACAAATCTATTTTTATTCATTTTATTTATCTCCTTGTTTCGTAACATTTAAAGTACTCAAATCATCACGTTTTTCTCCACCGTCATCTCAATTTTCATCCTTTTCTCCTTTATCTCCTTTTCCTTTACCCATACCCTTAAGTTTGCCAACAACCTTTTGACCAAGATTCTTAGTTCCCCTCTTAACAGTATCGGTAAAATTAATAAGTTTCTTAGCCCCAACGAATGGATCGCCAGAATCTGCCTTTGGCAAATCCCTACCGCCGGTTAAGTTTCCAGCTATTCCAGGTATAGTATCCAATACCTTAGTTAATACAAAGAATAGGAAAGCTACCCTCAAGAACATCACAACGTCAGACAGCATTATATCAGCTAAAAGCGGGAAGAAGAGACCCAACGACTGCAATAAAGTCCATGGATTTGTAGTCATCTTGCTCAAAAAGCACGCCACACTTCTTCTCTTCAAGTCAATTATATCATTATCCTGTCCACATGCAGTATTAAATGCTGTACGAGCTGAGGCAGACCTCTCGTCCGTATAGTCAATAATCTGTCCAGTCTTTCCATCCTTACATGAATAACCGCAAACCAACTCCCTATCTATACCAGTTCCCATATAAATTCCTTCCCCAAGCGTATATTTATCCATAATAGTCAAAGACATTGAAACAAACGCAAATAATACCATAGGCTGCAAAGCAAAGCTAAGTAAATTTTTGAGCCACTTATCAAATATACCCTTGGTCTTCTTAAACAATATACATGGTATAATCAAAGGCGAAACATATAACATTATAGCCATGCCAATCGCCGACGCTACAAACATATACACGGCCTTAATCGCAAAATTGATAACAAATAGCGCCATCATAAGCGTTCCAACAGCCAAATATATACCAATATTAAACGGCCAAATAAATGAAGCGCCAAGCATCATAATAAGATTTGGAGCATTCAATCCAACACCATATCCTAAATATCTAACTATTTTACAATCCAAGCTATCAAAGAAAGCTATATACCTTCTATTTGCTGGATAATATATATAATTATTATCTTCAATATTAGGCGTAGAAGAATTAGGATCTTTATTCAAAATATCATTTATATCTCCAAAATAGCATCCGTCATATTTTATATAATTATTATTAACATCCCGCGAATCATCAAACCCTATTTTCGCAGTCAACGCCGAAAACGTATTGGAGAATCCATAGGTAAATCTAAACAATTGGTCATACCACCAGCTACTTGCCGAGAAAGTTATAACTATAACAATCTTAAGCATCATTATCATAACATCGTGTCTTTCCAATTTTCCACTATTTATCAATATATTATATCCATATAGAGTTATCATTAAAGTAACGGCAAGCATAATCAAATTATGAATGTATCCCAACAATTTAGAAGCTGGAGCCACCATTCCTTTTACTTCCAGCAGATCATCTCCTTCTGTATATACATAGCCAGTCTTGCACTTGCCATAAAAATCCGGTTTTTCATTAGGATTTTGAGCATCTCCCAAACACTTAGTATGGCCAGCCCTATTAAACAAGAAATTCTTTAAAGTCTCAGAAAGACATTCGGCTATAGGTGCAGTAAATGATTTATATCTACTAAACATCTTTTCATAACCGTTATAGCTAGCATATCCAGTGGTATTATGTGAACTTCCAACAAAATTAATGCAAGCCTTGTCTATAAAAGGAGGGTATGAAGTGTCATCCTTCGGCTTTTGAACATAGGTATCAACTGTAGTACAGTGTCTATTATATTGATAGAAATTCTTTATCTTGCCTTGACAGGATAGAGATGCGTTATTAGCTTCATCAAAACATTCATCATCAACTGATGGAACCGTAACATCAATAGTTTTACACTTTTTGTCCTTACAATACGCATTATCGCCAGAAGTTGCGCAATCTGCGTCATTGCAATTTTTATCAGCCTTTTTCTTAACTACCTTATTTGTAACATTCTTCTTAAAAGCCATTGCTTCCTCTGTACCTTTTTGTATATTAAAATTATAAGGACATAGAGACCATGTTCTAGCGCAATACTTTCCATATTCTCCGCTTTTAGATTTAAAAATTTCTATTACAAACTCCCCAAATGTACAAAGCTTCTCATCTGCTTTACAAAACTTAGCCCTTTCACTTCTCGTCTCAACTACGGCGGACATTTTATCTTTTATACAAACGCTATTGCTTGCATTTACACAACACTTATATGCCTCATCAAATTTATCGCCATCTTGTTCTTTTTCTATCAAGAACCTGTCGCATGCATAATTTCCTGGAGCAAAACCTCTCATATAATATAGTTGATATGGAGTTTTTCCTGCCTTAACCCTTTCTTGATTAACATCATACAATTTTGCTTCCTCTCTAGGATCCGTACAAGCTGTATTGGCTATTTCTTCACCGTCATATACCCTTTCTCTATATACCCTATCATTTATAGTTAAATAGGTTCTACCGCCACTTTCTTCTAAAAACTTCGTATCCAAAACACACTGATTTTCAGAAGTACACTTAACATAATCACTAAGTGCTATAGTATACTGTGTTTGGTAAGCTGTATTATAGCCAGCATATTCAGGATCATCTAAAAGCTCTCTAATTCTTGCCTGGAATTTAGAAAAACATTCGCTATTATTTTTGCATCTTCTTATACATTTTTCAGGGTTTTGCATACAATTGATAACTTCATATTTTCTTGAGCCTTTAAATGGACCCATTACAGGATAATGTTCTCTTATGTTTTGAAGCAAACCAGCACCAGCCTCATCATAACTTCCCCAAACTAGCCAATCAGCACCGCAAATTTCAAAATCTTTATATTTGAATGCAGCAATTCCATATATTATGCTAGCGGCAGCCAGGAGCGTAGCCGTAGCTGCAGCTTTTACTGTAAGATCTCCAGCATACATAACGACAGAATAGATGCCTATATAAGCCAAACAAAGAGGATTTCCAAGTTCAATGCTCAAATCACCATCTGATACGCTAGTCCCAGGGATCCAAGGCAATATCTTTAAATTTGGCAAACTGCTTTCAAATCTCATAACACCATCCGATTGCTGCGTTACCTTATAGGTCTGCTCAATAGGATAATCAGCAACCGCAAAAACATTTCCAATTGTTGTAATGGTAAAAGTTACAACGACTATCATTATATTAATACAATCTTTTATAAATTTTTTTAACATTATAGTTTCCTCACTCTTTTATAAAATACAGGCAACCAGTCCTCTGGTTTATCACTTCTCAATTCTCTAATTATATCATCCAATAGGAGCACAGTATCGGCTCTACCAGACAATACGTTAATAACATCAGTCATACCAGACAAATCAACCCTTGCTATAACTCCGCCATTATCCTGCTTTATTAAAAAATATCTACTTCCTGGATCAATAGTTTTAACTAATTGGAATTCTCTTTCAGATAACATAAATGCTGTTTTGTAAACTTCTGTTGCTTTTAAGTTAGGTAAATATATTTGTGTAGCTGTCTGTTGAACCAATGTATCAGAAATACTAGATTTTGTAGCATCCTCAACCGACTGTGTAGCAAATACAACAAACGCATTTAACTTTCTCAAAACCTTTAGCCAGTCTTTAATTTTAGGCGCAAATATAGGATTATCAATCAAGGCCCAAGCCTCATCAAGAATAATCATTGTAGGAGTACCATCTAGAGAACTATTAATTCTATGGAATAGATACAATAATACTGGACCTATACTAGCCTTATCCTTCAAAATCTCAGCCATTTCAAACCCGAAAGCCTTAGCTGAAAAAAAATCTATCACATCTTTTTCATTATCAAATAATTTAGCGTGCGAACCATCGCTATGCCACATCTCCAGCCTTCCTGCTAATGTGCCAGGACCTGACATACCTAAAAATGGCGCTATATTTCTTAAAATCCTCTTATTTGGCGGCAATTTATAGTTGCCATTAACAGCCTCATTAATCCTTGCTATATCAGTTGCAGTAATAGTTTCACCATTTACACTAACTAACGCCCTAAGCCATTCATTTAAGAAAGCTTTATTTTCATTTGTTTCAGCAAGCGCCAGAGGATTAAAACCCGATTCCTTACTAGCATCAATAATTGAGTATTTTCCACCCAAAGCCCTAATAAATATCTCAGCGCCCCTATCCTTATCAAAGAAGAACATTCTGCAATTAAATTTTTGAGCCTGCGCACAAAGGAAGTTCATGGTAACAGTTTTACCACCTCCTGTAGGACCAATAATCATAGTATGTCCAACGTCCCTAACGTGAAAGCTAAAGAAATATGGAGTTCCAGAAACAGTATTCAAAACTGTAACCGCAGGACCCCAATGATTTTTTCTAATCTTTCCAGAAGGATAGTTATGGAATGAAGCAAAGCTCGCTAAATTCAATGTATTAATTGTCGCTGCCCTAACTATATATGCAAAGTTGCCTGGCAATTGGCACCAAAAAGCCGCCTCCATGTTCATTTTTTCCCTAACAGCCATAATACCAACGTTTGACAGCTCAACCACAACCATTGACAGCGCATTTTCTACGCCCTTTATACTATCGTCAAGGCACATACATGTCATATGGTGTTTTCCAAATGCGAATGTACCACTCATAGCAGAGTCCAAAGCCTCATCAATTTCCTGTATCTGGGATACAGCCACATCTTCCGCCTGGATCATTCTTCTCTGTTGCAATTGCATACTACTAATAGCAACCATCCTATTAATAAATTGGAATGACTGAGCAATAATAAATTCAAACGGCAACTGTAAAAATCCATCCAGCATACCAGCATTTGTAGCAGGTCTATATTCCTTTAATGATACCATTCCTCCATACTTAGTTTCAAAAGGGAATTTAACCTCAAAATTTTTAGAGCCAAAATATATCCTATTAATAGGCAAATATTTATCTAAATCATATGGTACAAATCTATAGTTTTGCGTATATCCGCAATTAACTATAGAACCCAAAAAACTGCATAATTCTGAAAATACTCCATTGTTTGTTTCCGTAATATCAAGTAATTCCGGACCATAGTTAGAAAGACCGTTTATAACCCTTCCAGTAATTTCTTCAAGCTCGCTAAAGCTTTCCTTCATATCTCTTCCAGCAGCACTTGAATCCGCCTTGTTCCTTAATTTTTTTGCTAAACTAGCAACCGCAGCCAAACCGCCCTTATCCTCTTTTCTTATAATAGTAATATAATGTTCGTTTATAAAACACCTATCGCCATCATGTCTCTGTCTCCACTCTTCATTTACTCTTTTAGTAAAAATATTAGTCATTTCGCCGTCTGGAAAAGCTTCCCTTCTCCTTCTAATTGTATGGAACCAAATAGCAAGATTACCAGACGCCATACCTTTCATAAGGTTATTTCTTGCCTGTTTCTTAATATCTATATCTTCATCATCTGCTGTTTCAAATGCAAAACCTCTAACTTTAATAACTCTTAACATTGCATTATCTTTCAATAAAATCGTATTAGAATTCCAAAAACACTTATAGGGTATATAGGTGGAAGCGGATGTCTCCCATTTAAAATAATTCCCCTTTGGTGGTTCTGTAATACTAAATTTCATAAAAAATTACAATATTCAATTATTAATAAACATCATAAGAATTAGTACCATCATAAAAACTTTTATTCTTACATTTCATAAAGTTACTCGTCTTCATTATAATCATTTCAAGAGCCAAAGGCTCCTTTAAACACACTAAATACGCAATACCATGCAATGTAGGCAGAACAACCAACAAATAGACGAAATTACTTGTCATAACGAATAACATAAGAGATGCTAAAGCGTTCATACCGGCGAACACGTAAGTAACTCCAAGTATCATACTCGGTCTTGTAAGTCCTAAAAATAAAGGATCGCTACCTATTTTTCCAGCCGCCATAACGTATATATAATATTATATAGTATATATATTAACTTTAATAAAACTAAAATCAAGAAAAAAATTAAAATTTCAAAGAATAAATAATTATTTTATTGATTGCCGAGCAAAGATTATTTAAAAAAATATAAAAATCTATAGAGATAAAATATATTTAACACCACTCACAGCTACTAACATTAATATACCGGTATAATATTTATTTTTAAAACATAGCAAGCAAAGATAATTCTACTGTTTATTATCTGCATTTTTTATAATATTGTAATAATCAGCAACTCTATAAAAATTATTATACTTAGAAACTTCACTATCTTTCAAAATTATAAAAGTGTAATTAATTATATTTTCAGTAATTGTTGTCACATAAGAATATCCATTATTACCAAACCCAATAATATCTTTATTTGTATTTAAATCACTTTTTAAAATAGAAAAATAAAAATAGCTTTTATCATATACAAATTTTGATATATTTTCCAAACATTTATTCTTTATGGTTTCAACATTATAATCAGAACTACTGCATTTAATAGAAAATATTTTCCCCTCTAAGTGTTCATATCCAGAACCAAAAACTTCATTATATTTTAATTCTGTTATCTTAGTAGAAATACATGAAGTTAAAAACAACAAAATTAAAAAATATTTTTTCATTTTATCTTTTATAAAAATTTAATAGATATTTTTATAAAAAGTAAATTAATTTGATATTTTATAATTTTCAACTACTTTAATCCATCTCAATTTTAATTCTGACATTGCTATTGTATTTTTCACTAAGCACAACCTTTGCAAGCAGTTTTTGAATATTGATATTTCGTTTTGTCTTTACTATAATGTTAAACCTGAACATCTTGGCTAGCTTCGCCATTATGGCAGGTGCTGGTCCAAGCACTTCTATATCGTCATTAACAGGAAATTTTCTGGCTATGGACTTGGCAACCCTATAGGCGGCAACCTCATTTACTGAGGCTATGGCTATTGTGGCCATTTTGCCAAATGGTGGAAAATTTCCAAGCTCCCTATTCTGCTTTTCAAAATCAAGCAGCAGCTCCTTATTGCCTTCTTTTATAGCCTGCAGAATTAAATTATCAGGATTGTAGCTTTGAAAATAAACTCTTCCTTTTTCTTCTTCCCTTCCGGCTCTTCCAGAAACCTGGGTCAATAGTTGATATGTTCTCTCGCTGGCTCTAATGTCGCCGCCAAAGAGACTGGCATCGCTGTCTAGAATGCCAACCAGTGTTAAATTTGGAAAGTGATGCCCTTTTGCAACTAGCTGGGTGCCAATGATTACATCAACTTCATTGTTTAGAATTTTATTGACAGTCTCTTCAAGTTTTTTGTTTGTATCTGTAGTGTCGCTAGCCATAATAAGAGTTCTTGCCTTTGGAAAATATTCCTTTATTTCCTTTTCTATTTTCTCTACGCCGGGTCCGAATTCTATTAGGTTTTCACTGGCGCAGACTGGACATCTCTGGGGCTTTTCTATAAAATATTCGCAGTGGTGGCATACCATCCTATTTTTAGATTTATGATAGCTTAAATTGCATGAGCAATTAGGACATTGTATTTTGGCGCCACAATCAGCACATAGAACCACTGGAGCATATCCACGCCTATTCATAAAAAGCATGGTCTGTTTTCCGCTATCAAGATTTTTTTGGATGCTATCCTTTAGAACAGCAGATATATAGGTATCCCTTTTTAGTTTTTGATTCCTCATATCAACTATTTCAATATCTGGAAGCACAGCTTTTCCATATCGGCTCGGCAAATAAACTTTTTTATATTTTCCTTTGTCAACATTAATAAGGGTTTCAAGGCTAGGCGTTGCTGAGGCTAGTACAATTGGTATGTCATTTATCTTAGCCCTGACTATGGCCAAGTCCCTGCCGTTATAGCAGCCGTTTTCACTCTGTTTGTAGGAGGCGTCATGCTCCTCATCAACTATAACCAATCCTAGACTATTAAATGGCAAAAATAAAGAGGAACGCGTACCTATAACAACCCTGACATCACCGTCTAAAACACTTTTAAATATATCGCTTTTCTTGCTCTCAGTAATTTCGGAATGCCATACAGCCGGTTCAAAATTAAACTGTTGTTTAAATCTTGAAATCAGCTGGCTGGTTAATGCGATTTCTGGCAGTAGTATTAAAGCCTGTTTATCGGTTTCTTTCAAAAGCTTGGCAATCAAATGGAAATACACCTCAGTTTTTCCAGATCCAGTAGTGCCTTCAAGGACAAAAACAGCATAGCCTTTATTTTTATATATTTCATCAAACGCCTCCTGCTGCTCTGCAGAAAGAGAATTTAGATTAAACTCTCCTATAGACTGTATAAATCTTTTTTCACTGTATATTTCTTTAACAACGGAATCCCTGATTAAATTTTTTAAAACCGCATCGCCAGCCCCAGTATTTTTTATAATATCAGCCTTAGATGCAATTTTGCCATCAGACAAATAATCAACAATCAATTGCTGCTTCGCTGTAAAATTTGGAAATATAGTATTAGCATTTAGTTGGAAATATTTTTCAATTTTATCCTTCAAAAAATTCAACGGCGTTGCTACCATCTTAAGCACATTTCCAAACGGCATAAGATTATACTCGGATGCCCACTTCATAAAAGTTATCAGCTCCTTCTGCAAAGGCTTGACATTTATAATGCCAATTACATCTTTAAGCTTAACGCCATCTTTAACAGCAATATTTGTTTCCAAAACTAAACCAATTAGGGTTTTATTTCCAAATGGCACAGAAACCAAATCACCAACTTCCAATTCAAATGAAGAATTATAGGAGAAAGGCTCATTCAAGGCTAATGGGACTAATACATTTACTATCATAACTAAAAAGTGTATGATAGTTTAGAAAAAAGTCAATAAAATTTAGTTAAATAGCAATATAATAGTAAGAATGTTGACAAGGTTTACCAGCTTCTTCAGCATTATTATAACTATTATTTCCAGCCTTTGAAGTTCCTTGACAATATCCTCTAAAATTGCCAGAATTATATTCGCTATCATCTATTTTTTCATCTATTATTCTAAGCAATTTGGGATTTATTTTAACTTTTGAATCATAAGTAGTCAATAAAATACCATTCTTAAGTTGATACTTAGAAGACGTCTCTTCACTTTCTGAAAGAGAAGACTCATAATAATGTATAGCATCAATTGCTTTAGAAACTGGCACTCCTGAAGTTTTATTTAATGTCCAGGTATCTTTTATTTCGTTAGTTTTTATCGGCATAAAATCAATTATTTTTTCCAAATATAAATCAACAAATGGTCCAGTTATAGGCGTTGGTATATCATAGCCATTCCCCTTGGTATTATATGGTGCAGGAAAACTATCTTCTGTATAAACTTGTCCGCTCAAATACCCAAACTTTCCGCTGCCACTCAAATCACCAGGCAGCCTGTCCTTTGCAGCTTTAAAAGCATAAACAGCTTGCTTATAGCCATTCAATTCATTTACAAAAGCTCTAGTCTTTGCAGATTGTATTAAAGATGCTCCGCCTGTCACGCCAGCAACAAGCAAACCTATTATTATTAATACTATTGATAGTTCTATTAGAGAAAAAGCTAAAGCTTTTGATATTTTTTTATTTTGATTATTTTTTGGGTTTTTTAAGTTATTAACCCCCCCCCCGAATTTTAGAGAATTGCATATCATTATAAATAATTATTATAACTAAATGATAAAAAATAATAATTAAAATGCAATAAGAAAAAACAATATAAATAAAAATGATAATATCAGAGCTGGACCAAATGGAAAGTATTCATTTTTTGTTACTTTTTTCCATATTAATCCGAAGATGACGCCTATAATACCAGACAGGAATAAAAATATTGGCAAAAAATCTATTCCTAAAACCAGCCCGACTATTGTTATAAATTTTATATCTCCGCCGCCAATAGCATCTTTTTTCTTCCATTTTTCAACGATAAAACCCGTCAACATTATTATAGAAAAATAAATAATAGCGGAAATTACAGAGTAGAAAATATCAAAACCATTATAGAAGATGAAACACAATACAAGCACAAGAAGTGCAACCTGCATTGAATCAGGAAATATATAATTTTCTAAATCGGACACCATCATAATCATGCAAACCACTACAATTAAATCAACTATTATTGTATTGTATGAAACTCCAAATATAAGATAGGACAATAGGAATGAAAGTGATGTTATAACTTCAATTATAGGATATCTTATGGATATTTTTGATTTGCATTTAGAACATTTGCCGCCTTGAAAAATCCATGAAAAAATTGGTATTAGAGAAAAAAAACCTATAGATTTTCCACATTTAGGACAATAGGACTTCTTAAAAAATATATCCTCATTCCTAGGCAATCTATAGCTAGCCATTGTTGCAAAACTTCCGAAGCATGCTCCGAAAAGTAAAGAAAATATTATAAAAATTCCGTTAAGTTCCATATCAAAAAGTAGAATTTATCATTGAAAAAATTAGTGAAATTGTGATGCCAAGTCCAGCGGAAATTACATCTTTTAAAATTATACCCCTAGCGTTTCTGTATCTTTCTATCAGACTAATTTCAGTATCATTATCATATTTGGCCATACTCAATTCCCTGCCGGCAAGAACGCCAATAAATACCCATGTCGTAGCCATTGGAACAGTATTGAATAGTGACATAAATATAATAACAAAGGAAAAGCATAGGTTAATCATTGTAGTTGAACGAACATTGCTCATATCTCTTTTTTCACTAACCATCTGTTGAATTGGACCACCCCTATTATAGAATGTAAATCCAATCATTATAACACCGAGCAAAAGAAATAGGCATAGATCATAAACGCCAAAATGTCTTGGTACATATACAACAATATTAACAGTGTTTTGGGTTAGCCATGCCATCCACAGCAAACCGGTTGAAGCCCATTGAAAAAATTTCCATCTTCTTCTTTTGGAATCAGCGTCCCTATTTGTTAAAAGTTTATCAAAATATTTAGATAGAATGCTCCATAGCGCAAAGCTAAATATGAACGCCAAAATATAGCCGCAGAACGTTTTTATAAGTATAAACGTAACCATATTCTGCGATGAAAATACGGATAGAATTAAAAAAGTTGTACTTGCTGGTATTTTATTGTATGTTAGAAATATAAGCAGCATTGGCGCAATAAAATGCATTATATCAAAATTCGGATCATATGGTATATTTTGCAATCTTCCAAAATCTAGAGAGCCGCCGAACTTCATCCATCCTAAAACAACAATTAATATAAATAATGCACTGATATAGAGCCACAGTTTCCACCATGCAACCTTTGCATTAGAGCTTAAGAAAGTACCAAGCGTTTGTACAGAGTCATTGGCCATAGTACTGAACATAGCCAGTGATAAACCAATCCATTTCAATTTTATAAATGATGGGGACATGACAACCATAAGTCCCATAACGATTGTTAAAAATACAGTATTTCCTTTAGATAAAAAATTAATTTTTCTATTTTTAATAAGTGGGACTAAAACTTTTTTTGTAAAGCTCATTGTATATTAAGTAAACAATAAATACTTAGTAATAATTCTTAAAACATTAAAATAATTTAATCAAGTTTATTTTTAATTATATAATATATTGCCAAAACTATTTCTAAAAATGAAGTCAGCAATTAATATATGAATTTTTAGAGGCTTTTTTAATAAATCCATGCCTGTCTGTAAAATTTCTATGCAAAGTAGCAAATGAAGCTATATAATCACTATCCCTGCATGATAGGATTGCGGAAGATACCTCAGGTTCTTCATATTTTCTTACGTCAATGGAATCAGCTGATGCAGCAGGAGAACAGCCTTCATCCTTAAACAAATCTATTATTTCACTTTCAAGTCCAGAATTTAAGGCAGGTCTCAAAAAAGTTCTTCCAAAAAATGGAATGGACTCAATAGCATGATAGTCAGATAGCTCTAAAGAAGACTTGCTGGATTCAAAATATGGTTCCAAAGCGGCACCTTCTTCACATTTTGCCATATCAATGCCTAATAAAAACGATGAAAGTTTCTCATTAGTAGCAGCAGTAAATATGCTCCTATGAGAATTATTTTCAATAATAGAGTTAATTTTTACAAGTCGCATGAGAGCAGTTTTTATATTTTCCAATTTTTTACTATCAGAAGTTTTAGTATAAAGTTCAATAAAATACCCCGCTGCCCTATTAATACTTTCAAGCATTATACATTCAGATTCTGGAATTCTAGCTACAGTATTAAATATATTTATTAGTATCGGTCTTCCTTCCCTGCCTTCACACGCAACACTAGCACATTTTTTCTTGCTCCACATGGAATTGAGTTCACCAATAAAAAACATATCTGATATTAATTTGAGCAAATTATTAGCATCTTCAAAAAACCTAACTCCAACATACGTAGTAGGTCTAATCCTATAATCATCATTTATAGCATCAATATTGTGTTTAAACATAATATACATCTTTCCCCAAGAGTTCTTTTCTAATAAGTCAACTATAAATAATTTCTTTTTTATAAAATCAAATACTATATTTTCAGCCCTAATATCAAAACAATTAATAGCAAATGACCTAACCACTATATCGCATAATGATGAAATAAATTTTTCATCGTGTACAAATTTTAAAAAATTATCACTATGATATAAATCAGCCAAATTCAAGTATTTTTCAGACACGGAATCCGTTGATGCTATAGCAACCATTAAATCATCAGAAAATAAGTCATACTTAGCAGCGACATCTTCACCAAGCATTTCAAACATTTCTCTATCCCCAATTCTCATTTCTGCAAGTTTTTTGTCTGTGATATCGTATAGTTTCAAATATAGTCTTCTAAATTTTTCACTTTTAAAGTCATAGACATTTGCTATAAATCCCAAATCTTTTCCAACGATCTTTTTATCAGTGCTTAAAAGAATATAGCGTCTAGTTTTCATAAACCTCAAAACAACCTCGGAAAATCTATTAATATTTTCCATACAAATTCTTTCGGAATCAAGAAGCTCATTCCTAATCAACTTTAAAGTCTTCAAATTATATTTACTAGTAAATATCCTTTTTCCATCAAAACCGCCAATATCTATCTGTTGTTCTCTTTTAGAATGTTCAATAAGCAATTCCGTATAATAGGAAAGTTTTTCAATAATATCTCCTAATTCATTTTCTAGCTCAACCATTCTTTTGGATGTTAAAATAAAGTCTTCTCTGATAAACTTCCTCAAATCTTTCAGATTTTCCCCAATGAAGTCAATCTTAGCCTCAGGATTATTTTCAAGATAATCTAAAAAATCGCTATCCTTGCCTATTTCTAAAAGTTTTAAATAATACCCTCTATCTTTAGAATATAACACAGGAACAATCTTTAAAAACCTTTTCAACCTTTCTAAATAATTTCCAAGCGGCGTAATTTTATCAGCTGTAGATTGTCTTTTGTGGTTTAAATAATCAATTTTTAATTTAATATCTAAAACACTATCGCCCAGCCCATCAGCAGGAAAAGAATCTTCAGAGAAAAAGTCATGCCTAACTTCATCAAAAATTTTTTGAAGTTTATCTTTTTCAATAATTTCAACCCCTTTCTTTTCCACAGAACTTTATGAATTTTATATTAAGTATATATTATGATACAACTTATAGTTAATCAAGAAAAAATTTAAAATATTGCTGTATAAATTTTCTACTCCATTATTATAAATACCATGTTATTCAAATAGACAATTGCCATTAAATAGTAAAATTTTCCTTGATTTTTAAATTAAAATATAATACCTTTTCAAAATGTATGTATTTTATATTAAATAATAGGTATAGAAATGAAGATAGTAGGATCTATAAAGAATTTAAAAAATAGAGATAAAAACTGCAAAGTAGTTAGAAGAAAAAAAAGTAAAAAAGGCGGCGGGAAAAAGAGCGTTTTAGTAGTTATAAATAAGGTTAATCCTAGATTTAAAGCAGCTCAAGGTTAATGTAACTATGTCAACAAAAGATAATATGGATAAGAAAGATCTTTGTTGCTCCTTTTGTGGTAAATCACAGAAGGATGCAAAAAAATTAATAGCTGGTCCGGGAGTATGTATTTGTGATGAATGCATAAATCTATGTTACGATGTTGTAAAACATGAACTGGCTGGCACTACAGCCGAATTATCTTTTAATAAGGACAATTTAAAACCTAGAGAAATTTTAGCTTTTTTAAATGATTATGTAATAGGACAGGACAGGGCAAAAAGAATTTTGTCCGTTGCCGTTTATAATCACTACAAGAGAATAAACAACCTAAATGAAAAGGATAATGATGTTGAAATAAACAAATCAAATATCCTTATAATAGGTTCAACTGGTTCTGGTAAAACACTATTAGCCCAAACATTAGCTAAGATACTTGACGTACCATTCGCCATTGCAGATGCTACAACCTTAACAGAGGCGGGATACGTTGGAGAGGATGTTGAAAATATAATATTAAAGCTCCTGCAAAATGCCGATATGAATGTAGCAAGAGCAGAAAGGGGTATAATCTATATAGACGAAATTGACAAAATTGGCAGAAAAAGCGAAAACCCTTCAATTACCAGGGATGTTTCCGGAGAAGGCGTGCAGCAGGCGCTATTAAAGCTTATAGAGGGTACAATTGCAAATGTTCCGCCACAGGGTGGAAGAAAACATCCAAATCAGGAATGTATAAAGGTTGACACAAGCAATATATTATTTATCTGTGGCGGCGCCTTTGTCGGTTTAGACAAACTAATTTCCGAAAGGAGCAAAGACACTACAATTGGTTTCGGCGCAAAGGTTAAGGTTAAAGACGACAAAAAACTTAAAGACCTTATAAAAGATGTTGAAACCGATGACCTAATAAAATTTGGTTTAATTCCTGAATTAGTTGGCAGACTGCCAGTAATCTGCACAATAGATGAGCTTGACGAAGAGGATTTAATTAAAATTCTAGTTGAACCAAAAAATTCAATAGTAAAACAATTCAAAAAATTGTTTGAATTAGAGGGTGTTGAACTAGAATTTGAAAAAGAAGCTCTGCAGGAGATTGCAAGAAAAGCGATAAAAAGAAAAACAGGAGCTAGAGGTTTAAGGGCTATAGTTGAAGACCTGCTGCTTGAGACAATGTTTGAAATACCTTCAGATACAGAAGTTGAAAAGGTTATCATAACAAAGGACACAGTAATAAACAAAAGCCAACCAAAGGTTATTTTGAAAAAAGACAGCAAGCCTAAAGAGGAAAAGAAAAAAGAAAAAAAGAAAAAATAACCCAGATCAGTTTATAAAATTAAAAAAGTAACCCACCAGCTTAGCTGCTGGTTCTTCATTTTCTTTCAGCAAACTACGGTGGGACGACAGGCTCGTGATTGCAGATGCCTTGCTTCGCAAGTCGCCTGCATCCCGCCCACCTTGTTATTCTTTCGGCAAACTTCGCCCGTAAGTCGTCCAATTCAAACAAGTTTGATTGTCCGACATTTAGGGCTTGTTTTCACTTCGGCAAACTTCGGTATCAGTGATGTTATGCAAGCATACATCTCTGATACACTTGTTTTCGGGCATAGCCCTAATACTACTAGCAGCACCTCGAGGTGCATGTGGATTTGCTGTTGCGAATAGATTACTTGCTACCCATGAATGGGTCTGAAAGATCTAATGTTAATTGTTCAGATAATTGTTCTTCACTTCGTTCAGTTGGCACTTCGTGGGACGACAAGCTAACAAATTCAAGCAAGTGCGAAGGCAAGGGGATTGAAGTTTACTTCAAATCACCAACGAAGCACAAAGTGGGCGGGATGTTGGCTTGCCAAACATCACGAGCCTGCCATCCCACGAAGTGCCGAAGCGAAAACAAGGTGTGGGGGGCGTACAAGCTTGTTTGTAATGACAGCCTGCGACCCACCGCAGTTTGCCGTAGCAAAGCGGAGGAGTTAAACGAGCAAGAGTGCTTTAGCCAGAGTGTTTGGCGAAGGACATGCTACTGAAATTGTGCGAGCACATTTTGGTTGGACTTTGTGTTAAAAAAACAATAAAAATCCACATAAAAGCAAAACCCTTACGACTTTTTTCTTTACTATCATCTATCAAATCCCCCAACTAAATATCCAACACAGCACCGCCCATAAAGCGACAATGTTCCATAAAAGAAAAAAGTCCTGCAACCGCCCCATCCCTTCAAAATCACCATCCCCTGCTAGAACAAACTTAAATACAAAAATTATATTGATTTTGTTTAAATAAGTCATATATTAAGCTTAATAGATATTTAATTTAAAAAAGTGTTGGATAAAAATTTTGAGTTATCAATCTGTGTACCTGTATGGTATGGGGCAGTAATTTCTGAGTTTGAGGGATGTTTGGACTCAATATATACTTCTGTAGAAAAAGCTAGCGATAGATATAGCAGCCAAAAAATAAAAATAATAATAGGCATAGATAATGTTCCAAAAGATTTTATAGAAACTTCAAAAAATAAAAATAATGTAGAAGAAATAAGGTTAAGGATAGAGATATTCAAGAATGCTTTGGCAAATTTAAAAAATAGCAATAATATTAAAGTTGAATATTTTATTACAGAGTCTAATATGCGAGTTTCTGTAATGAGAAATATTATGATTTCAAAATCAATTGACAGCAAATATATAACCTTTCTTGATGCAGATGATGAAATGAAAGAGAATACGATATATATAATGCTGGACAAAATTCCAACTGCATATAAAAAAAATATAAAAGCAATATACTTCAGAATATTTTTAAAACCGCTTAAAATGGATAGGTTTGAATCCATTGGCGTATGGGGAAACCTATATGACACCTCTTTCCTTCTAGAACATAATATTTCGTTTATACCAGGAATACCTATGGAAGATAGATTTTTTAGAAGGGAAATTGAACTTTATTCAATAGAGGAGGAACAAATTAATGAATATGAGACAACCTATCTTCATAATAATGAAGCAGGAAGCGGTTTTCTAAAGTCCAATTCCCAGGAAATAACAAGACAGGAGTCATTTAAGAAAATATACTATTCAAAATTTAAGGTTAAAACATATTCATCAATAAAAAGGGGATTTGATGAAATATTTTACAAGGAAATCAACTACTTTATAGATTTTGAAAATATATCTGACAGTGATGTTGATACATATATGTTTGATGTATTTAATGAAGATAGACATATTTTGAAAGAAGAGCTCGAAACCTATAAATTTCCAAATGGAAAGAAACTTTTTCAATATGATATGCAAAATCATTTTACTCTGTGCAATATAGTAAATGACAATGGAGAAAAAGAAGTGTTTTGTAGAGGCTATTTAACTGATGGAAGCATTAAAATTAACAATATTGATAGTTTTAATGGAATAGTTGAATCTCTAAAGCTGGATGCTATAAAATTTATCAAACTGTTGCCTTATTTTTTAAAAAATAAGGTAGAGAATTCAGCAGATAATATACTTGAGAAATTAACCAAAATAAGAAACGACGAAATACTTTTATCAATTAAAAATAGAGATTACAATAAACTATCAAATATATTGTCATTAGATAAAGACATAGATTTAAAAATAATAGATATAAAAACATTAGACGAAAAGTCTTCAAAAATAATTGAAAATTATGCCTTCAGCCAAGCATATATAGCAGTAATAAAGGAAGACATAGAAAGTCTTAACTTCCTATTAGATAAATTCCCAAATATTATAAATTTAAAAAATAAATATGGTATAAATCTTGCAAATATATCCTGCAGAAAACAAACAATTGAAGACAATCTAATGGATACCATAAAGTCTAAAATTATTGCGGATAATAATAGGATAATTGCCATATTATTCGATAAATCACCAGAATCCTTTAGAATAAATGACATATACGGCAAAAATGCCCTATCTCTTATGTTGAAGGATTATATATTTAATTTAACAACAAACAATTGTGATTTAGAAGAAAAAAATATAGATAACTTTTTAGATGTAGCAAAAAAATTAATAGAAATATTTAAAGACAATTCCTATAAATTAGTCCAATTATTCAGATATATCTATTATGAATTGGAAAATAAAAACAATAAAAAAGTTGCAGATATATTATCAAATGTTAAGAACGGTAAAAATTTAGATTTAGACAGACAAAAAGAGTTGCTAGATGAATTATACTTAGCAAGGGCAAAATATAATAGTGATATATTGATTAATGAAAATATACGCATTGCTTTACGTAAAAAGGACTACAAGAGAATAAGAGACTTACTCATGGTAAGGGATGAATGCCTACATAAAAAACTTGGTGCTCAAGAGGGACAGGATAAACCGGAAATTATCTATATAAAATTTTCTACAATTGAGATAATATTTAACTATAGGGACGAAAACAATAAAACTCTATTGGACTATATAGGAGAAGACATTCAATTAAAAAATCTTATTGAAGAATTTCTTGAAGAAACGGTTTGGCTAAACCTCAAAACCAAAAATATTGGAGTTGAGCCGATGAATTCAAAGGTCGTTTCAAGGACAAAATTGGCCTTAGAGGTATTATTTAATAAAAAATATAACTTTAAAAAAATAGAGCTATCATTCAATGAATTTTTAGAAAAATATTTTGATAAGTCTGATATATTAAAAAGCGCCAAAATGGCAATAGAATTTTCAAACAGTATAAAAAACATAAAAAATAATCTTGGCAAGAACGTGCTAAAAAGGCTAGAAAAAATAAATAGCGAAGGACAGGAAAAAATTAAAGAAATGAAACAGCTAATCAACGACATAGAATCACTCAAATCAAAAGAGGATTCAGATATAAATAAAATAAATGAGCTATTGGATATCTTTAAAAATTTTGCCAAAAATAAAAAGGCATTAAATAAATAAATTAAAAAAGAAGCCATAATGGCTTCCAATTTTTATATTGATCGCTATTAGCATAAAACAGCGCATACACCATGATAATCATTTTTAGATATTCCATCATGTTCAGTTTTCTTTGAAGGTAGACTCTTTAATTCAGAATTAACAGTTGTTTTATATTTACTCTGTTTCTTTTTCCATTTCTTCAATGCAGCCTCTTCTATTTTTAGCAAGGCTTTAGATTTTTTCATAATAAATACATCGGCCTCCAGCCCATCCTCCAATACGCTTTTTTTATAGCCAACCGTAACTAATCCAGCAGAGGTCAATTCTTCATAATCCTCATATTTTAAATGTTGCGAAATCTCCACAAAGCCATCATCAAAAATTTGTTCATTTAAATGATGATTAAAAGCCAATATTGATATTTCAGCACCATCAATTGGTGATTTTTCAGTATTCACAACAACAAAACCACTGCCTAAAAATGACTTAGTGCTTGCCAGATTAGTAATTTCAATTTCAGCTGTAAGCGTTGAATCCTGATATTTTGGCATACTTTTTACAAGCTCTATCATCTTCTTTGCAAGTCCCTTTCCATTATAGTCAGGATCTATCAAAAGATTAGCCACTTCATACAATTCTTGTCCTAAATCCAATTCGCTATACTCAGAAGCTTTATGTTCAGATTTTTTTACAACCAATTGTCCAATTAATTTATTATCTTCATTAAAAATACCAACTATACTTGACATTGGATCATTTATCAGAGCTTGATAGTCTTCTCTTGATTTTGGCAAGATATAATCAGTATGACCCTTTTCCTGTAAAGCTAGATATATTTTTTCCTGTAAAATCAATAAAGAGTCCACCAAAGTTTCGCTTTCAATTTCTTTAATATTAAACATAACTCTTACCAAAATTATTAACTATATTATTAATAATAATATGGTTTTTAATAAAAATCAAGAAATAATTTAAAAAAATATATAAATAATTAAATAATAATATTATTTATATATATTTATAAATAATATTCTAAAATACAATTTAATAAAACCTCAATAAAGCATTAACATTAGCCATATGATAAAAAATGCCATTTTATCAATATGAATGAAAGATTATATATTTATAAATCACAAATTTAAAAAAATTCATTTTATGCTTTATTTTTTAATTTTATGTACATACCATCTCTACAAAAAATATTTTCTTTCAGTAAAGTTTAGCGAGATACAGGTTCATGAAATTGTAGAAACACATTTCAGTTCAGTTTTGCACTTGATACTCCCTTCGGTCGTCTCGCACTTCGTGGGACGACAGGCTCGTGACATTGTGCAAGCACATATCCCGCCCACTTTGTGCTTGATACTCCCTTCGGTCGTCTCGCACTTTGCAGAACGATAGACTAAAATGATTGAGCAAGCTTATCATTTTTCTGCTTCGCGCTTCTTGCTCCTTGCAGTCGCTTCGGCACTTCGTAGATCGTTCAGCTTCGCTTCACTGGTGAAGTGAAGCAAGCTTCCTTCCCCTCTGCTTCGTGCTTGAGTATTCACTTCGTTCCTTCGGCAAACTGCAGTCTACCGTTCGTTTCACTCCTCCGCTTCGCTACGGCAAACTGCGGTGGGTCGCAAGCTGTTATTACAAGCAAGTGCGAAGGCAAGGGGAAATGTGCTTGCACAATTTCACCAGCGTAGGGCTTTAGCCCGAGTGTTTGCCGAAGCACGATTGGAGCGAAGCGATGGTTCAAGTGCGAAGGCAAGGGGAAATGTGCTTGCACAATTTCACC
>CALXSC010000020.1 GCA_944391025.1 uncultured Rickettsiales bacterium
AGTTCCGTCCGGATGAAATCCTGACTGACGGTAATGATGTGAAGGAATGCAGTATTTTGTCATCCAATAGCTGACATCTTTTACGACACCTGAAGGACTCCATCCTGGTGATAGACTGAAATCTTTGAAAGGTTTGTCATTATAGAAACTGGAGTACCAGTATTGTACGTATGTCATAGGTCTATTATAGTCAGCCCAAATAATAGGCAATGCCAGCATAGTACGTGATCTGTGCCCTAGATTTGCATCAGCCCATGCTCCTGAACTATAGTTCGTATCTACTATGTCGCCCCATCTTGGGTTATCTGTAATTTTTCTCCTTTCTTTAACAAGAGATGTAAATATTTGCAGATAATTGATTAAGTTCTCATGTAATTCAATATATTCTTTATCTCCTTTATTTATACCATTAATTATATCAGGCATTAATGTGAGAAGTGAAAGTAACATTGGATCTGTAAATCGCCATTGGTGCTCAAAGTTTGTACTCTGCGCTAATTTATGAATAGGAAGTAGGCTGACTCCGTCACCAGTGTATTTCCCTATTGGCTTATTGTTTATTAATACGTCATTTCCTTCAATTGGTACCGCTGAAATATAAGTATTTATTGTTCTTATCAGAGTTTTCTTTAGAATATTATGCTTATGTGGATTTCCTTCAATTCCATATTCTTTTGAATGGTAAAAGGCATAACCTAACTTCCCTATATTATCAACAATGTTAATCCATTCATATTCTATTGTTACATTATTTAATTTCTCTCCTTTATAAATAGCTGAGGCTTGGATTTGTGGGAACTCATCTGGTTTTGTATCATAGCATTTGAACCCTTCAAATTTTCCGTTATTCTTTTGCAGTTCTTCAATTAATTTTGTTACTTCTGAATCTTTTATCTTCTTTTCTCCGTATGTACGTGGAGTATATGGTGCAGTGGCCATATATCTTTCATAAAAGAGTTCCCATAACGTTTTATCAACTATGTTTATTGTTATGTCGAATTTATTTAAAATCTTTTCGTTATCTTTTAAGGCTATAGTTAGTACTTGTGAAAGTTCTTTTTTCCCGGTGTTATGTTTGGAATTTACGAATAAAGAACCTTTTATTCGACCTTTTTTGTCGAAAATAGTTTTAACACCAAACAAATCATTGTCCTGTTTGATAATCTCAAAATGATAGGATGTAGGTATTTTGCTGAATATAACGTCTTTGTTCCTTTCAATATGTATTCCTCCTATTACAGGCGTACCTTCGGGGCTGTTTGTTTTAATATCAAAATAATCAGCAAAAATAGTTTCCTGTGCATTAATGTTTTTGAATCCTAAAAACATTAATAAAATAAAAAATAGAAATTTCTTCATGGATTAATAATTTAAAATTGGTTGATTAAAATAGATTATATTTGTGCGTTATCTTTATATACCTTATTAATGCCTCTATGTAATAATAGTCGGCATAAATTAATGTGTTGTCCAGTTCGCTGTTACTTAGGAAATTTCCGGTTGCATGTTTTATTGCATAGTAACCGATTTCGCCAATCTTTGCAAGATATTTATCCGAAGACAGGGTCTTCAATATTTTTTCTGCTGTACTGAAGAAAAGTTCAGAGCTATCAGTAGGATAAGTACTTAGTTCAAGCAGTGCTGAGGCATATATAGCTCCGGCAGAAGAGTCGCGTGCTGTTGGTATTTTAGGAGAGTTAAAATCCCAATAAGGTATCATGTCTTTAGGCATGTTGGGGTGATTTATAATCATTTTTGCTATGTTTTCTGCGTGTTTAAGAAAAATCTTGTCTTCAGTGTAGCGGTACATTAATGTATAACCATATAGTGCCCATCCTTGTCCACGACTCCATGTCGCTGTTTGAGGGTCGGAGAATCCGTTATTATAATCATATTTTCTCATTTTACCGTTTTCCGGGTCATAATCTACTACATGTGGGCATGAGTAGTCATTCCTGAAATGATTGTTCATTGTCGTTAAGGCATGATTATATGCAATTGTTTTGAAATCCTTATTTCCGGATAAAGATGCTGCCTGGTATAGAAGTTCCAGATTCATCATGTTATCTATGATAACAGGAAACTTCCAGTCACGTTTAGTTTTGGCTTCCCATGATTGGATAGCTTTAATTTTTTTGTTGTATCGTGTGGAAAGAGAATATGCAGACTGTATAATGGTGTTTTTATATTGTTTATTATTTGTAATTTCGAACCCTTTTCCATAACTGCAGCTTATTCTGAAACCTATGTCGTGGTCATTTTTGTTATATTGCTCTTTTTCTAAAAAACGGGTAATCGTATCTGCCTTGAATTTCCAGAACGAGTCGTTTGTATATTCATATATGTACCATAATATACCTGGATAGAATCCGCTTGTCCAGTTATTAGTATCGGTAAGTCCTCTTTCTTCTGAGCGTGGTAGCTTTTTTGTATTTAATACATCATCAAGTTGTGACAGAGCTTGAGCCTCTACTGTTTTTATACCTTTTATAACCCATTCCGGATTGTCTTTTTGGCATAATGGCGTTTGGGAGTATAGGCTAATTCCTATAATAAAGGATTGGATTAAAATAATTGTTCTTTTCATATCGATAATATTAATTATATTACGCAAAAATAAGTATATGTTCTTTTTTACACTTTCAATTTGTGATATAAATATGTATTTTGGATAGAATTGTAATCTTTTTCTTTGAAATTAAAATAAAATGTTAGATATTTATCAATTATTTTTTTATATTGTTTAGTGAAACAATAATTAATGTATGATTAGTGTAGAGGCGAAGTTTAAGATTTACTAAATCTTAATATGAATAGTTCTGATGAGATGGATTTTTGCGAAAACTTTATATAAGAAAACCTATATTTTGTATATAAATGCTTTGTT
>CALXSC010000021.1 GCA_944391025.1 uncultured Rickettsiales bacterium
CATGCCCTAGACCTTGTTTTTTTACACTTCGTTTCAGCAAACTGCGGTCTACCGCTCGTTTCACTCACTGGTCATTGTGAGCAAGCTCCCATGCCCTAGACCTTGTTTTCGCTGCGGCACTTCGCCCGACGACAGGCTAGAAAACTGAAGCAAGCTTCGTTTTCTTGGGCTTTGTGCTTCATATTCGTTTACTTCCTAAACTCATCTCGCACTTCGCAGATCGTTCGGCTTCGCTTCACTGGTGAAGTGAAGCAAGCTTCCTTCTCCTCTGCTTCGTGCTTCTTGCTCGTTTCACTCGCTTCGGCACTTCGCCCAACGACAGGCTAGAAAACTGAAGCAAGCTTCGTTTTCTCGGGCTTCGTGCTTCTTGCTCCTTGCAGTCGCTTCGGCACTTCGCCCGACGACAAGCTACCGAAATTGTGCAAGCACATTTCGGTTGGGCTTTGTGCTTCGTTTATTTTTAAATATCTATTTGCAAAAGCAAACACTAGTAGCTAATTGAACTATTAAATGCTATAATTTAGATATTTTGATGATTTGCACAAGGTTTGCCAATGGATTATAAGTATGTAAAGGTGAGTTGATATATATTTATATGAGATTATAAATGGAAGTTTGGTTATATTTATTCTTGAAGTTGAAATTGGATTTATATAAGATTTTTTGTAATATTTAGTAAATTGTCGTGTTAAAATATAGTTTGGAGTATAAATTTAATATTTACTTATTTCGTATTATATTTTTTGGAATGGCAAAATTATCTATTATACTAATATTTTCTGTATGTTGCTGGATTTTTGGTTGAATGTAAAATAAAAATTTATTTTGTTTCCTTTGGAAAAAATACTTCCCTCATATTATAGTTAAATTCTGCGCCAAATATTAATATTATGGCCATTATGTGAAAGAAGAATAGTGTTATTATTATTCCGGCAAGACTTCCATATACAACTTGAAATTTTGCTATTTTTTGCAGGTAGAAAGTTAATACCTTTAATGATATTGTCCATCCGATTAGGGTTAGGATTGAACCCCAGAATACGTCCTTTGGTCGGGTTTGTTTTGATGGTATTATGTAATAAATTGATTCAATGAAAATAAATAAAAATATGCTTAGTAGAAAAGGTTTTAAAAATACTAGTATGTTGTCCGGGTTGTAGTGTATTGGTACAAATTTATTTATAACCAGCAGTATTTTTGGAAATATTATTGTTGCGAATATTGATATTATTATAAATATTGTCATTAGTAGAAATTTTATTATGCTTCCTAGTCTTCCGAGAAAGTAAGAGTTGTTTGATTTTATTCTAAATGCCTTGTCAAGAACGCCCTTTAGCCCCTGAACTAATGATGAGGCGCTCCAGATTAATGTCAATGTGGCTATTGACAGTATTCCGCCCTTTGGTCCATGTATAACGTTATCTATTACTGGCAACAACGTTTTCACAATATCTTCTGGCAGTGTGTCCTCTAATATTTCTATTAGTTTTATACCGATTTCTGTTTGTCCCATGTAACCTATTATTATTGTAAAAAATATCATAAATGGAAATATTGCAAATATTATGGAGAAGGCGAGGTACCCTGCATTTTCTGAGCCGCCATGGAGGTTAAATGTAAATACAGTTTTGTATATAACTTTCCATAAATTTTTAAAAAATTTATTGACCTTTGATTTGAATAAAAATCGTTTTATTTTTTCTCTAACTCTATTTATTATTTGCATTTTTATTTGTATCTGGATTTTTGATAACTGGGTTGGATTTTTCTAATATATATTCATATACTATTGAGCCTTCCACAATTCTTTGGACATAGTTTCTTGTTTCTGAATACCCTATTGATTCTATCCAATTTACTATATCTTTTATATGTTTCATATCCCTTGGATCGCCATAGTCTTTTATCCATCTGTTTACAGGTACTGCTCCTGCATTATATGATGCTATCGCTAATATTTGTGAACCATTGAACCTTTTTATTAGCGAATTTATATAGTAGGAACCAAGTAAAATATTATATGCCGGGTTAGTTTTTAATAGTCTGTTGTTATATTTTATTTTCATCCTTTTGCATACTTCCTTTGCGGTTGCCGGCATTAGCTGCATAAATCCGGTTGCTCCAACTCTGCTTTTTGCTGATACATGGAAGCCGCTCTCCTGTTTTATTATTGAATGGATTAGGTGTGAATTTGGATTCTCAGTATTGATTATATTTAAAACCGGGAAAAGATTGTCAACAAAATAAACGTCTTTATATGTTAAATGTTTTGCGAGTTTTGTTATAAGAATTTCGTCTTCTGTATTTTTTATTATTTCAAATATGGCGCTTATTTCGCCCTTTGTCTTTGCTGAGTTTATGGCTGTCATAAATAAGTTTGTATAGTCGTTTCTGTTTCCTCCGCACTTTGCCATTAGATACGCTATTTTTACTATGTTGTTTTCTAGGGCGGCCGTTTCTTCTTCCTTTGTAAATTTTGGAGGATCTGGCAGTGGATTTTTATCCGCCAATGAAGGTATTCCTAAAAGTTCATTTTTTGCGTGATATGACAATTGTCCATAGAAGTACAATGGATATTGGGCGGCTATATTATACCAATTTACGGCTTCTTTGGTATTTTTATCTGCCTCCATTGCCCTTCCTGCCCAATATGCGCCCCTTGATTTGCTTATTGGATAGCTGACTGCGTTATACATATTGTAGAAATGGTAGTAGGCATCCTTCGGTTTATTTAAAAATGTTAGCGCTATCCATCCTGCCATCCATTCGGCCTCAGAATAATCTGCAGTTCCCTTTTTTAGATTATTGTTTATGCTTAAAAAATAGGACTTTTTGTAGTCTTTATCCTTCATTAATTCTCTAGCATAGTATTTCTGATAAACCCACCATTTAGCTGGATGAGACGTCTCTTTTTTTAACTCCAAAAGCATTTTAACGACGTCTTTAGAATTTTTATTCTTATGCTTATAGACTAACCTAGTATATAATAATAGCTCATTTTCCCTTAAATTTTTTGGTATTGACCTTAGGATATTATTTATATATTTAGGATTTTTATTAATTTCTATTATGCCAGAGTATAGAATTCTATTTTCATTGCTTAATCTACCCATCAACAATTTGGCATCATCAAATTTTTTATCCCAGAGTAGATTTTCTACTTTTTTAGCATAGTTTTGTTCATTTAAATAACTATCAAAATGCGCCATAAAATCTACAAGTTCATCATTGCTAAAATCATAGTCATGGAAGGTGCTAGTGATTTCATTTATAAGTTTTGGATCATTTTTATTTGCAGCAAGTGAGTGCTTGTCCTTAAGCACTCTAATAGCAGTTCTTGTATTTATTGGATCTATAGTATTAAAATATTTTTCCGCAAATTGATATGGAATGTTATTATTTATATACATATTCTCAGCCTTAACTTTTAAATCTCTGATATTTGGAAGATATTGATGCCTGATTATAAAGTTTAGCAGATTATCAAACTCGGTCTCTGCTGAATTCTGTGAAAGATTTGTATATTTTTTCCATAAAACATATTCAACCATTGCATCTTTTAGATTTTCGCTTTTTATTGAATCTGCCCACGATAGAGCTTCGCTCCAGTCACGTTTGTTTAATAGCTGTACAGTTTTATTAAAAGTTTTTATATCTGCGGGGCTAACGTATAATTTTACCTTTATATCCTGGTCAGTTTTAAAAAATAGATTTTGATTGCTGCTATTTTTATAGGTCATATCCGCAAAGGCTACCGCCATATTGCAGGCAAAAATGACAAGAAATATTATAGTTCTAGTTAAATAACCCATACTATCAAAATGTTATGATTATCCATAATAAAATATTTTTTTAATAAAGCAAGATTTTACATAAACTATATTAGGTAATATTGGGATAATGTATAGTTAATTTTAATTGTTTTTATTGATTTTAATATAATAATTATTTATCATATTTTTATATTCTAGCAGTTTTAGATTTTGGAATTTTAAAAGTACTTATAGCAGTGGAAACTATTTGTTCAATGTCAAACTTAATTCTCCATATATATACTTCTATGATAATACCGCAAATGAAAGAAAAAAATATCCTAAGATATTTAAAAAAGTTGATGAAAAATTGGACGATGGACTGTATGATTGTGCAATAATGAATGCTATCTGTGCAGCTCCAAATGCAACACCATCAAAATCTTCTGGTTATGCATCATATGAGGAAGCAATAGATGACAAAACTGGAGGATATTGTAGCGGTTTTAACTTTAATATAGGTTTTTAATATAGTGAAATAAAATAATTTTTTCCTGTGATGCTAGGCTTGGGGGTTTGGCGCCATAATAAAAGTCAGATAGAATCATTATTTTTAGGATTTTGGCTTGGCAAAGAGGCGGCCGCAGGACTTTTTTCTCTTTAGGGGAGGGGCTGCGGGTCTGGCAATAGCGGATGGTTGGAGCGGTG
>CALXSC010000022.1 GCA_944391025.1 uncultured Rickettsiales bacterium
GTTGTATATTAAATTAACTTATAGTGATTTTATGGACTAGCGGGGCGGCCGCAGGACTTTTTTCTCTCAATAGAATTGGCTGCGGATGCTGGCGGTTGTGGATTGTTTGGCTGGGAGATTTGATAAATTATGGCAAAGAAAAATGTTTATTGCCTTCGTCTTGCTATATTTTTTCATTTTTTAGAGTCCGCATTAACTGACAGTCTCACCATCCGACCCAGCCTATAGAGTAGCGGATCAACTTTAAAAAATAAAAAAAATATAGCTGCGGCCGCCCCGCCAATGCTGCATGCACCAACATTAAGAAAATTCTTATTATTATATTGAAAATAAAAAAAAATACTCTAGATTTTCTATATTGTTAATAAAAATATAAATTATGGAAGTAATGAACCGTACATTCTTTACTGAAGCTGAGGATTTTTATGCAATACTCGCAGATAAATTTCAAAGTTTGGATAGAAATATAAGAAAAATTTCTACTGGATGGACAAATATAGTTTTAGATGTTCAATCGGACAGTGAAAATTATATAGTAAAATTGCCAAGGGATGATTTTTGGGCAAAATATATTACAAAGGATGCTGATGCGTCAAATTTTGTACGCGATAATATGGGTATAAAAACTGGTGAAATGAAAATATTGTATAGCCAGAATAGGCCTTTTTCTATCCATAGAAGAATAGAGGGAGCTGCGTTAACTGAAAGATTAAAAGATTTAAGCAGTGAAAAAATTTCAAAGGTTTCTAAAAAATTGGCTGAGATTTTCTATTCATTCCACTCGTTTAATATTTCAAATCTGCCTGAAAAGCTTAGGACAAGGTACTATGACTTTGTATCAAATTTGCCGAAGCTGGATGAAAAAAAATATGATTTTTCATATTTTAATGGTCTATTGAATGATGAAAAATCTGAGGAGCAGGTATTCATACATGGTGATCTAAATATAGGAAATGTTATTCTAAACAGCGATGATGACGTTGAGGCAATCATAGACTATTCTTTCTGTGGATTGGGCGATAAATATACGGATTTATCAATATTAGCCTGCAGAATTGACGATGATTTTTTTGATAGAGTTGTTTCTGAATATCAAAAAATTAGCGGTAAAAATCTTGATATGAAAAAAATGGAAGACAGGAAACACCTTCGCCAATATATTGAAAAAGAATATATGGCGTTTATGAAGGCTAATCATCCGGAAATCAAGTTCTAATTAATTTTTATGGTCATCTACAGGTGGCCATAAATTATTTTCCTTATATTTTCTCTACAGCTAAAAAATTTATTAATGTTCTTCTGTTTTTCAGTTTCTAATTTGAAATTGTTTTTTAAATAGAATTCTATAAGGTTAAGAACTTCTGATTCGTCGGAACATCTGTTAAACATATTTTTCAATTGGATAAAAGCGATTTCCTCTGCAACCGAATCTATTTCGTTTAAAAATTTATCATTTCTATCCAATAGGTAGTAGATAACTGGCTTATTTTGAAATAAAAAATCAAAGCCAATACTTGAAAAATCAGTGATTAATAGATTGCATTTTTTTACATATTCGCTCACATTTTCAATTTTTACAATTTCAATATTTTTGCTATCAATTATAAAATTCTTTGTGTGTTCATTTAAAAGGGCGTGGTGAACGCCATAATATATTTTTATATTATTTTCCTTTAGAATATTTTTAAGGTTTTTATTGTTTAACAACGAGATTATATTTTTATAGTATTTGCTGTCCATATAGTCCTTTTCAGCAAAGGTTCTTCTCCAGGTAAAAAATATAAAAATACTTTTTTCTTTTGGACTTTCTATATTTTTTAGCAAATCCCATCTGGAAAGTCCTGCTATTATTATGTTATTTTCTGAGAATCCTCCATGTTTTTTCCATATTTCCGCCTCAATCCTATTTGAAACAATAACTCTATCAAAATTAGCTGAATTATAATTTTCAAAGATAGAATATTTTAGATATACAACTCCGTGCTGCATAAAAACATAGTCTATATTGCTGTTGGTTCTTAACAGCGCTTTAAGAATTCTAGTGCCGGATGCGAAGCTGCTCAGAAAATGTTTCGTTTTTATAAGTTTAAAAAATAATGAAAAATGGATAAGCTTCGGATGTCTAATTACAATAATATTTTTTCCATATTTTTTTAATATTTCATTAAGTTGCGGTTGAGTGCTATAGATTATATAATAACTTTTTATAGATTTTTCCTGCAGATATTCAAACATTGAATAGCAGTCTATAAGCTCACATTTACTTTCGCAGTCTATAAGTAAAATCGTATCCTGTTTAAAAAATAACTGTAAAAATTTTATTAAATTAAAATAGGTTAGTTCAAGCATGATTAGAAAAAACCTCTTTCTAAATATATAGCACGATATTAAAAGCCCATACCATAGATAGCTGGATTTTAAAATAAAAACATTTGCCAGCAATAAAATACAAAAAATTAAAAATAGAATTCTGTATTTTAATTTCACTAATGGGTTATGAATAACAAAATTATTTTCCATTTTGGCTACCTCCATTGTTTTTATCAAAAATTTCAAATATACCGCAAAATAAAAATAGAACTCCACAGAAAATTAGAGATGAGAAAAGTATTTTTATATAGAACATAGCACCGCCTAATTTACATATTAAAAAAGCCCATTATAAAAATAATAGGCGGGATTTCAAAACACCGACGAAAGGACGGCTCCATAGGTTTTTATCCTAGGGCAAAAATTGCAGTAGGATTGGACATATCCCACAGAATCCCGCCCAAAGGCTTTCCTTTCGTAAACAGTTTTGAACCTGCTCCATTATCTCTGATGGGTAATCTTTCACCGCTTGTGAAAGATGTAAAATTATTTTAAAACGGTTTAAAATAAAAGTCTAGATAAATTTAATATTAAATTATTAGCTGTGATTGTGGTAGGGGCGGGGCGGCCGCAGGACTTTTTTCTCTCAATAGAATTGGCTGCGGATGCTGGCGGTTGTGGATTG
>CALXSC010000023.1 GCA_944391025.1 uncultured Rickettsiales bacterium
AAGATTCAGTGATTAATGTTGTTATGTTCAAGTGGTTTGCGGACTATTGCAAAATTGATTTGGATAATGGCTTGGAAATCGTTGCAGCTGGAAAATTGACAATATATAAAGAAAGGTCAAACTATCAACTATTGGCTGAGGCCATTCAAATAAGCGGTATTGGCACGCTTTTGAAGCTTATACAGGAGAGAAAAGAAAGGCTGGCAAAGGAGGGGTTGTTTGATGTTGAAAGAAAAAAACCAATTCCAAGATATCCAAGCAATGCTGCGCTTATAACCGCTGAAAGCGGTGCTGCAATCCATGATATACTTTCTAGGCTTGATGGCAGAACTCCAATTAAGCTAATTCTGTATTCTGTACTTATGCAGGGCAAGGATGCGCCAGGTGAAATTATAGAGGCTATAAAGTATTTTAATGCTCTTGATGAAATGAATAGACCAAAGGTTATAGTTATAACAAGGGGCGGCGGATCTGTAGAGGATTTAATGGCTTTTAATGATGAGGATTTAGTGAGAGCTGTTGCAAGTTCAAAGATACCTATAATTTCTGCTGTTGGACATGAGGTTGACTGGACGCTTATAGACTATGCAAGTGACTTGAGACTGCCTACGCCTACATCGGTTGCTGAATATTTAACCATTAGCAAAGAACAGGCCTATAAAAATCTAAACGATTTGACAATAAGACTATATTCCGTTCTAGTTTTTAAAAACAGGATAAAGTTTGATAGGCTATCAAGCACGTTCAATGATTTTTTAATAAAAAAGTTTGACAGGTTTATAAAAAAAGGTTATTTTTTGCAATCTCTTACTATAAGGTTTTCAAATATCTTTAGGATAATGGTAGAAAAGCATAGAAGAAAAACTTATTTTATAAAAAGCATAAATATAAATAAGATAATAAAACTAAAGCTTTCAAAATTGACTGAAAAAATTAAGATTTTTGATTTAAAATTGGAAAATTTTGCAAGTAAATATCCAATTTTGATAGATATTCTTGGTTCAAAAGTTAGATTTAAGAAAGACCTGATTTTAAATAAAAATTATATTTTAGAATTTCCTGATGGTAATGTTAAAATTAAGATTATTAAGATGTAGTTATTTTTATTTAGCCTATTGAAAAATAAAAACAATCCTTATAGCATAAACTCCATAGGGTTTTATTATTTTGTATGCAATTTGCGATTGATAAGGATTTAAAAACTATAGTTCAGGAAGACCTTGAAAATCTTGTCAGAAATAAGAGACAGGAGGATACTTTTTTAGATTTTAAAAGGGATATGTATGGTAAAACTGACTCCGATAAAAAGGAACTTCTAAAGGATGTTTCAGCATTTGCAAATGGAAGCGGCGGCGAAATAATAATTGGAATTGAAGAGGATAATTTTAGCCAGGCAAAAAGTGTATACGGTTTTTCATCACATAATATAGCGATTGAAAAAAATAGGATTGAGCAGGTAATAATGAATGGTCTGGAACCTAAATTGGATACATTTAAAGTGAGATATATAAATTTGGATAATGGCCGCTATGCAATGATTATCAGAATAGAACATAGTCCGCTTTTTCCGCATATGGTGTCATATCAGAGATTTAACAAATTCTATATGAGAAAATCTGATAAGAATCTTCTGTTGGATGTCTATGAACTTAGAAATTTATTTTTAAAATCGGAGAATTTTATGCAGGAAATCAGAAAATATAACCATGAAAAGGTTGAAAGAGCTTTAAGTGGCGATACTATTATTCCAACTATAAAAGCACCAAAGGTTTTAATGAATTTTATACCGTTTGATGCGTTTACAAAACAGAATTATTTGGATTTGGCAAAGTCTGATGTAAAAATGAATTTCCCAGAGCAGAGAATAAATTTTGACGGACTCTTGGCATATCAAATGAACGATAAGGGCATTAATTCCTATTGCCAACTCTATAGAAATGGTATAATTGAATTTCTATCTTCAAGTAAAAAAGTTTTTGATGAGATAGATAATCCGTTCAGCATTATAAGTGCTCCAGATTCAGATAAGTTGAAGGTTATCCATGGCGAAAAGAATGGTTATGAATATTATTTAATAAGAAAAGCCTATGAGTTTATAAAAATTTTGAAAAAATTTAGAATTCAGCCGCCTATCTATCTTTTTATTTCAATACTTGATGCGAAGGGATATAGGATTTTATATACAAACCATCAAGACGAGAAAAAGATAACTGCAGCTATAGATAGAAATATCCTAAGTCTTCCTGAGGTTGAAATTAAGGACTATAACTTTGATTTAAAGGAAAAGGCTAGATTGATCTTTAATATGATATGGAATTCGTGCGGTGAAAAACAGTCTATAAACTTTGGCAATGATGGAAAGTGGATGGGCGAGAAATTTAAATATAATGCAGATAATTATAAAGAATAATTTTATGGAAGGTTAATTGGTATATGAAGCAATTTTTAAAATCGGCATTTGTAATGTCTTTTGGAACTTTACTATCAAGAATTAGTGGATTTATAAGGGATATTTTTATAGCTAAATATTTGGGCAGCGGATTCTATTCTGATGTATTTTTTATGGCTTTCAGAATACCTAATTTTTTTAGAAAAATATTTGCGGAAGGCGCCTTTAATTCCGCCTTTACACCTATATTTGCCAGTGGAGTTCAGGTTCACGGAAAGGAAAAGATGATGATTTTTGCAAGAAACATATATTCAATTTTGCTTTATTTTCTTTTAGTATTTACGCTGCTGGCAGAGATTGCCATGCCATTCCTTATGTATATACTGGCGCCCGGATATTTGGATGAGCCTGACAAATTCAATCTTGTTGTAATTTTAACTAGAATTACTTTTCCATATTTGATTTTTATATCAATTGTTTCATTGATGTCTGGCATTTTAAATACATTTAATAAGTTTTTTGCTGTGTCCGTTACACCAGTTGTATTGAATGCGGTTATTGTTGCGTTTGCAATCCTATTTAGAAATTCTAATGAGTCTGGCATTGCTACCGCGTTATCATATTCTATTTTTGTTGCCGGTGCCGTTCAATTAGTATGGATATTATTTTTTACATTAAAAGAAAGGATATTTTTATATCCAACATTTCCTAGAATAACTCCTACAGCTAAAAATTTTTTTTCTAAATTTTCAAATTCATTTTTAGCTTCTGGAATAATGCAAATTAATTCAATTATTGATTCTGTGGTTGCTACGCTTATACCAAGCGGCGTTTCTATATTGTACTATGGCGATAGAGTGGCACAGTTTCCGCTATCTTTAATTGGTACCGCGATAGGTATAAGTATTTTGCCGTTACTTTCAAAGACGCTAAGCAAGCGTGGCGATATGCAGGAGGCTCAAAATATTCAGGAGGATTCTATTTTTTTAGCCTGTTTTCTCGGAATACCTTCGGCGGTTGGTCTATTTACTTTAGCTCAACCAATTATAGAGGTCTTATTTCAAAGAGGTCAATTTACAGTTGAAAATACATTGCAGGTTGCTAATGTATTAAGGATATATTCAGTTGCTCTTCCATTTTTTATACTGTCAAAAATATTGCAGACTATTTTCTATGCAAAGAAGGATACAAAAACTCCAATGAAAAATTCATTATATTGTCTAATTATAAATATAATAGTTAGTTTTTCTCTGGTGTTTTTTATAGGTGCAAATGGCATAGCTGTTGCAACAACAATATCTGCAATTTTTGCTTCAATATCCCTATTCTATAAACTGCTAAAGGATGGTACTTTTGAATTTTCTAATGTGCTTCAGGTAAAATTGCTAAAGATAATATATACATCAATAATAATGGCTATATTTATAATTTGTTCAAACATATTCCTTGAAAGATTTGATATGTTGACAATTTTTAAATTAATAATATCAGGCGGCATTGGCGGGTTTGTTTTTTTGCTGCTTTCGTATATTTTAAAGATAATTAGAATTGAAGAAATTATGGAATTTATTAAAAAATAAAAACTACTATTTTATACTTCCGTTTTAGCTGCCTTGGATTAAAATATATACAAGGGAATTATTTTTAAGATATGGAAGAAAATAAAATAATAGAGAAAGTTAGAAAAAAATATAAAGACTCAACTCTGGAATATAAAAGTTTTCCAATAAAGGCTAAGGATTTAGAGAAATATAATACCCTGTATCCTAAGGCTGCGAAAATAATTTTACAGGATTTTGAAAGAATGTCAATCGGGCGAATAGAATATCAAAAAAGGTCTTTAGAGGCTCAAATTGCCATGGATAGACTTGCTCAATGGCAGGGGTTTATTGTCTGTATTACAATGATAATTAGCGCTGTCTTCTGTGGATTTTTTGGTCAAGAGGTTGTTGCGAGCACTCTTGTTGGCGTATCGGCTCTAGGACTGGTCAAGGCTATATTGCCGATTAAAAATAAAAACAAAGAAAAATAGATAAAACAATAAATTTTATTCAATCTATATTAACACATTTATATTTTTATGATATAATAATGTCAGACATAAAATAAAATTTAATTAAAAAATGGATAATGTACACGGAGACGCCAAACAATGTTTAGGTTCTCAAAATTATGATGAAATAAGTACACCAAGCCTCTTAGCATCAAGTGGTTTGAGGGATTTTGAACCGGATTTAAATTCTGTTATAGAATATGGTAGAGATGGTGCTTTGGATATAAGTTCACTTAGCGAAACCTCTTTTGACCTTTCAAAGAGCTTTGAAGAATTTTCTCGCAATTCAAAAATTTTATATAAATGGGATTATATCGCGAAGAAAATAATTGATTGTCAAAATAATATTTTTGTTTTAAAAAGGCAAATTTCATTGTTAAAAAAAGATAGAATAAGCGAAGAAGAAATGGAATTAATAAAAAAATCTCATGAAGCAATTAAAGAAAAAATATCGGGACTAATTAGAAAAATTACAAACTCAACTGAATACGCAGCTGAGGACAGAAAAGCTATTACAGAACTTCTTATTGAAGACATTAAAGAGGCTGGAAAAAATTATTTTACAACTTATAGTGGCTTTCAAAGTGTAAATCAATCAATTCAAAATAAGAATAAAATGATATCTTCCTTTGTTGCACGTATAGAGCAGTTTAAAAAAAGCTTAAAGGCCTTGGCAATAGAGAACTCGTTGAAGGCACTGAATATAAGGAGACAAGCGGTGAAAGTTTTGAAAAAACTCAACAAAAGTTTCAATCGGTTTTAGAATCGTCTGAAGATAGTTTTAAAATTACAAGGTTTGATTATGAGATGTTTTTAATTAATAATCCTGATTTGGTTTCTATAACTGATCCAGTAAGTAAATTGGTTGAATATGAATTTCAACACTACGGTACTAAGGGCGAAAACGAAAGGGATGATTTATATAGAAACATCTGGAGTTTTTTATGCGGCAAAAATCACGATTTTGATAAGGATATTCACCATTTAGACCATGACTCTTCCAATACTTTCTTTAGGAACCTTGTTCTAATAGCATCCGAACTGCAAGAAATAGCCGCATTCCAACATAATATTAACGAAATTTTAAGTGGTGCAGATAGTGAAATTCTGGATTTTAAAGATGAAATCTTGGGCATATATAAGCTTTCATCTGAGGACACTATTAAAAAAATTGATGAATGCATAAATAGAATAGGCGATAAAATTGAGACACTTGAAGATAATGAGGAAGATAGATATAAGCTCCTTAATGGTCTTGTAGAATTTTTAACGAAGATGGAAGAAAAATATAAAAAAGCTGCTGTATTGGGGGCTGAAGTTAGCTTTCATGTAAAAAAAAGAACTCTATGGCTAAAAGAATATTGCTAGACAGAAAGAAAAGAGAATTTTTTCCTGAGGCTGTAAAATTAAGTAAGGAGTGCCTATTTTAGTAATTTATATTTTTAAATTTGGACTAGCATTTATTGCTAGTCCTATTTTATAGAAAATCATTTTTTGATATCGTATATTTCTTATGGTCAATCATATTTCCATATAGATTTTCAAAATTAGGCATTATGCACTCAAATTTCATATTTAGTCTTTTTGCTATGTTTTCACTTTTTGTATTTGTTATGCTGCAATAGAGGTTTATTTTTTCAAAATTTAAATTTTTAAATCCATATTCCAATAGCCTTTTGCAAGCCTTTGTCATTATTCCTTTTCCCTGTGCGTCTTCATTTAGCCAATAGCCTATATCAGCTTCATTATTTTTTAAGTCTTGAAAATTAATAACACCAACTACTTTATTGTTATATTTTATCACAAAATCCTTTATAAAGTCCTGCCCATAGGTTGTATTTTTAATATATGATTTTGCATCAAATTCTGTATATTTTTTTTCTGGTATCCAGCCCATTCTTGTTTTAAAGAATTTTTTATTTTTCTCTATTATTTGAGCCAATTTTTTTGCGTGCTTTAGAGCTTTTGTTTCAAGTTCTATATTGTCGTCAACTTTTAAAGTTATTGCATTGTCTTTATGCAATTTTTTTAAAGCCTTCGGACTATTGGTATGGATAAAATTATATAATTCTTCAGCTAGTTCCTTTGGCGATTTATCGGTTGAATCAAGTACTAGGTCATTATATTTTGCATCTATAAATTTTTGTCCATATTCACCGCTTCCGACAATCCTATCGCCCCTTTTCTTTTCTCTGTTTTCTAGTTCTTTAGGATTACAGTATACCCTTACTAAATATACATCAAATTTTTGGAATATATCAGCCATATAGCCAAGTTCAGAAGTACCAAACGTTATCATATCAACGATTATATTCCTTCCATTATTGGACAGTGTTAATATTAAGTCAATAAAGTCCAATGACATACATTTTGCATATTCACCAAGCTTGCATTTTTTTTCACCTTCAAAATAAAAACCCTTCCTGTTTTCGTCTGTTAATTTATTGGGCAGCTCTGGACAAAATTCGTTGTGGTTTCTGTAAATCAGGTATCTTTCCGGCAATATGTTATATATTGTGTCCATCCTCATTCTATAGTAGCATTCTTTAGCTAGATTTTGAAATTCTTTAACTATAGAAGTCTTTCCAACACTAGATGTTCCATTTAAAATTATTATTTTATTTTTCATAGCCTACCTTTTTAGTATATCTTCAAATGGTTTATAAATTGATGTTCCTATCTTTTTTTCAAAATAATCCTTTAGGTTTTTTATCTGCTGGCAGAACGGCATATTGTTTATTATATCATACCTGCAGAATACAGAAAACATTCTTTCCTCTATTGTTTGTATTTTAACTTCGCCTATTAAATCGCTTAGCTGTACCAACTTATCATAGTCATCATATTCTATATTCTTTAGATAGTTCTTTACAAATTCATATTCATCCTCTCTAAATTCTTTTTCTTGATTTCTGAGGTTTGAGCCATCCTGCAGAATATAAAGGTGTGTTATCGTTGTTTTTGCAATTTCTTCTGGTATATTCTTTTCCTTAAGTATCTTGTATCCGAGAATTGTATGCCGTATTTTTCTATCCTGTCCTCTTCCTATATCATGCAATAGACCCATAATATATGATTTTTCAGGATCAAGTCCGCTCAATTCGCCTAATTTTTCAGCTACATAGGCTACATTTTTTGAATGAACTATCCATTCTTCTACACCTTCCAAAATTCTATTTTCATATGCTTCTTCAAGTAATTTTTCTGTTTCTTTTTTATTCATAACGCTATCCCTTGTTTATTTCATTTACTATCCTATCATAATCCAAAACACTGTTATCAATTTTTCCCAATAGGGCTATTGTTGGCTTTGATTTCTTTAGTATATCCTCCATCAAATTTTGTAGTTTTTTTGTATTTACGGCCTCTATTTCTCCTATTAATTCTTCTGTGCTAATAATTCTATCCTTTGAAAGTATATTTGAAGCATTTTTTTGAGCTCTGCTTGAATTGCTTTCTCTACTCATTAGGATATTTGATTTAAGTTTTACTATTGCTCTTTGGCACTCTTCCTCTGTTATATTTTTTACTGTTTTCTTTAATTCTTCAATAATTGAAATTATTAGTTCGTTCACCTTGTCTGGCGATACGGCGCAATATATGTCAAATATTCCAGTATCGTGGCTTGATGTATTGCCCGCATTAATTCTATAGCACAGACCTTTTTTTTCACGAATTTCCTGAAATAGCCTTGAGGACATGCCTCCGCCTAAAACGATACTAAGCACTCCGGCCTCATAGAAATGCTTATCAAGGTGCGTATAGCTTTCAAACCCCATAATTAACTGTGTTTGCTCTAATTTTTTATTTTTTGCAAAATAGCCGCCAGTGTAAACTGCCTTTTCCGGTTCCTTATTTTTTCCAACATTTAGAGATGTAAAATATTTTTTTACTAATTTTACGGCCTCTTCATTCTCAAGTCTGCCAGCAAATGATATTACTATATCTTCCGTTTTATATTGTTTATCTACATAGCTCAATATATCTTCCCTTGTGAATTTTTTTATATTTTTTGCCGGTCCAAGAATTGTTCTTCCATATGGTTGATTTTTATAGGCTGTTTCTGAGAAATAATCGCCTATAATATCGCTTGGATCATCTTTTGTCATTGCCAGCTCCTGCAATATTACAAATCTTTCCTTTTCCATTTCCTCCTGAAGGTATATGGAATTTTGAACTATGTCTGATAATAGTTCTACCGCTGCTTCAACGTTTTCTTTCAATACCTTTGTATAATAGGCTGTTTTTGAAACAGAAGTAAACGCGTTCACCCTTCCGCCTATGTCATCAAACTCTTCTGCTATCTGTTGGGTATTTCTGGTTTTTGTACCTTTAAATGCCATATGTTCAAGGAAGTGTGATATTCCATTATTTTGTTTATTTTCATTTCTGCTGCCAGTTTTTACCCAAACGTTTATAGATACAGATTCTATATCTGACATATATTCGTTTACAATTCTTAAACCATTATTTAGAGTCGTAATATTTATCATAGCAAACTTCCTTTATTAAGATATATTTTTTATTATAGAGATATTTAATAATATATAATTGTAAATTAAAAATCAATACACTTTCTAAATAAAATTATTTAAATAAGTAATAGTGATTTTGGAGGGGGCGGGGCGGCCGCAGGACTTTTTTCAGAAGATGAATGTGACTGCAGTGGCCGTTGGTTCTGGAAAATTAATATTGGGGATTTGGCAAGGGGCGGTATAGAAAAAAGTCTGAAGGCCTTCGCCTTGCTCTATTTTTTCATTTTTTGAAGTTAACCACTACCTTTAAGCCTAGATAAAATCTCTAGGATTGTCAGTTTTGGCGGACTTCAAAAAATGAAAAAATAGAGCTGCGGCCGCCCCTTGGCACATAAAATCACAATTAGCTATTTAAATATTACATCTGTTAAAAAATAATCAAATAAATATTGATTTTAATTAAAATTGGTATATTTTATTAAAAGTTGTGAATAAAAATTTGAATTATGGAAGATAAAAAAATGATTTCAGCTCCAGTTAGCAATAGATTTTTTGCGTTTTTAATTGACGTATTTTTCGTTTATTTATTAAGATTTTTATATATTAATCTTTCTATACAATTTTGGTTGAGAGAGCCAATACAGTCATTTATGGCAAAATATAAAATGCTATATGGCGCCTTTAATATAAAAAGAGTAACTCCTATAGAAATATATTATTTTTTGAATTCTTCTTTATTTAAACAGCTTGTAGTTTTTGTTATTGGCATATTTTTAATAGCTGTAATCTATAATTTAATACTACTTTCAACGAAATGGTCTGCTACAATTGGACAAAAACTTTTGGGAGTTTACGTTGTTTCTAAAAATGGAGAAAAAATGAAATTTTACCAAGTATTGGCCAGAAGCTTTGCGGTAGTTTTGCCATGGTTTTTTATGTTTATCGTATTGTTTTATAAATCTCTAGCCGACCTTGGTGCAACAGAAATGCTTGATAAAACCTCATTTGTTATTTCCATTATAATATTTTTGAGCTGGTATGATTTAGTGTTTTTAACAAAGAATAAATTAGTTTTCCATGATTTATTAACCGGAACAAGGGTTATAGTTAAGAACACTGAAAAGTATGAAAATGAATCCTATAGTATATGGAAAGTATTATTCCCTAACTTTAAAGATATGTACAATGGCATAAAAGATTTTGCTAAAGAACAGATATCAAAGGCTAGAGAAATGAAAGAAAAATATAATGAAGAAAAAAAGTCCAATAAGAAAAATAAGTAGTAACTCATATATTTAAAATATCCGCCAAATAGCGGATATTTTTTATAGTTAATGCAGGCTATATTTTAAAACCTCTTAAAAATTCTTCTATAGCCAATGCTTTTTTGCCTTCCCTCTGTAGTATTAATGGCTGCAGAATTCCATCACTGCATTTTATTGAAAATTTACTGTCCGCTATATCACCATTGTTGAGTTTTTTTTGTCCATCATCTAAAGTATTTACCACTTTTGCTTTTATTATTTTTATTCTTTCGCCTTTATATTCAATATATGTGCCAACTGCACCGCCAAGCGTTCTTATTAGCAGGTCAATTTTTTTTACTGGCATATTGAAATCAATTTTTCCTTCTTCTTTTTCTATTTTTTTTGCGTATGTTAAACCTTCCGATGACTGTGGAGTTGCCGTTATTTTTTGATTTTTTTCAATATTGTCTAGGCAGTTTAACATTAACTCTGCGCCTTTTTTTGAAAGTTCGTCATGTAGTGATTCCAATGTTGTTTCATCTGTTATTTTGATTTCCTTGCAATCTAAAATATCGCCATCGTCAAGCCCTTCTCCTAGAACTATGACGCATACACCAGTTTTTTCGTCACCTTCCATTAACGCCCTTTGAAGCGGTGATGCTCCACGCCATCTTGGCAGTAGGGAAGGGTGTATATTTATACATCCGTATTTTGCTATATTTAAAATTTCCTTTGGTAAAATTAGTCCATAGGCTACAACTACAAAAATATCGGCGTTGAAGTTTTTTAATTTTTCCCACTGTTCAGGTTTTTTTAAAGACTTTGGCGTATATACCGGAAGTCCAAGTTTTAATGCTTCATTATGTATGGGGGTATTTTGAAGAAGCATTCCTCTTCCTTGTTCTTTTGGCTCCTTTGTATATACGGCAACTATTTCGTGTTTTGAGCTATTTAATAGGTTTAGTGTTGGTATAGCGAATTCTGGCGTTGCAAATAATACTATTTTCATTATATTTTTATTTATTTATATATATTGAATACTTTATTTTTATTTTTTAAAGTCAAGAATTTATTATTTTAGAATTTGCAAAAACTGATAAATATTATTGAAAATAATAAAATATAGTGTTAGTATATAAAATGAGGAAATAATTTTTATTTTATGGATAGGTCGGATTTAAATTCAAGAAAGGATTTGCAGGTTAGAGTTAAATCACTTTTAGATAATACAGAAAAATTAATAGGATTATCTGATAGACTGGATGCTGTTGATATTAATCTCATGCTAAGTGAAATTGCTGCATCGGAAACTAAGCAGAATAGGGTGTTTTTATCAAGATGCGTTACTGATGGAAATTTTCCAAATTGGAAAGATGTTGGTTCTGCAGCTAAAGAAAATTTTAATACATGGTATTCTAAGTTTAGCGATACTGAACAATTTGAACTTACACTTCCGTTACATCTTTCTAGAGGCGATGGCGGACATTGGGGGGTTGGTAGAATTATATGCAAAAAGGAGGCTGGAAGGTTAAAATTTACCGCTGAATTTTATAATCCAAGCGGAAGCTCTAAAGCTGAATTTGAAAAGGCTAAAGGCATAATGAATGGTATTATAGAGTCCCTTATAAAAGATAGGAGCAGATATGATATAGCCTATGTTGATAAAATTGGCGCTGCAATACAAGGTTCTAATACTTTTTCGTGTGGATTTTATACCGCAGAAATTGAAAGAAGATTGGCTTTAGGTATTTCTATTGATGAATTAACTCAAGGCAGTTTGGATGATAATGTTGCAAAAATTAATTTGTTAAAAAGTCTATTAAGAAAAAATGCAAGTGTTGAAGTAGTTGAAGATAAAAAACCTGCGCCGCAGCAGCCGCTTCCGCAGAGCAAAGCGCCATCACAGACAGTAGAACAGCCATCACAAGCAAATCCACAAAAACACACTGATACTCCTGTTAAGCCTTCTGCGCAAACCACTCCGACTATCCATGAACCTTCAGCCAATTTGCTGGCTGATCCTAGACATAATGTTAGGCAGAAAGATAATGCACAGCCTGAAAAAGCTCCAAAACAAAAGTTTGAATTATCTGAAATACAAATTTCAGCTAGGAAATTAGTTATTATGAATTATCTTTCCTCAAAGATAAAACATGATACTGATATTCCAGTTGGAGATGCTGGCAAAGGACAATATGAATTTGAAGAGTCTAAATTAAGTGAACCATTGAAAACTTTCTATAGAACTGGTGAAGTCGTTGAAGGTTTTGAGTTTAAGGGCAAAATTCTGCAATATGCTCCAAAAGAGGTGTTGGATCCTCCGACTAAGGATGGTGAACGAAAGTTTATGGTTGCTCTAAAAGAGGAAAATGGCTATTTGACAATGAAAGGCGAATATCCATTTGAAAAATCTGGACGTATTAAAATTCCTGATGGTAAAACCTCTGTTGACATAATTGTTGCAATACAGGTTAATGGCTTGGGGCAATTTAAGGACTCTCTTGAATTTGAAGACATTGATCCAAAAACAAATGCTGGCAAAGTTGATTTTGAAAAAAGAATGACCGCATTTAGTAAGCTTAGAGAACAAAGTAGAGGTAGCATTTAATGAGGTTATATAATTCACTAACTAGAAAGATTGAAGATTTTGAACCAATAGATAAAAACAATGTAAAAATGTATTCATGTGGTCTTACTGTCTATGATAAACCGCATTTAGGGCATGGAAGAACCTATATAGCTATTGATATACTTTATAGGTTATTATGTGAATTATATGGCAAAGAACATGTAACGTATGTTAGAAATATAACCGATGTTGATGATAAAATTAATAAAAGGGCAGTTGAGAGAGGCATTTCTATACAGGAAGTTTCTGAAGAGAATATAAGATTCATGGACAATGATTTTGAATATCTGCACCTATTAAAACCTAATATTGAACCGAAGGCTACAGAGCACGTAGGGGATATGATTAAAATAATTCAAAATCTTATAGATAATGGACATGCCTATGTTGCTGAAGGCCATGTATTGTTTGATACATCAAGTTTTAGAGAATATGGAAAACTATCTGGAAGGGATACTGAGGATATGATAGCTGGGGCTAGGGTTGAGGTTGCTCCATATAAGAAAAATCCTATGGATTTTGTACTGTGGAAACCTAGTTTGGATATTGATGATAAATCAGCTATGTTTGAAAGTCCATGGAGTATTGGAAGACCTGGCTGGCATATTGAATGTTCCGCTATGTCCCATAGATATCTTGGTGAAAATTTTGATATTCATGCCGGTGGAAATGATTTAAAATTTCCGCACCATGAAAATGAAATAGCGCAGAGTATGTGCGCTTTCCCTGGCAGCTGTTTTTCCAGGTATTGGATACATACTGGTTTTTTGCTTATTAATGGTGAGAAAATGAGCAAATCTCTAAAAAATTTTATAACTATTGAAGACTTGAAAAACCAGGGAGTAAAGGGTGTGACAATAAAATATGCTTTTTTAAAAAACCACTATAGAACTCCATTTGATTTTAACATGAATCTGATTGAAGAGTCGGAAAAAAATCTTGTAGATCTACATAAGGCTGTTAAGGGTATTAAAGCGTCTGATAACCTTAATAAAAATGTAATAGAATACTTAAGTGATGATTTGAATACATCTAAGGTTCTAGCTGAATTACATTCTTTAAAATCTAAAGATCCAGCCTCCCTTAAAAGAGTTATGAAATTTTTGGATATTTATGACGAAAGTTTCTATGGAACCAATAAAAATTTGTCAGATTTAAATATTGCCGAAGATGAAATATTGAAACTAATAAATGAGCGAACTGAAGCTAAAAAAAATAAAGACTATAAAAGAGCTGATGAGATAAGAAATTATCTGGATTCAAACGGTATATTATTAAAAGATGGCCCAAATGGAACTGAATGGAGTCTAAAAGCCTAATGCTTTTAGAATTCTTTCCATATCTTTAATGCTATAGCGTTGGTCTATTGGCAATGGCAGCAGGTATTTCTTTAAATACAGCACATCATCTGAAGCAACTTTTTCTATATCTGGCCAGCATGATATAAGATTGATTTTATTTTCTTCTAATTTTTTTCTAATATTATCATTTTTAATCAGATATGGATAGACCATTGGAACATCATTTTTTGACAAATCTATTTTTAACTCATTGCTTTCTGCTAGTTTTTTATGCAGTATATTAAAATTATCTAGACGAATTTTTTTAATTTTATCATAATTTATATTTTTTAGAAGCGCCATTGTAAGATTTGAAATTTTTTTAATTTCAGCATTATCCAATGAAATTTCATTTTTTAAGAAATTTATATATCCAGAATTATATCCTTTGTCATATATTTTTAACAAATGAATACACGATTGATATGATGTTGAAATTTCAAAAATTTCTTCTATTTTTTTATCGCACCAGGCAAGTCCGCCGTCAGGAACTCCAAAAAATTTACGCAGACTATAGAAAGAAGCCAGTCCTTTTTGTTGGCTGTATAGGGCTTGCGTATTATCTACTATTAATTTTTTATATTTTTTGTTTAGAACTTTGACGCGGTCTTCTGATATACCAAAGTAATTGTTATATAGGACAAATATGTCCTCTGGAAATTCAATTATTGGCATAAGATTTTTATCTACCTGATAGAAAAACATTTCACAGCCTTCAGCCTTCAAGGAATCCCAAACAAATTGACATGTATAGGTTGGAACTGCAATTTTTCTTATTCCATAGGCACGAACGATATATCTTAAAGCATTCCTTCCAGAATTTAGAGCTATTTTATCTCCCATCCAATCAAGCGAAAAATCAGCACATTCTAATCCAAAATATCCACCAATTTCTTCCATTATTAATTTATATATTGTATAAATATACTTTAAAATAAATGCTAATTTATTCAAGGAGTTTGTTAAAATAATTTTCCATACTTAATGTATAAATTAACCCCAACTTCGCTTTTTACATCCATCCCATCTTTAATTTTAACTGATATGTT
>CALXSC010000024.1 GCA_944391025.1 uncultured Rickettsiales bacterium
TGTGCTCTTCCGATCTATTGATAGTTGTATTAAAGAAAAAGCAGAAATTTTTGATCTATTATATTTTAGAGAAATTTTAGAGTATCCTAATAATTCACCACCCCCCTCGCAATTTTCAGAGTTTTAAAACTCTTCATAACATATAAGCATTATTAGTAAATATAAACTAAATATATTAAAACAAAGTAAAAAGTCAATCTGAAAATTAGAATATTTTATCTATTATCTTCAACACTACAGCCTTTCCAAATATAACCATTGCCCAAACAACAAATATGCTTAAAAAACCAATAAAAAATCCAATAATTATAATCAGACCGTCTTTATTTAACAGTCCAAAGGAAATCATAATTATAGCAGTACCTGGAACGGAATTGGCAAATATTATTGGCGTTAGAGTTATTGCGGCAAGGATAAAAACGACTATGCCAATTATTCTTTCTGCAATAGGTGAATTCATAAATGTCAATCTTCTTCTAGTAAATCTTTCTAATTTATATAGATATACCGAAGATTTTTCCACTATAAGAGCCAAAGTTTTTCTTTGTATACTTTTTTCAGTTATAAATTTTGGAAGCCAAACTTCCTGCAGTCCAATTGCCATTTGAAATGAAAAAAACATTATGATAACACCAGCTATAGTAGCTATTGGCGGCGGCGCAGGAATTACAAGCAATAATGAAAATATAAGAATTAATAGCGCAAATCCACCAGTATCAACAGATTTCAAAAGAATTCCTATCTTTATATTGTCATCCGTATTTTTATTATATATTTTATTAAGAAGTTTGCTTGTGGTCTCAACATCTTCTTTTGAAATATTACTTTGATTGTCATTTTTATCTAGCATGCTTTCAAACTATCCAATTTTTTCAATATATCTCAAAAAAAGGCTGGCTGGGCTGGAGGGATTCGAACCATCGTATCACTGTATCAAAACCAGTTGCCTTACGACTTGGCTACAGCCCAATATATCACTGTACAATATATTTTACATTCTATAAAATATAAGTCAATAAAAATTTTAACTTTTTGTAGAAACAGCTGTTTAAATAATCAGCAATAGTTGCGATATGGCAGAGCAAAGCTTTTAATAAGCAGCTGCAAAATAAATGATAAAATAAATGGTGAGTCCGGCGGGAATCGAACCCGCGACAACATGATTAAAAGTCATGTGCTCTACCTACTGAGCTACGAACTCATAAACTGAGATACCTAATTAATTAAACACATCCAATTTTTAAAGTCAATGTTTTTTTAAATTTTTTTTGAAATTTTTTATTTTTGCAGTCATTCTACCTTTATATTATATTAAAAAAACATTCTAAGCTCTATTTTGAAAGCGTTATATTTTCCTTTGTAGGCATAGTTTGTATCCGTTACACTATTTATTGAATAGTTTATTAAAAGCCTGATATAGTCTTCAGGAATCCATGTAAGACCTATTGTATAATCGTAGTGTGAACCTATATTGTCTATAAAAATGCCATTCCTGTCCTTTCCATCGGCCAAAGAATATCTAAACACGCCCTGGAATGCGCCAGCACCTCCTTTGGAAAGTGGATTTTTAACCTTTATTCCGCCAAAATATCCTGATTTGTTATAAATCTTATGTTCTCCAGTAAATGTGACAATCAATTCAGCCGATAGTCCATCAAAATTAAATTTTTTTCCATCAAATCTTGATCTATCATATTCATAGTAGTTTTTAATATATTCACTGGTAAAATTTATAAATCTATATTGCAAACCAAGTTCAAGTCCATAGTAGTAGCTTTTCTCAACCATATTTGGATTATTAACCCTATCATTATTATAATTCTGATACATCAAATCCAATCCCAAGTGGACAACATAGGTTTCATTTCTTATCGGGGTATAATATGTTCTAAATGTAAAATTATAGTCCATATCATCCTCAAGTTTATTTTCTACACTGGTTCCATTTCCAAAAATACCGGTTGAAAGTCCAAACTCATCGGTCTTCCATACAAAATTTAAGCCAATTAAATATGAAGAAAACCAACCCATTTTAGTAAAAGAATTAAAATCTATTGTAGCCATTGTATTTGAACTTTTTTCCCTTTCCATAAAAGCAGGAGCAATCACCTGTCCAAACTTAAGCATCATCTCATCATTAAAGCTATAGCCTATAAAAGTCTCGCCCAAATACGCCCTGTCCTTATCAAAATTTCCCTCAAATTGAAAAATAAAATCATCCATTTCCTTTGAAATTGTAAATCTAGCCCTTCTTATAGAAAATTTATCATTGTAGTCATTTACATCGTAGCTTTTTAGTTTGCTGTTTTCATCATACCAGTTGGCATCAACATGAATTCTTCCACTAATTTTTAAACCATCCAAAAGACTATTCAACCTATCGCCGCCGCTACTGTTATTACTTTTCTTCTTTATTTCTTTATCCAGTTCATTTATTTGATTTTGAAGTTCTTTAATCTCCTTTTCATAGTCTTTAGAAAAAGAATTTTTACAAAGCACAAAAGATATAAATAATAAAAAGATAAATTTTATCTTCATTTTACAATAAGTAGTTAGTAGATTTAAAGAGCATGATAGAGAAAAAAATTATAATATCAAGTTAAATTGTTCAAAAGATTAAATTATTTTAAAAAAATATAAAAAAAACTTTGGGACACGGAGGCATAAAATTTGCAATTTATTTCCAAAAGGTTTTGTATTAAATTGCTATCCCAAAGTTTTGTTAATTATCCATTGGACTCTTAACGAATTAATTATTACATAACAATTTTAAGCTGTCAAGAAAAAAGTTAATATTTTTTAATCGTATTGATTATTGATAATAAAGGGTTTATAAATATTTTATACAACCTTTGAGATATTTTTTTAAATTTTTTTATATAAAAAATACAAAAAAAATAGGGTATATTTACCCTATTTTTACAACTTTAAATATATTTGCTATATAAGTTTTTTTAATTCGTCAACCAAATCTAGTTTTTCCCAAGTAAAACCGCCATCCGTATCAGGTTTTCTACCAAAATGACCGTAGCTTGCTGTTCTTTTATATATAGGTTTAGCCAGTTCCAGCCTCTCCCTAATCTTTCTAGGTCTTAGGTCAACTAATTCCCTTAATTTTTCAGCAATTTTATCTTCGCTAACTTTTCCGCCGCCATAGCAGTTTACGTAGAATGATAGCGGTTCCGCTACGCCTATTGCATAGGAAATTTGAATTAAACACTGGTCAGCAAGTCCGGAAGCTACAACATTTTTAGCCAAATACCTTGCAACATATGCAGCACTCCTATCAACCTTGCTTGGATCTTTTCCGGAAAATGCGCCGCCACCATGGGGAGCATAGCCGCCATAGGTATCAACGATAATCTTTCTCCCAGTCAATCCCGTATCGCCGTCAGGACCTCCAATAACAAACCTTCCAGTAGGATTTACGAGAATATTACTTTCATTAGTAGGCATCCATCCATTTGGCAGAGTACTCTCTATATATGGTTTAATCAGTTTTCTAACATCAGCAACGCTTAAATTGTTCCTATGTTGAATGGATACCAGAACCTTTTCAGCCCTAACAGGTTTACCGTCAATATATTCCAAAGTAACCTGAGCCTTAGCATCAGGTCCTAAATCCTTTAGATCGCCTCTCTTTATAGCCTGCATTATATTATATAAAACTTTATGAGAATAATATATAGCACTAGGCATATAGTCTTCTGTTTCATTACATGCATATCCAAACATAATACCCTGGTCACCAGCGCCCTCATTATCTTCATCTTTGCCAATATCAACTCCCATAGCGATATCATTGGACTGGCAGTGCATTAAATTTTCAATTTTTACAGTTCTCCAGTCAAAACCTTCCTGTTCATATCCAATTTCCTTAATTGTATTTCTAACAATATTTTCCAGTTCTTCGTCTGTCATACATGTGCCATTAGTAGTTCTAACCTCACCGCCGACAATAACCCTATTTGTAGTAGCAAATGTTTCACAGGCAACCTTTGAATTTGGATCAAGAGCCAAGTAGGCATCCAGTATTGAATCAGAAATTTGATCACATATTTTATCCGGATGCCCCTCTGATACGGACTCGCTAGTAAAAAAATATTTTTTCATTATATATTACTCAATTTATTAATAATTTATTTTAATTGCATTGAGCTAAATGGATTATAGGATTATATTTGATAATTTTTCCGCTTTAGCTAATTATTTAAAGTGTCTGCAATTTGTAAATCAACACTGACAAAAACTTTAAAACTATTTTTGGAATATGCAAGTATTTTGTTTACTTTTTAATTAAGCATGTTATAATTTATAGGTGTTATATAACTTATTTAAAAAATGATACTAACAGTTGATATTGGAAATTCTAATATAGTCTTAGCAATATTTGACAAAGATAAAATTATAAAAAAGTGGAGAATAATTACCTCAAAGGTAAAATCAAAAGATGAATATTCAATGATTATTCAACAGTTGATGAAAGCTGATGAAATAGATTTTACTAAAATAAAAGGAATAGTATTATCTTCAGTAGTACCTGAAATTAACGCAATTTTCAAAGACAGCCTAAAATTTTTAAATGCAAAAATATTGACCATAGGCGATAAATCTGTAAAAATTGGGCTAAAAATTAAAAAAGGTCTAGAAAGTGAAGTTGGGAGTGATATCCTAATGAATATTGTTGCAGGAAAAAAGAAATTTAAGGAAAACTTTATAATAGTTGATATGGGAACAGCTACAACATTTGATATAGCGCTAAAAGACGCCGAATATGCAGGAAGCATAATAACCCCAGGCGTACAGCTATCAGCCTTGAGTCTGCACAGTTCATGTTCACAGCTTCCACTAATAGAAGTAAAAAAACCAGACCATTTTATGGGCGTAAATACAAATGAAGTATTAAAATCCGGAATATATTACGGATATATCGGTTCAATAAAAGAAATTGTTTCACAGATACAAAGCAACTTCAGTGATACAAAATTTAAAATATATCTGACTGGCGGGTTATCGCCTATATTTATACAAGATTTAAATTTTATAGATGGAGTTTATCCGGATTTAACTTCAGAAGGTTTAAACGAAATCTGGTATTTAAACAATAAATAATACAATGAATACAAAATCAGAGTCTGAATTTATAGAATATTTTAATAAATCAAACTCTGATTTTGTTTTATATGCTAACGATAAAAAAATTCTACTAAAATCAAACACGCACAAGGATTGGCTGCCATTTTCAATAGATTTTCTATCAAACAAAATAACAAGAAGGAAAAATCAATTTGGACTAAATCAGGAAATTTCAAAGGCGATAGGAATTAAAAAGGACTACAGACCATCGGTATTAGATACAACAGCAGGGCTTGGCAGAGATTCATTTATGCTGGCTTCGCTAGGATGCAATGTAACAATGCTAGAACGAAACCCCGTAATTTTTTTACTTCTACAAAATGGATTGAATATAGCAATGGAAGATGAAGAAGCTAAAGAGATAATAGGGAGAATGAAGCTTATAAATGCAAACTCAATAGAATTTTTAAAAAACAATCTAGAAAATTTTGATGTAATCTATATAGACCCAATGTTTCCAAAATCAAAAAAATCTAGATTAGTAAAAAAAGATATGCAGATTTTCAGGGAAATTGTTGGTGACGACCTTGACAGTTCAGAATTGCTAAAACTAGCCCTAAAACAAAAAGTAAAGCGCATTGTGGTAAAAAGAATGATGAATTCAGAAAATATAGCCAATATTAAACCAAACTTTGAAATAAAAGGAAAAACAACTAGATTTGATGTATATATACCAGCCAACAATTAATTTTACTCAAGCTCCCTATCTAATATATTTATTATATCAGATATTATTCTATCTTTTTTAGTATTAGAGGTAAAATTAACTTTTGGTTCAGCAAACAATTCTTGAGGTTTTAGCTTTAGAGCATTTGCAATCTTTTCCAGCATATCAACCGAAGGAAATCTTTTTGCTGTTTCTATTAATCCTATATAATTTGTAGATATTTCACACAAATCAGCTAGTTGCATTTGCGTCAATCTCTTTCGTTTTCGTGCTAATTTTATATTGCTAGCCAAATACTCTTGAAATATATTCATGTTGGTTTTTTATTTTTTTTATATACTAGCAGTAAATAAAAAACTTGACAATTAATTGTTGGTATTTATAAAATGATTTTTATATACTATTGGTTAATAAAAATGTTTAATTTAAAATAAAAATCAAACAGAAAAATTATCTATTTATTTAATAAAATACCAATTTTTAGCTATAGAATTGATGCAAATAATAAAATAATGTTCAAACGATTCTTGCATAATTTTATATTTAATCTAATTTGCTGTTTTGTGCCTTTTAAAAAAATTAGAAAAAAAATTAGATTAAAGACTAAACATTATAATTCTGTAATTATAAATAAAATAAATTATAAGAGAAGCCAAAAACCAATTGAACCATATGCCTATATAAGAGTATGCAACGAAATTGAAACCATTGATGCCTGCTTAAACAGTATATTGCCGGTAATAAAAAAAGGAGTTATCGGCTATAATGACTGCGATGATGGATCTGAAGAATATATTTTAGAATTCTGCAAAAATAATAGAGGATTCATACCATACAAATATCCCTATAAAGTATTTAATTTTACTGATCCAAGATTATTTGATAAAAATTGCAAAGAAGAAAATAAATTTTTCCACTATTCAAATGAAGTTTTAAAGTTAATACCAAAAAATGAATGGATAATAAAGATAGACTGCGACCATATTTTTGATAAAGAAAAACTTAAAAATTTAATGTATTTGCCAGCAGACAACAACGATGCAATAATAATGGCCAGACTAAATTTGCATTATGATGGAAAAAATTTATACTTTATAAAAGATTGTCCAATACTAACCACAGAAGATCATTGGATTATTTACAACAATAATTTAGAATTTGTTCCAATGCTTTACAATAAAGCAACTATGATTGAGTATCTAGATATATCCTCAAGAAAACTAATTTATTCCGAAGTAAGCAATTATCATTTTCCATTAATTAAAAAAAGAAGAAATTCATTTGATATGAATAATTTAATTGAATTCAATAAATTTATATCCGATGGGCTTTTAGAAAAATACATAAAAGACAATAATCTTCCTGTAATTATTGATGACAGGTTAATTAAGGATATTACATCTAACAGCAATATACAAAGAATTAAAATCAATTAAAATAAAATTATAAAAATAGGAGATAAAAATCCCCTATTAATTTTACATAGCTTGTCCCTGCGGTCTGTCATTGCCTGCCTGACCAACTTGATTTCGTTGTAAAACACGATCAGCAGCTCGTACTGGAACATCAGGTCTATGCATCTGTCTAGCTGGCGTAGTCTCATTTGCCTTCATAAAAGCCTTTAAATCCCTTTTATATTGAAGTATTCTTTCATTAAAATTAGTTTTAATTCTTGTTTTAAGCTCTTCATCGCAATTAGGATTTTTAAAAATACCGACTACATCAGTTATAAATTCTGCTTTTAATTTAGCTATACCGTTTTGATTGCTAGCTGGCAATCTTTCTATAACCCTTGACAACCTATTAATCCTGTCTAAAGATAAAGATAATAATTCTTTAGTCATTTTTGGAGACGATACAATTTGTTTAAATAAATCCATTACCATAAAGTCAGAATTTACAACACTCTCAAGAAATTTATTTGTTACATTTCCACGCGATATTACATTAGATAAAACACCGCTTGTAACAAATCTATTAATCAATTCTTTGTTTTCAGCAATTTTATCAAAAAGTTCTGGAGTAATAGAGGATAGGAATTTATATAAAATTGCAATAGAGATATTATCATCTCTAGACATGCACCTTTCTGTAATTTCATCTTTAACTTCTCTTTCAAATCCATCTGTAAGTTTATTTGCAGCAACAAAAATTTCTCTAAGATCTTCAAATCTTATATTTTTATTCAAGACAATATTTTTTAAAAGCTCAGGCGTAGCCCTAACTCTTCTTGATAAACTATACAAAACGTCTCTTGGAGTATTTGGATTTTTGGCTATAGCATTCCAAACGCTTACCATATTTACAACAAATCCTCTTCTATTTAAAAAATCCTCTATTTCTTGACCTTCAGTTAGGCTATTAATATATTCTATTGCCCCCTGTTCCGTTAATTCTCTTCTAAAAGTTTCCCATTCCAAATCCCTGCAATGGTCATGGATTAAATTTAACACTCTTTGAAGATTATCAGGATTTGAACGTATTTTAAAGTTAAGCGCCTCCATAATTTCTTCATCACTCTTGCCAAGTTGATGGGCATTATAAACCATTCTTAGAGATATTTTAGAAAGAACTTCAGATAAAAATCTTTCTCTTGCATTAGGTGCACCTTCTAAACTACACATTACTTCGCAAAATGATCTACAATCATTAATTCCATCTTTATTCAAACATATGCTAATATAATCATCTTCATCGGTTGCGTTAGGAAACAATCCCTTTGCGGAATTAAACAATTCTGAATCAGCTACAAATTCAAACATTATATCTCTATAGTTAATACCAATCGTACATATAGTTCTATTATTTGCATCTTTAATTTCAAATGTTTGTATATTTCCATCAGAACATATGCTCTCAAACTCAAATCTAGATTCTTCAGTTGGAAACATAATTGCTCTTTTGGGGTTAATTGTCATGCCATTTATTAACAGCAAGCCAATAAAATGTTCAGCTATTGACTGATTACTTGCATTTTCATCAATAATAGCCATTTCAGTTAATCGTGGGGAATATGCCATGTCCTCACCTCTATCCAAATCCATAATAAAATATTTAGTTATTAATAATAACCAAATATCATATAACTTTTTTAGTAATTTTCAATAGAATTTGTAAATGTTATCACATTATATTATTTACAATTCAATTTATAATAAAAACCGCATAAATTTTATTAAATCTATACGGCAGTCATACTAAACTATATAAATTAGTAAAGTATTATTAATCATTATCAATCAAATTATATAAATTTTCAAGTAATTCTTCCTTTGAATTCATAAATTTTAACATATCGCCTTCATCAGGTCTTATTGTTTTTGCTTCAACAAATGTTTCAAAATTTAAAACATCCTTGTAGAATGATGCAGGGTATATAAATACAGGAACTTCCGGCATTCTCTTTGTTTTCATTAGAGTTAATGCACTGTATAATTCGTCCATAGTTCCAAATCCACCCTTAAATATGATAATACATTTAGCATAGTCAAACATTATTGCCTTCCTAGCCTCAAAAGTTTTAAAAACACATGACGTATTTTTATCGCAGAATTTTAATTGGTCTTCTTCCTTTTCATGCGGGAGAACTAAAGCCATTCCACCAGTAGGAGCGCCCAATTTATATGCTGGCTCTAACCATGCAGTCATAACTGATGGACCGCCGCCTGTTATAAAACTAATCTTTTTTCCCTTTTCCAAAATTCTCTTTGCACATAGTGCCGATATTTCTTCAATTTCTTTAATATGAGGATCATCCATCGGAATTCTAGCGCTTCCAAAGCCAACTAAACCCTTTGGAAAATTATTTTCAGCCAATTTTTTCTTAGCCACTTCATAATCTTTAAAACCTTCCATTACCATATTTATAATACTTTTTTATTAAACACAAAGATTAATTATATTACAAAAAACTAAATATGCAATTCATTTTTTATAAACTTTAAAAAGTTGCCTATTAAATATTTAAATAATATATTGCAGAATATTTTTCTTATCAAACCAAAGGCGATTTCATACCTATTTAACCCCGTCAAATAAATTTGGACTATTTATGAACCAGCGGGGGGCGGCCGCAGCAACGGTGCAGGGGCCTTCCCGGATTTTCAACTTTTGGCGCATTGGTATTGGCCATTAGTGCTTCCCTTTCATAGCCAAATGAGTCGGCGCCTCCACCGTTGGCTAGGCGAAGGCCTAGGGCTTTTTCCATCTAGCCTCACCCCACAAATCCTCACCACCGCCAGTTAGTCCGATACTTTCAGCAACCACCATATTTAGAAGAAAAAGCTCTGCGGCCGCCCCCTCTCACCAAGCAAAAATTGTCTAGATTGAATATATATAATTGTCATAAAAATACAGCAAAAATCTTAAAAATAAAAAAATGCTTATACAATATTTTCCAGACTCTTCCCCTTATCTTGATATTACAGCATTATAATCCTTCCCCTCAAGAAGAGGAAGCGTCAGCTTTAGCTGATGATTGGGAGTTTTAAAAATATTAAAGTAGAGAAACCAAATTTAAAATTAAAAATCAGATTAAAAATTTAAAATCAAATTTTAATTAAAGAAAAAAGTTAAAATTAAAATATCATAAAGGGAATAAAGAAAGAAAAAAATAATTAAAAATATAATTATATATAAACAATTAGAGCACCCCACCGCCCCTGCAGAGCACCTGTTCCTCGTTTCGCTAGTTTCACACTTCGCCGATCCGACAGGCTGCCGGTTGCAAGCAAGTGCGAAGGCAAGGGGATTGAAGTTTATTTCAAATCACCAACGAGTGGCTTTAGCCCGAGTGTTCGCCGAAGCACGATGTGAACGAAGTGAATGCTCAAGCTCCCATCGGTTGCCCCTCTTGTTTTCGGCAAGCCGACATCCCGCCCACTTCGTGCTTCCTCGCAAAGCAGGGAGGGATTAGTTGCATTAAGATAAGAGATAGAGTTTAATATTTTCATATATGTTTTTGAATTTTTCAGTTAAAAAGGTAATAATTGAAGAAACATTACAAGAATTAAAGTCTCTTGTGTATGCAATGCCAATCCTGACCAATAGGCAGAATTGGTATGAGATATAAATACTATACAGAGCAAAAATAGAAGTGCAATAAGAAATTATAAATTTAAAGGAACATTGTAGGATAAAAAACAGAACTTGCAAAGCCATACCTTTAGCAGAGAGTAAATTTTAATCCATATTTTTATATAAAAATATGGATTAAAAAATTATAATAAAGCAAAGCATTTAGAAACCTTAAAACAGGTAAACAGTAAAATATATTTCTTCTATACAGACTTACATTATTTCTTTCAAAAATGCCTTTTCAAGAAGAGTTTCAGAATGCTTCTTTTTTAACTCCTCAGGAGTTCCAACAAATACTATTTTTCCATTATATAAAACGCCAATTCTATCGCATATTTCATCAATATCAGCTAGAATATGGGAACTAAAGAAAATGCTCTTATTTTTTTTCTTGCTTTCAAGCAATAGATTTTTTAGATAAATTCTTGCCTTAGGGTCTAGACCGCTCATTGGTTCATCCAATATAACAATCTCAGAATTTCCTAAAAATGTTGATATCAATCCAAGTTTTTGAACCATTCCCTTTGAATATTTTGAAACCTTTAAATTTAAAGCGTTTTTATCCAAAGCCAGAAGGTCAGCCAATTTAAATATTTCCTTTTTCAATTCTTCTTTTGTTGCTTTATAGGCTTTATCAAAATCATTAAAAATTTTTAAGAATTCTATACCCTTAAGCATTGAAGAAACTTGAAATTTTTCAGGCAAATATCTTAATTTTTCTCTACTTCTTGTCAAAACAGACGGTGTATCAAAAATTTTTACTTCGCCCGAATCAGCGCTAAGCAAATCTAAAATTATTTTTATTAAAGTAGTTTTTCCCACACCATTGAGACCAATCAAACCAAAAATTTCATTGCTTTTAAGTTCAAAGTTTATTCCATCAAGAACAACCTTTTCTCCAAACTTTTTATTTAAATTTGTAATTTTTAATGGATTATTTGACATACCTATTTTCTATTTTTTTTAAAGCCCAAATAAACAAAAATTCCAATAACTATACTTACTAAGTATAGAGCTCCAATTACTGAAAATGCAAGCCAAGGCTCAGTAACAAACAAAATCGCAAGCATAGAAGCCAAAATTAAAACAAGGTTTCTATATTGGTTGCTAATTTTTATTTTCTTAAAGCAAGGTGTAGGCAATGTACCACCGGCCAACAATGCAATAACTAGTGTATTGACAATCACAAAAATAGGCTCGCTCCAAAATCCATATCCGAATTGAAAGCTTAAAACCAATGGAAGTATAACCAAACCAGCGGCTGCAGGGGCAGGAACGCCCTTGAAGAAATATTTAACCAGCGGATCATTTTGATCTTTTGTTGTTAGATCAACATTAAATCTAGCCAATCTTATAGCCATACAGCACGCTAAAAGCATAACCGCAAACCATGAGATTCCATTAAATTCAACCTCATTCATCTTCCAGCAATATACTACAAATCCAGGAGCCACACCAAAATTAACTAAATCAGCTAAGGAATCCATTTGTGCTCCAAAGTCACTGGATACATTCAAAAATCTTGCAACCCTTCCATCAATTCCATCCAAAAAACATGCAAATAATAATAAGGAGGCAGCGATGGTAAAGTTTCCAGTATATCCGTATTTAATAGCTGAAACGCCGCAGCATAGCGCTAAAAGTGATAATAATGTCGGAACAAACCTTGTAAAATCCAACTGTCCATCTTTATTTTTTTTCATATTCACTACCAATAATTATTATTTTTTATTAACAATACCGATTACTGTTTCACCAGCAATCATAGTCTGCCCAACCTTCACCTTTAATTCAACTTCCTTAGGCAAATATACATCAACTCTGCTGCCAAATTTAATACAACCAAATTGTTCGCCAGCAGTAACTTTTTGACCTTCCTTGAGATTGCAAACTATTCTCCTTGCAACCATACCAGCTATTTGTACAAATATAACTTCAAAACCTTGTTTAGCCTTCATTAAACATATTTGCCTTTCATTGTCTTCATGATATTTGTCATTAGTTATATTTAAAAATTTACCCTGGATATACTCAAGTTTTTCTATAGTACCAGCTATCGGCACCCTTTGTACATGCACATTAAATGTACTTAAAAATATACTAACCCTCTGATATTTAATATTTGAATCCAATTCCAACTCCTTTGGAGCCTCAGCCTCTTCTATAGTGTCTACAGTTCCATCAGCAGAAGCTAAAACAACATTTGGATCGTCAGGACTAATTCTAACAGGATCTCTAAAAAAGTAAACCACAAAAAGTGTTAATACGACCCCTATTTCGCCCAAAAAACAGTTTATAATAAATAATAAAAATGTTATAACACAACTAACGGCTATAATAAAATAACCTTCTTTGTTTATTGGCACTATAACTCTATTTAAAGCATCCCTTAAATCTGACATGGCTATGATTCTTTATTCATATATATTGTAAATCTAAAATTATAATATTAATTAGTCAAGGTTTTTTAATACTGGAATAAATAAAATATTTTTTCTTGAAATCGCTCCAAAATTCTCATATAATATCGTTATTGTTAATAAATAATATAAAAATGCAATCACAAAACAAACCTAGATCGGGTCTGCTTTTAAAAAAGTTGATCTTGCCTAATCTTTCTGAAAATAAAAGTCCTAATATTGACTTAGTTGACTCGTTTAGGCTTATAGAGGAATTAGGACTATTACAGAATAAGCACTTTGTACTTTTGGATGGCTTTGAAAAAGCCGTTAAAGACTGTGAATCAATAAAGAAAAAGATAGAAGATAGAGTGACTGAAAAGCAAGATGGCAAATCAAAAAAAGTACAGGAAGATTTTGAAGAAAAAAAGAGAAAACGATTTAAACAATTGCCAACAATAAAAAAAATATACAGGTCGGATTTGTTAATAAATACTGTCCGCAACCTGAGACAAATAGTAAAAAAAAATATTTTAAAGCTCTTATAAAAGGACTAGGCATTACAAGGGACAACTATGCTGAATATAAAAGTAAACATGGGGATTTTGTAGTAACATTATTGCCGACAAAATCGCATATGACTTCTGTATTTGTTGACCTTAGCCATCAAAACTATGATTCTTTTATTTCATCAATGCCATTAATGCTGTTTGATAGTTCGCATGCTACTTTTTCAAAGGCAAATACTCCAACTAGTTTAATGCTGAATTTCGTAAAAGAAAAACAAGAAAACCTAGATGATCTACTAACTGATGAACAAGTTATAGAAAAATTTAGAATCTATGTTAGAGGATTGACGGATGAGAAAATACTTGAAATATTGGCGCAAGATGACAAAGAAAAAATAAAATCCAAAATACAAGTTGAACCAAATAAATACCAGGAAGATACTGAGGATAAAAAGATATTAAAATATGTAAGGAATGAAATTGAAAATCCTAAAATTGTAGAATTTTTTGATTATCCAAAGGCATTCGGCGAAAGTTACCAAGGAAAAATACAATTGGTAAACCCAAGATTACAGTCAACATCAAGCTGTGTTTTGCATGCAATAGCTGCAGCCAAAACAGCCATCTCTTGTGAAAATATAGATAGTCTAAGAAAAAAACTAACAGCATGGCTAACCATAGCTGACTCACGTAGCTATATTAAGGATATAAAACCATCTATATCAGTCAAAGATATTGGAGGACATAGCCAGTTTTTAAAAGAATATATGCAAAATATGCTGGATCTTTTCAAAAATGATACATTAGATTTTTGCGATAGCAAATTTACGGAAATATTGCCAGAGATAAAAACAATAATAGAAAGAGATTTTGCAATAACAGCCGAAAGTGATGGTGATATATTGGAAAGTATCTCAAAAGCAAAAACAACTGGAGGATTAAGTGCTAAAATAGCCGCTATAAAAGATGAAGAAAAAAAGCTGCAAGTATTCAAAACGGCCCTAGGCGTTATATATAAAAAACGTTTAAAATTATTCTGTAGAGATGATGCCATAGTGGCTTTTGTTCCTAGGTTAGCAGAGGAAACAGCTAGAAGAAGAATAGAGGCTACACTTAAACAACGAACCCAAAAAGCTCAGCGAGGAATTCAACAGGCTGTTTAGAATATTAGAATATAATAAAATATTATTTTTCAATTTTTATAATTGAAAAATAATATTTATATTCTAGTATATGGCTAGTACTTAAATTATTTAATAAAAATGAATACAACAAATAAATTAGGAAGGGGCTTGAGCTCTCTTTTAGGAGAAAAAAAATTAAATTTAAATAACGGCTTAATGGGTATTGATTTAAGTGCGGATAAAGTACAAAAACTTGCTATTGATTTATTGAAACCAAATAGATTTCAGCCTAGAAAATATTTTAACGAGGAAGAACTCCATGAACTATCAATATCAATAAAAGAATATGGAATTCTACAACCAATTATAGTTAGAAAACTATCTGAAGACTTGAGCAAATTTGAAATAATTGCGGGCGAAAGAAGACATAGGGCGGCAAAATTAGCCGGTCTGGATGTAGTGCCTGTAATAGTTAAAGAATTTGACGATAAGGATGTTTTAAGTTTGGCAATTATTGAAAACATTCAAAGAAGCGACCTATCGGTGATGGAGGAGGCAGAGGCATATTATTCTTTAATAAAAGACTTTAATTATACACAGCAGGATGTTGCTAATTTTGTTGGAAAAAGCAGAAGCCATGTAGCCAATATAGTAAGGCTTCTAGACCTTCCAACTGAGGTTAAAGAAATGCTATATAGAAAAGAGATAGATATGGGCCATGCAAGAGCTTTAATAAATTGTGATAAAGCAATAGAGATAGCGCATATGATTGTTGAAAATCAACTAAGCGTTAGAGAGACTGAAAAATTGGTTAGGGACTATAACTATGGCAAAAATAATCTAAAACAAAATATTAAAAAAGCTCAGCTCTCAATGATTAATAAAGAATATTTTAAAAAAATTGAAACCAGTCTATTTAATAAAATAAATTTAAAATCAAAAATTGAATTTGACAAACAGAAGAATAAGGGTAAAATTATAATAAACTACAATACTGTTGAAGAGTTGGAAAACTTTTTAAACAAAATAAAATAGTTTTACAATAGAATAGTTGAAAAAAATTATCTATTGAATGGGAGCATAAAATGGATAGAAAAAGGAGGTCATATTTTTTTGGCTTATTGGCTGAATATTACGTAATAATAATTTTCTTTTTTATGGGCTATATACTTATAAAACGGAGATTTAAAACAAAGTTTGGAGAAATTGATCTGATATTTAAAAGGGGCAGATGTATTGTAGTGGTTGAGGTTAAGGCCAGAAGCGATGCCTCTGTACAGGTTGAAGAAGTCGTTGGAAGAAGGCAGTTTCATAGGATAACTAATTCGTTAAAAATTTTCTTGAATAAATACGAAAAGTATTCTAACTTTGATATAAGAATTGATGTTGTATTGGTTTATAAAAATTTTATAATAAAACACATTAAAAATGTTTGGAATGAATAATTATGGTAACAAATAATAAAAAAATTAAGGTTTTTCTAGCAACAGGTGGTTCTGGAGGTCATATATTTCCAGCAATATCTATAGCTGAAAAATTAACGAATGAAAATAACAGCATATGTATAGTTGCCGACAAAATATATCAAAAATATTCTTCATGCAATCTTAACTACAGAATAATAAACGCAGGAAAAACTTTAAAATCTTTTTCAGATATTAAAAGCATAATAACTGGATTCTTTCAGGCGGTAAAACTAATTAATTTTGAAAAACCCGATATAGTAATTGGTTTTGGGAGCTATGCTACACTGCCGACTCTAATGGCCTGCGTGTGGACAAAGACCCCATATATATTGCATGAGCAAAACGCTTACATAGGAAAAATAAACAAACTATTTGGCAAAAACGCCAAAAAGATTATGACAACATATCATGAATTGTTTGGTGTAAAATTTAATGATATGGACAAAATAGTATATACTGGAAATCCAGTTAGGAAAGATATTAAAAAATTAAAGGATTTGGAGTACTCATATCCGAAAAATGGTGAAAAATTTATAGTATTAATTACAGGTGGCAGCGGCGGCGCAAGAATATTTAGCGAGTATCTGCCCAAGATATTTGATACAAACCATAGCGAAGAACAGAAAAATTTAAAAATATACCATCAGGTTAGGGAGGAATTTGTTGATAGCGTAAAGGAATATTATAAAAAAATAGGACTAGATGCAACAGTTCAACCATTTTTCAATAATATGAATGAACTTTTGTCAAAGGCACATTTGATAATAGGCAGAGCAGGAAGTGGAACGCTATGTGAAACTTCTATATCTGGAAAACCTAGCATATTGATACCATTAACAAACCGTGGCAACAATAGACAAGAGGTAAACGCACAAGCATTTGAAAAGAACAATGCCGGAATAGTTGTTTTAGAAAAGGACTTTAATATAAAAGACTTTCAAAAACTATTTTTTGAACTGATAAAAGATAAAAATAGACTTGAAGAAATGTCAAAAAATGCAAGGAAAATTGCAGTTGCCGATGCAGATGATAATATTTTAAATATTATTAAGAATATTGTACAATAAAAAGGCTTTTAAAATTATGGAAGAAAATAACAAAGATACAAAAAAAACCGAAGTCGCAGAAGAAGTTGATTTGGCGGGCGGTATTGGTTTAGTAAAAAAATTATTTATATTTTTACTTTTGCTGGTCGCTATCGCCGTAATTGGTTTATTTTCTTTGCAAAGCATTATAAAGCTAGAAAGTGTAAAAAATGACAACAATAAAGAAATTTCGGAAATATTAGTTGAAGAGGTTAATAAAATTAATCCTGAAGAAAACAAGGATAACAAATTGAAAACATCTTTGGCTATAAAGGGAAATATGTCGTTTAAATCCTTCCTAATACCGCACATATTAATAGTTAACATAGAAGGAAAAGACTTGATAGAAAATAACTATATTGTTGATTTTAATATAGAAAAAATAAGATTATATCTATCTCCAGAGCATCTGATAAAAAAACAATTTGTAGTTAATAAAGTAGAGATAATAAATGCTAATTTCAATATTGAAGAGCTAAATAAGGATATAGAGATAAAGATAATTGGAAAAATAATAAATAAATATTTCAATAGGCTTGTAGAAAAATATCCAGATGTAAAAATATTATTAAAAAATAACAATATAGTTGTAAATGCAATAAAATATAAGAGAGAACTAACTGATATTAATATCTCAGGAATATATAGTCAAAATAAACTGTCATTTTCAGGAAAACTAATATCAAATAAACAACCACTAAATATTAATATTGATTTAGACAAAAATAAGGATGATTTTAGCGGAAAAATAAATCTAAATTCACAGGCTTTTTCTGTTGATACATCGCTAAAGGCTAATTTTAAAGATTTAAAATTTTCAGGTAATTCTAATTTAAATCTGACAAACCCACAAATATTTAGCAGAACTATATTTAATACATCGGACTTTTTATATAGAAGGGTTATTGATAATGTAAGCTTAAAAGTAAATTTTGAATTTAATTTAGAAAATGACGTATTAGACTTAAAAAATATAGTTTTTGATGGAAGAAACATGAAGGGTAGCGGCACAGCACAGTTTAATTTTATAGAAAACCAAAAAAATACCGTCAATTTTAATATTGAAACGATTAATTTAGACGCCCTGATTATAAAAAATATGGTAAGTAAAAATACAAACAATATTAGCGAAAAAGATATATCAATTTTTTCAGGAACATATTCTAAAGAACAAAAAAGTAACTATAGCGGTTTTATAGAGAGTAAATTAAAAATAAATCCAATATTTTTTGATGTAAAAATTAAAGAGATACAGTTCAATCAGGACAAAATAACGGATGCAGAATTAGATTTTTCATATTCCGATGACTACAAATATAAATTTAACAATATAGCTGGAAAATTCCCTGGCGAAACGGATTTAATAATAGAAAATAAAAAAGATGAGCAGCTATTAAATATAAAAGGTAATGATATAAATGGATTCTGGAATTTTATAAAAAATAGCGTTGGAACATATTCAAAAACTACTGACCACGAAAAAGTAAAATTTGAATTTAATGGAATTATTAAAATAGATGGTGACAGGCTATTTATAAATAATGGTAATTTTTTTACAGACAATTTAAAATCTGAGAATACTATTGAGGTAAAATTTGATTCCGGAATTTCATTTATAGCAATTGATACAAAGATAAACAATCTGCTATTGGATAACTTTATAACTGAAAATAAGGAAAAATCCTATCTCAATATAAATACTCTTAAAAATAAAATATTGTTTTTGAATACTTTTACTCTAAATACTTTTTTAAAATTTGAAATAAAGAATATTCAATATAAGGACTTTAAAGACATTAATTATAATTTTGTAATACGAACCTCCCAGGGTTTATTAAATATTTACAATATAAATCTTAATGATAAAATTAAAGGCGGCGTTATATTTGATATACTGCAATTAAGACCAAAAATAGATATGAAATTAAAGCTTGAGAATCTTCATATAGACAATAATATAGACTTAAATAGAATATTGTTTGATTTGCCAACGCTTGAAGATTTCTACGGAAACGTAAATATAATTGGAAATAATATACTATTTAAAAACTCTCCAATAAATACACTAGAATTCATTGCAACCCTGCAAAATGGTTTAATTAATTTCAGTAAGTTTGAAATAGATGGATTTGGCGGGAAATGTAAAATCGGTGGTTTTTTAAATATGCAATATAATAGAAAACTCAATCTAACGTTTAACGGCTGCACCGGAGATTTAAAGGATTTGCTATATATATTTACAGGATCAAACAATATAAGCGGCCTAGTTGGATTCAGCTCAGTCCTATATGCCGAAGGACAGAATATGGAGAATTTTATACAAAGCTATATCTTTAAATTAAACTTTACAGCAAGCGGAATAAATGTCAATAAATTTGGACTTGAAAATTTAAGTGGCGATCTGTTAAAAGTTAACACAAATGAGGAGCTGTTAAATTCCCTGAATCCAGAAAAAGTTTTATATGACGAAAATAGCAGCACGCTCTTTGAAAGAATACCAAAGGGAACTATACAATATTCAAAAAAAAGCGGTGGTCAATTTGATTTTGACATAAAAAGGTTGATGATAAATGGAAAGGTCAATGGAAAATTTGAATTGTTCCCTAAATATATAAAATTGGAATTAAATTCTAATTTTACTATGTTAAGCGGCGCATTGGATAAATTAATTCCGCTAAATTTGGCTATAGCCATAAATGGAAATACTTCGGAAAAATTAGGCATAGCAACAAATTTCCAAAATATCAATTCTTATATACTATCTGTAAAAAAGCAATTTGAAGAGTTAAAAAAACAGGAAGAACAGAAAAGGCTAGAGGAAGAACAAAAGAAGCCGGAAGAAGAAAATCAGCAGATTATACAATCTGCTGAATAGGTGTTAATCTATTTGATTTTAATTAATGAAACCTCCTAAATTCACCTTGGTCACGTGAAAATTCCTCCACCGATTCTCTAAATTTAGTACTCTCTTTAGTTTCAGGTTTGCTATGCAAATTTGGAGTATCACTTCTAACAAACATAGATACTACTGTTACTGGAGCCTTCCTTTGGGACTTTTCAACATTTTCTTGAGTTCTAAAGTTGGACTGCGGTGTTGCACCAGCTGTACTGGAATATTCCGGAGAAACAACCTCTTCTCGAGCTGGAGGCATCTTTGATAGGGCTTCTATAAATTCATCTATATTCATACGTTTAGACATTTCCAAAATCTCTTCAAATCTTCTTCTGTTTATATTTGCACTAGATTCTTGCATTTTAATATTTATTTTTATTGACTTATATAATAATTTATAATTATGATAATAAAAAAATCAAGGTAATAAATAATATTGCTTAGGATTATTTTTATAATCTTATAGTATTAAAATGTAGAAATGACAGCTGCAGCGTATTTATGGCTGTTAAGACATTCAAGTTTGATGGCAGATTAATTGATTGAATTTCAAATTATCAAAACCCCAAGGCCAAAAACAATAAAAAGTCGCTATAGCCAAATGTCATATTATATTATTGATATCTTAGGGCATCTATTGGATTTAACTTTGTCGCCTTTATAGCTGGCACTATACCAGATACTATGCCAACAAATACAGCGGCAAAAATAGATACAATTATGGTTAATACGCTTATTGGAACTTCTCTTTCTAATATATGACCAGCAGTTAATGCTGTAGCTATTCCGATAACCATGCCTAATAAACTGCCCATAGCCGAAATTAATATTGACTCAATCAGAAATTGGAACAGTATGCTTTTATTCGGTGCACCAATAGCCTTTCTAATTCCAATTTCTTTAGTCCTTTCGGTAACTGATGTCAGCATCATATTCATAATGCCTATACTGCCAACGAACAGAGATATAGAAGCAACAGAGGCCAGCAGAACTGCCAAAATAAAACCAATCATACTAATTTTTTGAACCATTTCAGTTAAATTGATTATTTCAAAATCTGGATCAGAATTAACTGCTATCTTATGCCTCACCTCCAATAGGGTTTGGATTCTCCTTTCAACAATCTTCATATTTTTAGCATCATCAAATGTCAGAAAGAATATAGCTACCCTATCGGGAAACCTGTTGCTAGTTAGTCTTGATTTAAAAGATTTAACCGGGAGCAGAATTATATCATCCTGGTCATTACCCCTAGAATCAGCGCCTTTCTCTTCCAAAATACCTATTATTTTGAATGGAACACCCTTTATTCTTATATCCTTGCCAAGCGGTTCTTCACCGTATGGAAACAGCTTATCAACTATAGTTTTGCCAATAACAGCAAATGGACTGCCGCTATAGACATCCCTATTTGAAAACATAATTCCCCTATCAATCTTAAAGTCATGGATATCCAAATATTCGGGATTTGTACCATTAACCGTTGTATTCCAATTATTAGCACCAGCAACTACTTGAAATTTTGACGTAACAAGCGGTGCGACATTAACAACATTTTTAACGCCTTTAATAGCTTCCATATCCTGCATTGTAAGCGTAGGCATACCGCCCCTTCCGCTATGGACGCCCCCCCTATTAGATGAAGCGGGAACGACCAGCATCATATTTCCACCGATACCCTCCAGCTGCTTATCAATTTCCAATTGCACAGCCTGTCCAGTTGCAACCATCAAAACAACCGCGCAAACACCAATAACAACACCTAAAATCGTTAAAAAAGATCTAAGCTTATTAGATATAATTGAAATCCAGGCTTCCTTTAGCATTGGTATTATCATAATTCTCCCCAGCAGTCTTTACAACATTACATTATAGAATTCATTTTATAACAGTAAAATAATAAAAATCAATTTTAATTTTAAAATTATTTCTCCAAAAACCACATAACCCCCCCCTCAGCATATTTCCAACATTATAGTTCATCGCCCTAGGACTAGTAACAATCTGAAATACCTTAAGGATATGAATTAACTTTTTATATGGGAACGCTTAAAGTTTTTTTATTTATATACAAAATATAATATATAGCACTTTGCAATTCTAAGTATTCTATTATTGACTGAATGTAGTAATTTTAGATATTCATTACCATCTTTTTCTTCAAGTATATTCATCTTTTCTATCATTTCTTCTATGGTTATAATATAGTTATAAAGATAATTTTTGTTTATATTAAACCAGCAGTAGCTGTCTTCACCATACTGCTCTAAATTATTATTAGTATTATTATTTTGATTATTTAAATCGTCCATATTAAACTCCTTTATTAATTAATATTTAATAAACAAGCACTTTTACTTTGTAAAAGTGCTGGAGTTAGTAAGTCATGTATAGACTCCTATAGGTTTCCCTGCAAGTAGGCTTATATCCCATAGGCTCCCGCTTTAATAATAAAGAAGAGCCTATAAAACAATTTTGTATATTTCTACACAATACGTGGGCTACTACACCCTAAATTGCCATATAGGCGAATATAATATTGCCATACAATTTTTAATTGTCAATCAAAAAAACTTTCATAGTCTGTGATGGGGCGGGGTGGCCGCAACGGGATTTTTATTATTTTTTTGAAGTCCGCCGAAACCGACAACCCTCAATATTTAAGTTATCCTTAAATGAGGTGGTCAACTTCAAAAAAATAATAAAAATCCCAGCAAGGCGAAGGCCTTGGGACTTTTTTCTGCGACCTTCCGCTACCAAATCCACCAGCCAGATTCTCTTTAACTGACAGTTCCCACAGCCGCAATTCTTCTTGAAAAAAGTCCTGCGGCCGCCCCGCTGGTATCCCAATAACCATAGACTTATTGATTATAAAGAATAAAATAATATAGAAATACCACCGACATAGCCGGTGGATTATTTTTTATAGCAGATTTAAATTATAAATCCCTTATAGTAACCAATGGGTATTCTTTTCCATTAACTTTATAGTATGAAATCAAAATATATTTTCTAATTTTGAAGTCCTTATTTGATTTCAAAACAGAAACTGCATTTTGAACTGTCTTTTCATAATCATTTGCATCAAAAACGATTTTGTTTGGATATACACCCCATAATAGAGCCATTGTATTGCAAGCCAAATCATTGTCAGTAAATGCAAATACTGGATATTCAGGCTTTTCATTAGAAATTTCCTGTGCCATTTTTCCAGATTTAGTTATAACGACAACAGCGTCAACACCTTCCACAAAGTCAATTGATTTAATTGCAGCCTTAACCAATTCTTCATTTATAACATCAGATTCAGTAACTTCTTCCTCTCCAGGAATAGCAACAAATTCCTCTTCATTTGTTTCAACTATATTAGCCATAGTTTTGATAACATTAACTGGATCAAATCCCTTTGTAGTTTCATCAGAAGTCATAACAGCATCAGCTCTTTCATAAACAGCATTGGCTACATCAGAAACCTCTGCCCTTGTAGGAGTGATATTGTCAACCATTGATAACAACATTTGAGTTGCAACAATAACTGGTTTTGCATGGATTTCGCATAAATCCATAATTAGCTTTTGAATTTGTGGAACTCTTGCAAATGGTATTTCACAAGCCAAATCACCTCTAGCAACCATAATACCGTCAGAAGCTTCAACGATTTCCTCTAGATTTTCTACAGCTTCACCATTTTCAATCTTTGGTATAATGTGTGGAACATGTCCCTTCTTTCTGCAGTATTCCCTTACCTCTTCAATATCCTTTGCAGTTCTGGCAAATGAAAGTGCTATAAAATCAACCTTCTTTTCAATACCAAAATCTATATCCTTCCAATCGTTTTCTGTAACAGTTGGCAATGATACGTGTTCGCCCATAAGGTTAATATGTCTCTTTGTAGTAATTTTACCGCCACCGCTTACTATTTCGCATATTATATCATGGCCTTTAATTTCCTTAACCTGCGCATTTATAACACCGCTGTCAACTACGATTATAGTTCCAACTTTTACATCTTTTATAAATTCAGGATAGTTTACAGAAACCTTTCCAGTGTCCTCATACACGCCCTTGTCTATAGTAAATATAAGCTTATCACCAGTTTTTACAGGAACTTCACCCCTAACTTCTCCAGTTCTAATTTCTGGACCTTTAGTATCCAATAATATACCGCCTGGCAAATTTAATTTTCTTATAGCATCTATTTTAGCCCCATGTTCTGCATGGTCACCGTGTGAAAAATTCAATCTAAAAATATTAACACCGACTTCTGATAGTTTTTTCAATACTTCTGGACTCTCTGATTTAGGTCCGATAGTAGCAACAATTTTTGTTCTTTTCATTCTTATTACTCTTTTTAAAATATATTAATAATAATATCCACATCATATAGTAGATTTTATATAATTCAAGATTTTTTCTAACAATATAAAAATTTTTTCTAATATTACTTTGATTCTACAATTTCAATCTTTCTTCCTCTCAAACCTATGCCATATAGCCTGCCATCTAAAGAGTATGGTATACTATAGAGCATAAACGGGGTATCAACAGTATCTTCCAATTCACCATTAAGCGGATTTATAATCTTATATTGATTTACATTATTAAAGGCATACAGCTTTCCATTTATCAAAGCAAGACTTCTATAGAATACCATATCCTTTTTCTTTACCATATCTTTATATTTATCAAGCTCTTTAAACCAATTAATTTTACCATCAACTAAATTCAAACATACAACAGTGTTATCTGTAGTTACAAGAAAAACAAAATCCTCATCAATCAAGACATTTGTCAATGAGGCTAGATTATGCCGCCACATAACCCTCATAGTCTCAAGGTTTATAGCAACCGTTATACCATTATTAGCCGTAGCAATTAAAATTCCATCCTTCACAGCCGGAGTACTGTCTATATCCGTCAATTCAAAATTTGAAAATATCATGTACTTTCCAGTCAAATTCAAATTAAATACAGTTTCACCAGTATTTTTATTTAATATAAATAATTCACCGGAAGAGTATGAGGCAACCACATAGTCACCGTAGATAACTGGATTTGCTGAACCTAGAATAGCAGAGTCTTTTACATTTCCATAGCTTATCCACTTTATTCTTCCATCTTCCGTATCAAGCGCATATAATTTATTGTCATTTGTAATAACATATAGGCTGTTTCCCTCAATAACCGGCGTAGATATCGGAATAGTATTTAACTTTTTTCTCCATTTTATAGTCCCATCCCTATTAACAGCTATAATCTCATTTAGCCTTGTGGTAATGTATATCGTATCATAATAAAAAGACAGCTTGCCGCCATAATAATTTATAAAATTAAATCTCTCAATTATTCTCGTCTTCCATAACACTTTTTTCATGTCATTTATATTTTTCGCAATAAGATTACCATTAGTATCTAAATAATATATAATATTGCTAACTATAACTGGACTTGAAAAGAAATAGGTTTTTACACTAAATTTTTTGCTTGAAATACCATATTCATTAAATTCTAAACTATTTACTTTATAGTTTTCAATTTCCTGGTTTAACAGCGAATTATTGCCGTAATAGTTTATAAAAGTTTTAGCATCAGAAATTTTGATATTATTTGGATTGCCGTTAACCTGTATAGAGGTATTATTTAAAAATATAGCCTTCCTCTCGCCCAAAATTGGTTTTTTCTTGTCGCAGGATATTAGCAATAAAACTAATAAAAATATTGATAAAAACTTTTTCATATAAACTAATTATTTTTAAATAAAGCATAACACTAGAATAAATGAAAAAAAATTAATATCAACGTTTTTTTACTCAATTGCAAAATATGAATGTTTGCATAAAATTTTATTATCTATACTATATTCGTAGCTAACATCGCCATCAGTGCTGCACCACCCCCTAAAATTACCGTCGTTATATTTTCCATCATCAATTTTTTCATCAATATTTTTTAAAATTTCTGGCTGAATAGTCAATTTATGTTTAACACTAACAGAAGTTATATAATTTTTTCCGGCTATATTATATTTTGCTTTTTTAGAGTCTGAATCTGAGGTCGGATACTCAAAAAAATGCAAAACCTTTAAAGTGTCAGAATATGGCAATCCTAAACCTTTTACTACATTCTCTGCAGTTATTACAGTAGCTGTTTTCTTTGGTTGAAAATCTATTATACCTTCTAAATACAGATCAACCCATGGAGCGCTATGAACATTTGGTATTTGATAATCTCCACTTGCAACATTATATGGAGAAGGAAAACTATTTTTGTCATATGTTTCGCCAGAATCATAACCAATTTTTCCATCACCATTCAAATCACCAGGCAATCTATCTTTCGCAATTCTAAAAGTATAAACGGCAGTTTTATATCCATTTAATTCATTTATAAAAGACCTTATTTTTGCACTCTTTATAAGACTAGCACCACCTGTTACACCCGCAACAAGCAATCCAATTATAATTAATACTATTGATAGTTCTATTAGAGAAAAAGCTGAATTTTTTGATTTATTATATTTTAAAGAGGTTTTAGAGATTTTTAATAATTTGCCCCCCCCCCCGAATATTTCTAAATAATTTCATTTTTTATATTAAAATATTAAATATATATAAAATATAAAACTATTTATTTATTTGTCAAATTTTTCTATACATTTAAAAAACCTGTTATAGAATGATAGCTGTGTTAATAATTTTAAAATCTAAAAAATGACAACAAGTTATAAAGATTTAGGCTTTGTAAACACAAGAGAAATGTTTAAAAAAGCTTATGAAGGAAAATATGCAATTCCTGCATATAATTTTAATAATATGGAGCAATTACAGGCAATTATTTTGGCTTGTTTAGAAACCCAATCTCCAGTTATCGTTCAGGTATCAGCAGGTGCTAGAAAATACGCAGACGCCGACATGTTAAAGGGCATGGTAAAGGGTGCTATAGATATGATAAAAAGAATTGCAAAAGAAAAAGGTTTAAAAGAAATTCCAGTTGCTCTACACCTAGACCATGGCGCAAACTTTGAAATCTGTAAAGATTGTATTGACGCTGGTTTTTCAAGCGTTATGATTGATGGTTCAGCTCTTCCATACGAAGAAAACGTTGCAGAAACTAAAAAAGTTGTTGACTATGCGCATGAACACGGCGTTACTGTAGAAGGTGAGCTCGGTGTTTTGGCTGGTATTGAGGACGATGTAGTCGCAGAAAATTCGCACTACACAGATCCTAATGATGTTGAGGATTTTGTTAAAAGAACTGGTGTTGATAGTTTAGCAATATCAATTGGAACTTCACATGGCGCCTACAAGTTTAAGGTTGACAAAGAAGAAGATATTCCTTGCCTAAGATTTGACATACTTGAAGAAGTAGCAAAGAGATTGCCAGGATTCCCTATCGTATTGCATGGCGCTTCTTCTGTTCCACAGGAAGCTGTTAAAATAATCAACGAACACGGCGGAAAAATTGAAAAAGCGTTCGGTGTTCCTGAAGCACAATTAAGAAAAGCTGCAGAAATGGCAGTTTGCAAGATTAATGTTGACTCAGACGGAAGACTTTGGATGACAGCAGCAATCAGACAATTTCTAGACGAGAATCCAAGCAAATTTGACCCTAGAGAATATCTAAAACCAGCTAGAGAAGCTTTAATGAAGATGTACATGGCTAAAAATGAAAATGTTTTTGGCTCACACAATAAGGCCTAATAAATAGAACGAATATGAAAATTTCATTAAAGAAAAATAACGTATTAAAAGAAGCATCTTTTGGCTTTTCTTGGACAAATTTATTTTTTGGACTTTTTGTTCCATTATTAAGGGGCGACTTAAAATGGACTATTATAATGCTAGTTGTTGCCGTTTTAACTTATGGTTTTAGTTGGATAATTTTCCCATTCTTTTATAATAAAATATATATAAAATCTTTATTAGAAAATGGATGGGTACCAGCAAATGAAAATGATAAAGCCATTTTAGTGAAGGCAAAAATATTAGCAGAATAATATTTGCAAAACATCAAATGCGGTGTTGAGTTTTTAACTTGACACCGCAAAAAATTCAAAAATTTATTGTGTATTAACTTCATCATATTATTTTCAACAGTTGTTATATAATAATATTTATATTAATGAAAAATATAAAAATTCTAAAAAAAGAAAAATGTTATAATGGTTTCAATAAAATAAACGATTATTTATTTGAGTTTGAAAGCTTTGATGGAAAGGAAAAATTAACTTGCGAGAAAGAATTTTTGAAAGGAAAGATGCTATTGCAATAGTTCTTTACGACAATGTAAATGATAAATTGCTATTAATTCAGCAGTTTAGACAAGGTTGTTATATTAAGAAAAATATTGATTGCCCGTATGAAATAGTTGCTGGTTTGGTTGATAAAAATGATACAATGGAAAGCGCTATATCAAGGGAAGTTGAAGAAGAAAGCAAAGTTAAAGTTTTAAAAATTATAAAAATTGGTTCATTTTTCCCAGAAATTAGCTTTTCAACAAGAGAAATACACTTATTTTGTGGAAAATTTGATAGCTCAAATACAAGTAAATATGCCGACTTAAAAAGTGAAAACGAAGATACTAAAACTTTATTATTTTCAAAGGATGAAGTAAGAAATATGCTGAAAAATAATGAAATTATTAATTCACATACTTTGATTGCTTTACAATGGTTCTTTTTAAATCTTAATAATATAGAAAAAGAATTTAACCGTTAAGTTATATATTTATAGTGTTGGACTTGTCTTCCAACGCTATTTAAATTATTAACAAACTGTTGCTAAACAAGATTTATTATTCTTTATAAAAACTACTTCTAAAATTTTAGTTCAACAATATCACCAATTTTATGATTTTTTAAAATATCCTTCGGTAATTTTACAATAAGATAGTTTTCCGTTCTTCCAACCTCTTCATTTTCTATAAGAACCTGGTGGCTAAACTTTGATTGCTGCCTTGTAAAATCCTCCAGCTGGATCTGGGCTATTGCCCTTAATTCTTTTGCTCTTCTTCGTCTGGTTTCCATTGGCACCTGTTCCATTAGTGCAGCCGGTGTATTCTCCCTTACAGAATATGGAAATATATGCCCGAATGTTAGGCTGATTTCCTCTATCAGACTATAGGAATTTTTATGCATAGCCTCAGTCTCTGTCGGAAATCCAGCAATTAAATCAGCACCAATCGCCATATTTGACCTATATCTTCTAATTTCACTACAAAAATCAATAACCTGTTCCCTTGTATGCCTTCTAGCCATTCTTTTTAGAATTGTATTATCGCCAGATTGCAAGCTTATATGAATATGGGGCATAACCCTATCCTCATTAAATAAAACCTCTTTTAAATCATCATTTAAATCAGCCACATCAAGTGAGGACAATCTTAATCTTTTTAGGTCCGTCTCCTTAAGAATTTTTTTCATTAACTTGCCAAGATTAATATCCTCATTAAGCCCTTTTCCATAATCTGTAATATCAATTCCTGTCAGAACTATTTCATTATAGCCATTTTCCACAAGCCTGTTAATCTGCTTTATAATCCTATCGGAAGATATGGATATACTTCTTCCTCTAGCCAAACGCGTTGCGCAAAAAGTACAATGGTTATCGCATCCGCTTTGAATCTGTATAAATCCACGCGTTTTTTCTTCAAATCCTGTAATTAATTGCGGAGCCAGTTCAGTTAGTTCCAAAATATTGCTTACAAGTATTAATTTATCGTTATCTTCTTCATTATCAAAATCCAACGGTCTAATTATAGAATTATGATTTTCAATTATTTCCTCATCCTCATCATAATCATCTTCTTCACAGCCGCAGTCAACATGGTCATGTTCATGTCCGCAATCGCAATCTTCTTCACAATCTTCCGGGCTATGGATATGTCCGCAACTGCATTTATGTTCACTATCAGCATGGCTATGGCTATGTCCGCAGGAGCAGCCATGTTTCTCTTCTTTAGAATGAACCCCGGATTTGCATGAACCACCACAGCCACAGTTTCCACTGCATTTGCATTTGGATTCTTTTTCAATTTTTTCTATTATTGGCAAAAGTAATTCATAGTTATTTTCTTTCATTTTGTCAATATTTCCAAACACAAAATCAACCTCTTCCATAGATTCATAGGCCTTTGAATTTGTCTGTGCCGCACAGCCAACAACACCTATAATAGACTTAGGATCTTCTTTTCTGGCCTTTCTTATAGCCTGCCTCAATTGTTTTTCAGCTTCAGAAGTTACTGTGCAGCTATTAAAAATAATTATGTTTTTATTCTCAAATTTTCCACTAGCCTGCAGAAAAGTTTTTATAACTTCGCTCTCGTAGGTATTCAATCTACATCCAAAAGTAATAACCTTAATCGTCATCTTAATATATCTAATTTAATATTTTAATTATATTTACTAACAATTTAAAACACAATATTCAAATCATATTGCCGTAAAAATTCTTTAGCCATTGGATTTGCTGAGGGACACTTATAGAATTTTTTAAAAATACTATCAAATTTCCAATTGACTATACGCCATCACCGCTTCACATCGCATAAAAAGCCATGCAGCAACCATGCTGCAATCACAAAAAATTATTAAATATACAAAATCAAATTTTTATATAATAGCTGCAAAAATTAATAAAAAATTTCTTGATATTTAGATAAATAGCTTATACAATACATGGTGTTATAATATTTTGGGGGAATTATCCATGATAAACGTATTTTTATCTATTGCAGAGTTTTTAAATGAAATTTTATTTTTTGAAATTTTCGGATTTCCTTTATTGGTAGTCTGGCTATTTTCCGCCGGATTATTTTTGAGTTTTAAACTTTCATTTCCAAACGTTAAATTTTTTAGACATGGTCTAGATATAGCATTAAATAATAAATACTATTCTCCGACCGACCTAGGAGAAATAACCCCAAGACAGGCGCTGTTCACATCAATTTCCGGAACTGTAGGCATGGGAAATATCGCCGGTGTAGCCATAGCAATCAAGCTTGGCGGACCAGGTTCCGTTATATGGATGATGATTACAGCATTTTTTGCAATGAATACAGTTTTTACAGAAGCAACACTGTCGCAGACCTATAGAGAAGTGGACGAGTGCGGAAAAACAAATGGCGGTCCATTTAAATATCTAAGAAAGGGGCTAGAACAAATAGGCTTTAGAAAATTAGGAGTATACCTATCGCTTGCATACACATTCATGCTTATTTTTGGTTCATTTGGCTGCTCAATGTTTCAAGTAAACCAAGCAGTTAATATAATATCCGACTATGAAATTTTTTCCGAATATGGCGTAATATTTGGCGGAATCTTTAGCATTTTTGCCCTATATATACTGTGCAATGGAGCAAAAACAGTTGGAAAAATTATAGAAAAATAGTTCCTGCAATGGCAATTCTATACCTGCTATGCGCAATTATCATACTATGCACAAATTATAAAAATATACCGTCATCTTTTTTAATAATGTTTAAAGATGCGTTCGCAATTGAGTCTATTGTATCTGGATTTATTGGCACGCTAGTAATGGGAATTAGAAGGGCTGGATTCTCAAATGAGGCTGGATTAGGTACAACATCAATAGCGCACGCCGTAGCTAAAACCAAAGAACCGGTAAGGGAAGGCGCCATAGCCTGCATGACCCCAATGGTTGACACAATGTTCTTCTGCTGCCTGACTGCACTAATGATTATCTCAAGCGGAGCATATACAGAAAACCTAGACGGTGTATTAATGACTAAAAAAGCTTTTTCATCTGTTTCAAGCTGGTTTCCAGTATTACTATCAATAGCTGTAGTCATGTTCGCCCTATCAAACGTAATAACATATTCATTCTATGGACAATCAGCTTTCAAGAGTTTAACAAAAAATAGATTAGCCTGCATATTTAACATATTTTTCGCCTGTGCCATTCTAGTAGCTTCCTTCGCAGAAGTAAGCGCAATAGTATTAATAGCGGATGTATTTGTACTAAGTCTATCAATACCAAATCTAATAGGAGTTTACATGTTGAGCGGGCTGGTAAAAGAAAAAATTATTTCATATGAAAAGAGGCTAAAAAGTGGAGCATTTGATAAATGATATTAAACAGAAAAATAAATAAGAAAACTATTTCTTATTGTTTTTACAGCCTTATGAATGCAATAAAACAGTATTATTTTAAATCTCCCTATAATTTTTACTAATCTCGTTCACCTAAAATACGGAGCGACAACTACTTTTTTATGATAATAAATCTTCTTTCATATTCCACACCACAGGATTGATACTTATCATATTTTGGAGATAAATAAAAATGAATTAAACAAAATTTTGCAAACAAGATAATCAAATATCCATATAGGGCAATTAATCTAAAAATAAGCAGAAAATATAATCAAGAAGAAATATCCTAGTCCTATTTTATAAATAAAAAACTTAAATATCCCATAATACAAATTACTCTATGTAATTAAAAAACCAACCCGCCAGCCTATCTAGTGCTTCTTCATTTTACTTCGGCAAACTTCGGACATGAGTTGTCAAAGTCTCAAGCAAGCTTGGACTTTATAATTTAAAATTTAATTCAACCCAACATCAAGCCCTGTTTTCCCTCCTTTTAGTCGGGCAAACTGCGGGCATGAGTTGTCAAAGTCTCAAGCAAGCTTGGACTTT
>CALXSC010000025.1 GCA_944391025.1 uncultured Rickettsiales bacterium
GTTGTATATTAAATTAACTTATAGTGATTTTATGGACTAGCGGGGCGGCCGCAGGACTTTTTTCTCTCAATAGAATTGGCTGCGGATGCTGGCGGTTGTGGATTGTTTGGCTGGGAGATTTGATAAAATATGGAAGAGAAAAAAGTCTAAGGCCTTCGCCTTGCTATATTTTTTCATTTTTTAAAGTCCGCATTAACTGACAGTCTCACCATCCGACCCAGCCTATAGAGTAGCGGATCAACTTTAAAAAATAAAAAAAATATAGCTGTGGCCGCCCCGCTGGTTCATAAAATCACTATAGGTTATTTTAACATAATATAAAATAATAGCCCAACAATAATTGGGACTATTTCAAATATTTATATATATATATATTAATTTTAATTCAACTTTAGAGCTTCTTTCTGTTTTTCCATTAAAATTTTTGAACCTTCAATGGCTAGTTTATACATTTCTTCAAGCCTTGCAAAGCTAAATGGTTTTCCTTCGGCTGTTCCTTGAACTTCAATTATTTCTTCTTTATCGTTTACAACAAAGTTTACGTCTGCTTCGGAGTTGCTGTCCTCTTCATATTCAAGGTCTAGTATTGTATTTCCCTTGTATATGCCGCATGAAACTGCCGAAACCATGCTCTTAACCGGATTTATTTTAAGATTTCTGGCTTTTATGAGATTTTGAACGGCTAGATATAGTGCAACATAGCCTCCGGTTATTGAGGCGCACCTTGTGCCGCCATCTGCCTGCAGTACATCACAGTCAATTATAATCTGTCTTTCGCCTAGTGCCTTCATATCCATACATGATCTTAAAGAACGTCCTATAAGTCTCTGAATTTCTGTGCTTCTGCTGTTTGGTCTGCCGATAGATATTTCTCTTTGAATCCTATCTTGAGTAGATCTCGGAAGCATGCTGTATTCCGCTGTAACCCAGCCGCCTTTTCCCGCATTTTTTAAAAATGGCGGCAGTTTTTCTTCTATGGTTGCTGTGCATAGAACTTTTGTGTTTCCACAGCTTATTATACATGAACCTTCAGCGTATTTATTTACATTAGGCTCTATAGTAACTTCCCTTAATTCGTTTCTTTTTCTACCTGCAGGTCTAGTCATTTTTTTAGATTTTATTATTCTGTATTTTCAGAATAGAACTATAAAAATAATTTACAAGAAAATAAATTATTTAATATGATTTTTGTTGTTTTACTGGTTTTTTATGACTTTAATTGTGATATTAGAGTGGTGATTGAATTGGCTGAAGGGCGGCCGCAGCGGCTCTTTTATTGTTTTTTTTAAGTTGACCGCCACAACTTCCATCAATCCCAATATTTAAGGTTGTCAGCTTTGGCGGACTTAAAAAAACAATAAAAGAGCCGATAGGGGCGAAGTCCCTATGACTTTTTTCTTTAAATTTCTCTTGTCAAATTTTCAACTTGACCATATAGAGCTGCATTAGTCAAGCTGCACCGCCTTTCCATAGAAAAAAGTCCTGCGGCCGCCCCGCTGGTTCATATAATGGCTATGAATTATTGTTGTACTGTTTTGCTCTTTAAAAACCCTATGGATTTTAAATGCTTTTGTACATCCTTTTAAATCAGAAATACCATTTTTTCTTGCAAAATTTGATATTTCTGAATTTCTAGCGCCGCATCCTACTTCTAAAATATTATTTTCTAGTTTTATTCCATTGAAGACATTTTCAAAAACTATTATTGCGCCGCTAATTGGTAGTTCCTTTATTCTATTTATTGGCAATATACCGATTGGAGTAATTTTTATTTTTTTCTTGTATTTTTCTATGTTCTGCAAAAAATATACTAGATCGTCATTGTCAAGCGGTTTGAAAATTACTTGATTATATTGGATTAATTCAAATCCCCTATAGCCTACTATGGTGCTATTAATATGTATATTGCCCTTAGTTTTTGGTATATTCCTCATAGAATATTATAATATATCTATGAGGTTAATATAATTTATAAATATTAATTATAAAGGATTTTCTTATTTTATTTCACCTTTTTCAACCATTGTTTTAGCTCCAACATAGTCAAATTTTCCAGTTCCAAGAATTGGTACTTTTTTCATATATATAGCCTTTTTAGGTGCCCATAGTTCACTCAATCCAATATCTTTGAAATATTTGACTATGTCAGCAATATTTGGATTTTCCTTTTCTGTGATTAAAATCAGCTGTTCTCCTTTTCTATCGTCAGGTATTACGATTATCCCCTGCAATACGCCTTCCCACAGTTTATTTATAGCCATCTCAACAGTTGTCAGTGATACCATTTCACCGCCAATTTTAGCAAATCTTTTTGCTCTGCCTTTTATAAATATGAAGCCATCCTCGTCAATATCAACTATATCGCCTGTGTCATACCAGCCGTCTTCAAGCGGCTGCAGTATTCCCGGTTTATCAGCCTTAAGATATCCCATCATTAGGTTGTCGCCCTTTATCCATAGTTTTTGTCCATCCGTAATACCCTTTAGCTCTTCAAGTTTGCTTTCCATGCCAGGCAATATCCTTCCGACGCTTCCTCTTAGCGGATACATTGGAGTATTTATTGAAATAACCGGCGATGCTTCAGTCGCGCCATAGCCCTCAAGCACCCTGATACCGAATTTATCCATCCATGCCTTTGCTGTTGTCTCCTTTAATTTTTCTGCACCGCAAACTGCGTATTTAATGCTAAAGAAGTCATATGGATGTCCCATTTTCGCATATCCTGAAAGGAAAGTATCTGTACCAAATATTATTGTTGCGTTTGTGTCATAGCTCAATTCGGGAACTATTCTATACCTCAATGGCGATGGGTAGAAGAATGTTTTTATACCGAATAATATTGGCAATATTGTACCGGCACCAAGTCCAAAGGCATGGAACATTGGCAGGCAGTTGAATACTACATCGGTACTATTGAAGGCCATAACCGCAGATATCTGGTATCTATTTGCCTGAAGATTTTTATGGGACAGCACAACACCCTTAGGCGTACCTTCTGAACCTGAGGTAAATAATATCACAGCCGGTTCATTTCCTTTGGATTTAGGCTGGATTTCAAACTTAGATTTAAATAATCCTTTAATTTTTGTTAGGATTGAAATAGATTTTGCAAAATCTTCAAGGTATATTAGATTAATTCCTGCATTTAATATAGCATCTTCAAGCTGTTCAAATCCTCCTAGCTTTATAAATTGGCGGGATGTCAAAATTGTTTTAATTTCAGCGGTTTTGCATGCAGATAGGACGCCCATTGAGCCAGCTGTATAATTAATCATAGCTGGAATTTTATCAACGCTCAAAAGTCCAAAAAATACTGTAGCCATAGCGACAGAGTTAGGCAGCATAATACCAATATTTTTTTCTGGAAATTTATTTTTCAATGCTTCACCTATAACGTAGGATTTTGTGATAAAAGAGTTATAGGTTAATGGTTTTCTTGCGATGTCCTCAACAATTTTTCTTTCTTTTCCATAGATGTGTCTAGCATTTAGCAATGATTTAAATAGGTTATCGTCAAGATTTGAACTTTCGTATATCAGCTTTGTCATTATGTTGTAGATACCATTTGAAATAGCTTTTCTTCTATTTCTGCCAATTACATCGTCATCAACATGAAACTGCCTTGGTTTTAGAATTTTTAGAGTTATTTTTGGAAACCAGTAGGTCTTCTCTTTTTTCTTTAGATATGAAAATTTACTATATTGGGCTCCATTTATTCTAATTGGCAGAATCATAGCTCCAGTTTTGTCCGCCATGAGTCCTGTTCCCTCATAGACCTTCATAAGTGAACCAGTTGTTGTAATCCTGCCCTCTGGGAAAATCATGCACTTTTTATTTTTGTTAATTTCTCCAATCATTGATTTAACGGCCATTGAATTTGTTGGATCTAGGGGGTAGAAATTTACTAGCAATAGGAATGGTTTAACCCACCATTTTTTTGCCATTTCCGTATTTATGGCAAATGTAATCTTTTCTGGCATAAACGCACCTATTAAAACAGCATCAAGCAATGAAGTATGGTTTGCTATTATTATAACTTTTTTCCCTGCTGCTGCGAAATTTTCCAAGCCTTCAATTTTTACTTTAAACAGCCCGCTTAAAATAAATTGAATAAAGCTCTTGGGCAATGCATCGGGCAGAAGTTTTAATATATAGATCATCACGATAAGATTCAAAAGGCCAGCGACCAATAGTATTTCATGCACATCAAATCCTATCTTTATTAAAATTGCAGCGCCTATACTTACACCAACCATAAATAAAGAATTAATTATATTGTTTGCCGCAATAACTCTTCCAACAAATTCATTGGTTGCCAACACTTGCATTAACGCATTTAGAGGCACTATATATACGCCTCCGCAGAAAGCTATCATAAATAGGCTAAATGATAGCAGCAGCCCGTCTGACTGTTTTAAAAATTGTATAAAATTTATTACTTCCGGACTTGTATTATATGAGGCGACCGTAAAATACAATACAACCGTAAAAATTGTCATGCCAAGAATACCAAGCGGCACATAGGTGGCCTGAATGAAGCCACGAAGGATTTTGTTGCACCACATAGTGCCGCATCCTACGCCTACTGAAAATAATATTAATAGGAAAGTAACCACCGTATTGTCAGCATTTAAATTATTTTTACAGAGCGCTGGAAATTGTGAAAGAAACAGCGCGCCGATCAGCCAAAACCATGAAGCGCCTAAAATACATAGGAAAATGTTATGGTTTTCCCTAACTTTATTTACTAATTTTATTGTCTCGTCAAAGAAATTCTTATTTATTTTTAAACCAGGCTCAACTGGTTTGCTATAGGGTATAAATCTGCTTGATATATAGCCTGCTATTGACATTAATAGAAGCAATACCGAAACTAGAGTTTCACCATTTTTAAACATTATAAAAATACCGCCAAAGACAGTGCCAAGAAGTATTGCTATATAGGTACCGGATTCAATTATGGCATTTCCTGCAATAAGCTCATCTTTTTTCAAATGTTGTGGCAATAGAGCATATTTTATTGGTCCAAAAAAAGTTGATTGAACTCCCATAAAAAATATTAAAATTGTTGATAAAACAAGGCTGTTTATTGAAAAGGCTATCCCAATGCCAACCATAAGAACTATTTCCCATAGCTTCAAAATTCTTGTCATTTTTGACCTGTCATATTTATCTGCCAATTGTCCGGCAAGCGCTGAAAATAAAAAGTATGGAAGAATAAAGACGCCAGCTATTGCTACTACCATTATATTGGAAGTTTCCTCGGATAGTGTGAACTTATACATAACTAATATTATAAGCGCATTCTTAAAAAAGTTATCATTAAAAGCTCCAAGAAATTGGGTTATAAATAGTGGTAAAAATCTTTTTGTCTTAAATAGTTCAAACATAATATTATCTTTATCAATTATATAGGAATTTAAAATATATGAAATAAAAAAATAATCAATATATTTTATATATTTGTTATATTGATTCTATAAGTATTTATAAAAATTATTTTTTATTATATTTTTGTTGAATTATAACAAAAATTATGCTATCATTATCATATAAATAATCTTTTAAATATTATTATTTAAGATTTATTTTATTATGAATATTAAATTGGAGCCTATATGAATGATCTTAGACTTTTTAATCCAAATGAAAGTGGAATATTTTTTCCAAAAACAAAACTATCATTAGATATTGTTTCCAATAAAACACCTTCTTTAGCAGAAAAAAGAGGTTTAAAATTAAGTTTAAGTTTGAATTGTCAAGACAATCATTTCAGTCCATTCGGGCTAGGAAGAGATCCTATTAAAATTATTTTTGAAAATTATAAGGGAAAAAAGGCAAGATTTTCCATACTTGAAAACTACTCTCCTGAAAATATTTATAGAAATATTAAATTAAAAAAATCAACTTCTGGCGAAAATTTTTTAGCTGTCCCAAAAGTTGCAAGTTATTTCGGACACGAATTTTATAGCTCAGATGACGTAAGTGCTTTATTGGATAATGAAGAATTTTTAGAAAAGACAGTTATTGACGTCTTTAATGATTCAAATATATTCACAATAAAAAGTAATGGTAGTGGAAAACCAATTTTTGAAATGGGAGGTTTTCCTATTATGGATAGATTATATGAATTTGTAAAACCATGTAAGCAAGAATTTTACCTTTTTGATAGAAAAACAAATTTTCACAATGGCTTTCCAAAGTCTCCTAAAAATGAAAATAGACTTGTGACATGCGCTGGTGACATTACTTTTAAAGATGGAAAAATTACTAATATAACTAATAGAAGCGGTCACTTTTGTCCCAATGGTGAAGATAACATTAAAAATGTTCTAAAGGTGCTTGCTAAAATGCTGCCAGAGGATGTTGAATTAATAGATTGTTTCCATAATAGTGTAAAAAAAGATGGCGCTATAGAATTTGATACAGCTCCAGAAGGCAAAATTATTTCCGTTTCAATTTCTGATATTAATATTATATCTAGACTGTATAAAGAAAAGAGTAAAGAGAAAATAATGACAAAATAATATTAATTAAATTCTTGAAATTTAAGCCAATTAATTTATATTTTTTTAAGAAGAAAAAATCTATAAATTATGAATATTACAAATAAAATAAAAATTTCCCCATCCGTATTGTCTGCCGACTTTTCAAAACTAGGAGAGGAGGTTAGGGCTGTTGATGCGGCTGGAGCTGACTATATTCATTTAGACGTGATGGACGGACATTTCGTACCAAATATAACATTTGGTCCAAAGCTAATTAAAGACATTAGAAAATATAGCGACAAAACATTTGATGTACATTTAATGGTTAGCAATCCTGACGAATATTTGGAAGACTTTGCGAATGCTGGGGCTGATATACTTTCTATTCAATATGAAAGCGTGATACACCTTGACAGGACGATTTCAACCATTAAAAAATTGGGCAAAAAGGCGGGGCTTGTATTAAATCCAACTACGAGTGAGAGCATTTTAGAATATATAATAGACAAGCTTGACCTAATTCTGGTTATGACAGTAAATCCTGGATTTGGCGGACAAAGTTTTTTAGGCGGACAATTAAAAAAAATAGAAAGAATCAGAAAAATAATTGAAAAAACTGGAAAGGATATTGACCTAGAGGTTGACGGCGGTGTAAAGGACACTAATGCAAAGGAAATTATAGACGCTGGAGCTAATGTTTTAGTCGCTGGTTCGTACGTTTTTTGCAGCGATGACTATGCCAAGGCTATAGAATCTTTGAGAAAATAAATTAGGCTTCATGAATAAAAAAATATTGCTTTTACTATTATTTATTTTTACAGTTTCCTGTTCAGAAATGGCAAAAAATGGCTACATAAGACCAAAAATGCAGGAGACTGCAACTATGACTGTTACATCAAATGGTTTTAGATATACCTATAGACAAAATATGAAGGTTGATATGACCTACTATATAACAGTAAAATTTAATGATATAAATAACGTTGTTGGCAATTATCTAATGGTTGAGTTTCAAGACCCAAAAAAATTAGATAGGTTCTATAAGTATATTATACCAATACTTAAGGACGATAGAATTATGTATGTAAAATCCGAAAAACTCTACGGATTTAAAAATATGAGGTCATATTTAACAAAGGTTGCCCTAGTAAACAATAACAAAGGCGATAAAACCCTTGATTCATTTGAACAATACAACAGGGTTGAATATATACCTGGCGGTTGGAAAAACGAAATGTAGCGTTTAAAAATTCAAAATGGGCTATTGCATGCCCATTTTTGTTAAACTATTTCAAAGTTTTAAAAAAATCTATAAATTTATTTAAGGCTATAGCTCTATGGTTTATATGGGTTCTCAATTCATTTGGCAATTCTCCAAATGTTTCGTTATAGCCATCCGGCAAAAATGTTGGATCATAGCCAAAGCCATTTTCACCTCTTGCTGGATAAATAAACTCACCATTTATTACGCCTTCAAATGTTTTTTCCGTAGTTTCGCCATTATTGTCATATACAAATGACATACACGTTACATAGTGTGATTTCCTATTTATTGGATTTATACACTCGCTTATTATTCTAAAAGCCTCAGGATATCCGCCGCTAGCCTTTGCAAATCTAGCTGAACATAGTCCTGGAAAATCATTCATGCTATCTATACAATATCCTGAATCATCAGCAAGCGATGGCAATCCAGTCTCTTTATAGGCATACCTTGCCTTAATCAGTGAATTTTCTATAAAATCTTTACCGTCCTCCACCGGGTCATCCAATCCCAATTCTTTTAAACTTTTTACTTCAACGTCAAATGGTTCCAAAAGCTTTCCAATTTCCTTAATTTTATTAGCATTATTAGAGGCTAAAACTATTTTTTTCATCTTATTTTTTAAATTGTTTTTTTAAATATTAGAAATGTATTATTAAATATCAATATATAAATTTAACTTTATAAAATAAGGCTTGATTTTTAAACTCCTCAACCTATAATTAGTAGCGAATACTGTAAAAGAGTCCCAGTATTTAAAGGCTTCAAAAACCTACCGTCAGCGACTCTAAACTATTAATGAATAACTATATATGAAGATATATAATTCAATATCTAGTGTCGATAAAAACTATCTGAGTTTTTATTACCATGCAATGGTAGTAATAACCGGAGGAAATGGCTATGTCCAGAAACCTTCGGTTTTAAAAACCATTTGCTGTCTGACGGCAGTTTTTGACCTCCGGTTTACGGACTCTAAACCAAGAGGAAATCAAAATGAAAGAAATCAATTCAATAATAGATAAAATTCAATCAAAACAAATTCAAAGAATAGAAAATAGACTTAAATCAAAAAATCAAATCTTGGTTGGCAAGACAATTAAGTTTTATAGAATATATTACAATATATCCCAAAAAGAACTGGCAAGAAGACTATGGACTTCATTTCAAACTATTCAAAAATATGAACGAGGCATATACAGAATTACTCCATATAAACTAA
>CALXSC010000026.1 GCA_944391025.1 uncultured Rickettsiales bacterium
GTAGCTGCACTATTTATTTATATTATCCACATTATCTAAAATTATAGTAACCCTCTCATTCTGCTTTTTATTGCCTATAATTTTTGTTTTGCCTGTTATAATGTCATATTCAAATTCTTCCGCTAAAACAGTAATGCCGCTTTCCGTGGTTGTTACATCATTTTTTAGGGTTATCAGATTTTTTGAAACATTATAGAAACCTTCGTTTCCAGTGGCTATAATTTTTTCAGTTATAAATTTAACATTTTTTTCTGTTTTTATGGTCTGTATCTCTATTTTTTTATCAGGGGCTTCCTTATATTTAACAATCATTTTATTTGCATATAGAGTAAATTTATCCTGAACGGCTTTTACATTGTTTATAAATATTATTTCATTTTTATTTCTTATTATTTCAACTTTATCTGATGTAATATTTAATGGCTGTTTTTTGTCAATTTTATTAGTGCTTTTAGCGGCAGCAAATGATACCTCTGCCAGTAAAAGTAATATTAAAATTACACTATTTATTGTTTTTATTATCCGTTTCCTTATCATCGCTATCTCTATCGTCGTTATTCTCTGTTATGAGTTCTAATATTTTTTTTGCCCCTGTCTGTGAAGCTTTTATTGGCGAATTATAGCCTAATATTTTTATTACCTCCCTAGTCTCCTCAACCTGCTTTCTTGCCAGCTGCCTGTCTCTTAGCAGTTTATCAAGTTGGTCAGCGATCAATGATGGATCAGCTTCGTCAAGAACAAATTCAGGAATAATCTCCCTGTTTGCCATTATATTTACCAGGTTTGCGAATTTTATCTTTACAACCTTTTTTGCAAGTTTATTTGTCAGCCAATTAAAGGTATAGGTTACAACTAATGGCAAGCCTGCTATATTGAATTCAAATGTATTCGTACCGGACTTAGCGAGCACAACATTTGCACACGATGTTATTTTTTGCTTTTCATTTTCATTAACTATTACCTTTGTTTCAAATTCATATTCATGCATTATAAAATCAACTAGGTCTCTAGTCGCGTTATTTGAAAATGTAAAGGTGTGGTAATCCTTATATTGGTAATTATATCTATCTTTTAGTATATCTATAGCCTTTATCATAATTGGATATATTCTCTCAACTTCACTTTCTCTGCTTCCTGGTGTTAAAATGATTATAATATCGTCATATGATATATTATAAGTTTTTTGCAAGTCACTTCTAGTGTAGTTTGCTTTATATTTTTCTTCATCATCAAATATTGGATGTCCAATAAATTCTGCTTTAAGTCCGTATTTTTCAAAGTATTGCGGCTCAAATGGCAATATGCACAGCAATAGGTCATATAGTTTTGCAATTCTTTTTGCTCTCTTTTCCCTATATGCCCATACGCTAGGTGCAATCAGATGCACTTTTTTTATACTGTCAAATAGTTGTTTATTTTTTGACTTTAGTTTTTCCATAACCTTAAAGCAAAAATCCGGTGAATCTATTGTTAAAATCAAATCGGGTTTTTGTTTTATTATTTCCTTAACAGTTTCCTTTATTCTGCTTAAAATATGAAAGATTTTAGGAAATACTTCAAAAAATCCCATTAGAGATAATTCTTTCATAGGAAATATTGATTTTAACCCTTCTTTTTCCATTTTTTCACCGCCAATGCCAACAAAGTCTATTTTTATATTTTGGTCATTGTTTATTAAAGAATTCATTATTTTACTTCCAAGCAAGTCTCCCGAAGCTTCGCCTGCAATTATAAAGATTTTTTTTCTCCCATTATTTTCCATTTGTGACAAAAATTGTTTATTATCTCCTACTAATTCCCAAAATACAATATAATTTAAAAGAAACAACAAAAATTTAATAAATTTTCAAAATAATTCCTATATTGTTCTGTTTTTCTTGACTTTATATAATTTAGCTTTATTAATATTGTTATGAATAACCAAAAATATATAGTATAAAGCGAGGTAAAATGAAAAATAAAATAAAATTCAAAAAATTCGGGGGTTGGGGTATTTTTTAGCAAACTCAAGAAATTTCCAATTAAATAAGTCAAAAAAATCAGCTTTTTCTCTAATAGAATTATCAATAGTATTAATAATAATAGGTTTGCTTGTTGCAGGTGTGAGGGGCGGAGTATCTTTAATACAGTCTGCAAAGACTAGAGCATTAATGGGCGAAATAAGAAACTATAACTCTGGTTCTATTAGGTCGTTATGCAACGAAAGAATAGGGTATGATAGAGACTATCCTGATTTTGACGACTACACTGCAACTATTGATTATAATAATGGCATGAAATCAAAGAATGCTGGATGTGATGAAATGACATTTAAACTAGAAATATAGATTTAATATTCCAAATATAAAAAAATTTACAAGGCTGTATATTATTATAAAATATATGGCTTTTTTATTAAAAATTACCTATATAAATTATGCCTAATTATTGATATTTATTTGTTTTATTGACAAAATATAAAATAATTATATTTTTGTATCATATTGTGATAAAAATTATATTATAGTAGAAATATATTAATAATAATTAATTTTTTTATGAAAAATATGAGAAATAAAATTCAGAAAAGAGAAAAATTATTAAGACAAATCTCTGACAGAGAAAGTAATTTACTAAAAGTTTCTGGAGAATGTGATTGCCTAATTGCAAGATAAAACGATTACGGTGAAATGCGTGCAGTTAAAATTGAAGAAATGTTGGAAGATAACAAAACAGTTATTGTTAACCTGATTTATATTGAGTGAAGTTGTTAAAAATATAAACGCCAACAGAGAACTAATAAATTAAATTTTTAACTCTGACATTTTTGTAGGTAATTTAGGACTTGTGAATGGAATATCTCAAAAAATATTGAAATCTTTAACTGTTAATCCCAATGTTCAAGTTGATATTTTGAGAAATATTTACAAAAATCTGATTATCTTAAAAATCTAAAATGTTAGCAAATATGACTGGCAATTCAAATACCAATGCGGATATACTATCAAATTTAATAGACGAAGAAACAAAACATTGTCAGAAGTAATTTTCTAACAATATTCTTATTAAAATAACTTTAACGCTATGCTTAAGCCTTCCTCTGTATTTAGCATGATTGATTGATATTTTAATGGGTTGGAGAGTTCTCTATTGAATTCCCTCATATTTTTTTGCGCTGTAATTCTAACTCTTTCTGGAAGATAGTCAAGATATACGGCGCCGGATAGAAAAGTGTTGTCTGCAACTATTAGCCCGCCTTTTTTTACTAATTTTTCCGATAGTTTTAAATAATTTATATAGTTAGATTTATCAGCATCTATAAAAATCATATCGCATTGGATATTTTGTAAAATTAAATCCTCAAGTTTTTCCCGTGCATCACCAAGCAATATTTCTATTCTGTTGCCCAGATTATTATCAAGTTTATCAAAATTTTTTCTTGCTAGTTTTGCGTTATATTCTTCCCTGTCTATTGTGTATATTTTTCCTTTTTTAGGCAATGCTCTTGCTAGCCAAACTGTTGAATACCCATATAGCATTCCGACTTCAACTATTGTATTTATATTGCAGCTCTTAATCAGAAACTGCAGAAGTTTTCCCTCCTCCGGATTTATTGTGATAGGTCTATTGTCAAGCAGGCATTCGTTTCTTATGTTTTTTAATATGGTATCTTCATTAGCATACAGCTCCCTAATATAAGAGAGCTGTTTATAATATTTTTCACCAAAACTATTATCGTTTTTACGCAATGAAAATACCCATAAAATGTAATTGCAATATAGATAGAACTGCAGAAACTGCAACAATTATTGATAAAAAATCAAAAAATAACATTAATATGTTTTTCGCATTTTGACTCTTTATATTACTATGTTCTATAACATATTTCATATCAAAATCTAGGTGATATAGAACAATAACTACAAAAAATATACCAAATATTGCATTTACCGGAGAATAAAAAAATACTGGCAAATATCCAACAGGGTCTGAAATTATGTAAAAGAACGATATTAAAAACCATGCCAATAATGGTATTAAAATAACACCTGATATTCCATGTCTTGATAGTGATATTAAATTTTTATCTTCATTAGCCATAATATTCCTTCCTATAGTATAATAAATAATGTAATTAGAGTCAGCGCTAAAGAACCAACAATATAAAGCAAGTTATTTCTTTTTATAAGCCCTTCCTGCGTTTTAGCTGCATAATGTACAAATCTAAATCTAATTTCATTTAAAATATAGAAATATAGGAAGAACATCCAAAATAATAATAGTGCTACATTAACTAAATGTGAAAATAAATTACAGCTTAGACAAAGAATATCGTAAGACGGAGTATTGATTGTATAGGCTAAATTTATAAAATACCAGCTAATTATTATGAATCCAATATAGCTAATAAATACAGCTAGATTGTATAGTTCATAGAAAAATGGAGTTACCTCTTTTAATTTTAATAGTGGATTATCTGAATAATTTATCATAACTAAAACTTTTTTTACTAATAATATAAAATATAATCAAAAATTAATAATACAACAAATTTATATAATTTTTTTAAAAAAATAGAAAATTGTATAGCATATAAATAGCGATTACATTTTTTATAAATTGCTTTCGTTCAAATTTTTTGCTTAACTGTAAACAGCTGCTTAAGTTTTATATTGTGCCAACTAATTATACCTTGTGTTGCAAATCCATGCGTTGTTTAAAATTTTATTGTTCCTTGTTACTTGCGAAGTAAATGAAAGGAATAAGGAGGTCTAACAGATGGGATTGCTCACAATTAGTAGCAAAACGTTAGATCGAAGTTTGCCATAGCGAAGCGAAGGGAATAATTTTAAACTACCTTTAGCTTTTTTCTGCAAGCGACTTATTTAGTGCAATGTAAAATTTAATCAACTATTCCAAATTAGTAATTATCTATTCATCTGCCTTTGACAATGACTTTAGGCTGTTAAAAAAACCAGACAATACTTTTTTCTTATCGTTATTTTGTGCATTGGCTTTAGTATTTTCTTTTACTTCATTGGCAGCTGTCTCTTTTTTTATATCCGCTTCTGGCGACTTTTGGTTTTTATCTGATTCTTTATTTTTTTTTATTGCCCCGCATCGTTATATAAATTGACATAGCGATTTCATTAAGTCTCTCTTTGCCGCTTTGATCCATAGAATTATATGCTTCTATTAGAGTATCTAGAAAATCAGTTTTCCCATTTTTATTCTCTGCCATTTTGCAAATTTTTTTAGCCTAATAAGAGGATATAAAATCAAAATTAAAAGTCAAATTTTAATCGCAGCAACAGTGCATTTTATTTGCACATGAAATACACGTTGGTATTATGGTTTCTCTACCGTCTTTAGAGTTTACAGCTAGTCCGCCTTGGGAGGTTTCTCTATATTTATTTGGCATATCTTTTCCAACCTGTTTCATTGTTAGAATAGCTTGGTCTAGAGTAACAAATAAACTTTTTTCTTCCCTTAGCGTCAATCTTGTTGCGGAAATGGCTTTTATTGCGTTTATAGCATTTCTTTCTATACATGGTATCTGAACAAGTCCGCCAATTGGGTCGCATGTTAATCCCATATTATGAACTAAACCTATAACCGCTGCATTTTCTATTTGATAATTAGTACCGCCAAGCGCTGCTGTCAGACCGCCTGCAGCCATTGAACATGCACTGCCAATTTCTGCTTGACAACCGCCTTCTGCACCTGATATTGTGGCATTCTTTTTGCATAAAATTCCAATTATACCTGAAACTAGAATAAATTTTTTGATATTTTCAAATGTATATTCTTTTTTATGGTATTTTTCAAAGAATTTTATTACTGCTGGAATTACAGCTGCTGCACCATTTGTAGGCGCTGTGATAATTTTGCCTAAACTCGCATTTTCTTCTGCGCCAGCCAGACCCCATAGCATAACCCAATCAAAAACATTTAATGGATCATCTGATTTATCGTTCTTAAGCTTTTTTAATAGTCCAGGAGCTCGTCTTTCAAGACCTAGAGAACCCTCAAGATTTCCTTTTCTATTAAGTCCATTTTCTATAGTCTCATGCATAACATCAACTATTTTTTTAATTCTTTCGTCTATTTCCTTTTCCGTTCGCCATGATTTTTCATTTTCCAAAACAACATCTGCAATTGAAAGTTTTTCTTTATTGCATATCTTCATCAATTCCTTAAAGTTAACAAATTCATACTTTAACCTTTTTTCTTTTTTGCATGCGCTTGAATCAACTTCGTCCTGTGTTACAACAAATCCTCCGCCTATTGAATAATATGTTTGAAAATACAAAATCTTTCCATTGCTGTCAAATGCTCCAATTGACATGCCGTTGCTGTGATATTCCAATTCCTCTGTTTTATGAACGCTGAAATTTTTATTCCTTTCATATGGAATTAATATTTTTTTTGCCAAATTTAGATTTTTATCATTTTTTATTCTCTGTATTTCTTTATCAATTTCATTCGGTTTTATGGTCTCAGGAGTCCATCCTTCTAGACCAAGCTCTATTGCTAAAAATGTACCATGGCCCTTACCTGTAAGTGCTAAAGAACCATATAGGTCTACTCCAACAGAAGAAACTTTTTCAATGAGCTTTTTTTCCTCAAGGGTTTTTATAAACATATTGGCAGCAACCATAGGTCCAAACGTGTGGGAGCTGGAGGGTCCTATTCCAATTTTATATATATCAAAAATACTTATATTCATCATAGGTAGTCAGTTTGATTAATGCTGCTAATAATATATACATTGTATTTTATATTTTCAAGAAGTTTTATCATAAAAAATAATTGCATTTCTAATTAACTATTATTGATTGTGTGAACCAAGGGGCGGCCGCAGCGGGATTTTTGTTGTTTTTTTAAGTTGACCACCATATGTCAGCCAATTTCAAATATTTAGGGTTGCCAGTCTCGGCTGACTTAAAAAACAATAAAAATCCACTGCATGGCAAATGCCATCAGACTGTTCATTTAATCTTGTTATTACAACATTCATTATTTTTAAAAAAGCCTCCATTGTATGTTTTATAATGAAAGAATAGTTCTATTGTGCCATATAATAAAGATAAATCTTTTGAAAATCTTTTGCTTTTTCTGTTTAACCTTGCTATATTGTCTCGCTCCTTGTAGTCGCTTCGGCACTTCGTGGGACGACAGGCTA
>CALXSC010000027.1 GCA_944391025.1 uncultured Rickettsiales bacterium
TAAGTCGTCCAATTCAAGCAAGCTTGATTGTCCGACATTTAGGGCTTGTTTTCATAATCAATAATTTTATTCCTGTTTCTGTCAATAGCAATCCATATCCAAAATCTTTGGTCTTTTTTTTAAATATATCCGTAATCTCATCTATTTCTACTATCTCTATATTTTCTAATTTATCTGGTACTTCTGTATTTATTAATTTATCTTTTATTATTTTGGATACTCCTTTTATCCATTTAAGTATTAATGGAGTACTTATATGTTCTAATCTTTCTATGCTTCCTTCGGCAAACTTCGCCCATAAGTCGTCAAATAAAAATAAGCAAGCTTCTTTTTATTTTCCGACATTTAGGGCTTGTTTTCTTATACCAACTCCCTCTAAATACATTCTAATAACTTTTAATTTCTTATCATATGAATATTTTTCTCTGTTATCTCCTATTACAAATACTCTACCACATTCTTTACATTTATATTTTTGTTTCTTTCCTAAAAAACCATATTTTTTATAATGAGATTTACCACAGAATTTACAAGTTATATCTTTTTTTATATTGTTATTATCTTTATTATTATCTATATTGTTATTACTTTTATTATTACTTTTGTTGTTATTATCTTTATTATTACTTTTATTGTTATTATCTTTATTGTTATCTGTATTGTTATCTTTATTACTATTATCTATATTACTATTATCTGTATTGTTATTATTTTTATTATTTCTTTTGTTGTTATTGTTGTTGTTATTGTTGTTATTATTGTTGTTATTGTTGTTGTTATTGTTTTTGTTATTTATCATATTTAAATTTAATTTATTAATATATTACTATATATATTAAATTATTGAATTTAAAAAGCAATGGTTGATTAGCAGGCTCAAACATATTATACAACAATTTTCTTGACTAATAAAAACCTGCAAATAGAATTAAAATGAAGGTGGAGTAGTTTTTCGCGTTCAGCCAACATCTCGATATTTAAATATCTGGCTATGCGGCTAGTGTGTAATTGCTAGTAACGAGAATCTTTTTTGTGGAACCATGTATTAGTTCGCAAATAGACATTACCAAAGCTGGAGAAAAAATGCAAAATTTAAAATTTTTTATGATGGGACCTGAAGGGGTTGCCAAAGAATTAAATACTGATATCCGAAATGGATTAACCGAAGAAAAGGTCAAGATAAGCAGGGATTGGCATGGAATAAATGAACTTACAGCCCAAAGAGGCAAAAGCTTCATCCGAAGGGTAATGGATGCAATGCTGGAGCCTATGACAATAATACTTATACTTGCTGCGTCCATAACTATTGGTGTCAATATTAGCAGACTATATACGGGAGGCGAAACAGATTTTATTGAATGCGTTGGAATTATTATAGCAATACTGCTGTCAACCTCAATTACAATACTTATGGAGGGGCATTCGGAAAAAGCTTTCCAGGCGCTGCAGAAAATACAGGATAACTCTGCTATAAAAACCATACGAGATGGAAAAGCTAAAATCATACCGCTAAAGGAACTGGTAGTCGGTGATATCATTGAACTTGAGACCGGCGATAGAATTCCAGCAGACTGCTATATAATATCCTCAAGCCAATTAACATCAGATGAGGCATCACTAACGGGCGAAAGCATACCTGTCAACAAGGAGGGAAATACTGTCATAGACAATCCGGATGTACCGTTAGCGGAACAGATAAACATGCTGTTTTTCGGCTGCTATATAACCACCGGCTTTTGCAGAGCAATTGTGACGGCCGTTGGCGATAGGACAGAACTGGGAAAAATAGCCCACGCGTTAAAGACCACCAGCAAACAGACTACGCCGCTGCAGGAAAAACTGGAAAAGCTCGGAAAAAACATAAGCCTATTCGCCATAGGTGCAGCAGTCCTAATATTCATTATCCAAATAATACAAAAATTTCTAGGACTCGGAGGCGACCTGCTCCTCAGTGAAATATTTATCACCAGCATAGCCCTAATCGTTGCCGCAGTGCCTGAGGGTCTGCCTACAATAGTCGCAATATCCCTGGCAATGAACGTAATAAAAATGGCAAAGGAAAACGCCCTCGTCCGAAAGATGGTAGCCTGCGAAACAGTCGGCGCTGTTAATATAATATGTTCCGACAAAACCGGCACCCTAACCCAAAATAAAATGGAGGTCGTAGGCTATTACGATACCTCATGGCACAGCAAAATGGAAGAAAATATATCACAATATCTAATAGACAACATTTGTATAAATTCCTCCGCTGATATTGATATACAGGATAAAGAAATCCGCTTCCTCGGAAACCCTACGGAATCCGCCATGCTAGCTTTCTACCAGTGCTCATGCGTCGCACATTCAACCAAAAAATCCTACTGCGACAGAAAAAAAGATGTTAATATACTAAAGGTATTTCCATTCTCATCCGAAGAAAAGCATATGACAACGGTTATTGAAAAGGACGGGGAAACAATAGCCTATGTTAAAGGCAGTCCGGAAAAAATAATTTCTATGTGTAGAATGGATTCGGCTACGAAATACCAGATTGAACTTGAAATATTTAAATCACAGGAAAAGGCAATGAGGGTTATAGCCTTTGCCCATAAAATATTACAAACCGACAATATCAATAGTCTTGAAGAAGAAGCTGGGCATAACGAAATGGAATCCAACATGGAATTTGACGGATTTGTTACTATATATGACCCGCTGCGTCCTGAAGTTGCAGAAGCGGTAAAAACCTGCAGAATGGCGGGCATAGATATAAAAATCCTAACAGGCGACCATGTAGTAACAGCACGTGCCATAGCTAACGAACTAAACCTGCTAACCTCAGAATCCCTAGTATTAACAGCTGCAGAAATTGACGAAATGGATGATGAAAAACTTGGCGAATGTATAGACAGAATAGCAGTTATAGCCCGCAGCACTCCAAATGTAAAGCTTAGAATAGTAAAAATGCTAAGGGAGCGAAAAAACACCGTTGCGGTTACAGGAGACGGCGTAAATGATGCGCCGGCTATTAAAAACGCAGATGTCGGAATTGCAATGGGTATAGCCGGCACAGAAGTTTCAAGAGAAGCTGCAGATATAGTACTTCTAAACGACTCCTTCGCCACCATAGCCAAAGCAATCCAGTGGGGACGAAATATCTACCAAAACTTCCAGAGGTTTATTTCATTTCAATTAACCGTAAACGTTTCAGCAGTTCTAACTGTATTCATATTCGTTGCCCTCGGCTACCCTGCACCATTCGGCGCCCTAGAGCTGCTATGGATTAATATAATAATGGACGGTCCCCCTGCCCTAACACTTGGACTTGAGCCGGTGCGTTCAAACCTAATGAAAGACAGCCCTATCAACCGTACCGAAAACATCATAACCAGAGGTCTTTGGTTCAAAATCGCCTCAATCGGACTAGCAATTACTGCAATGATGTTTATTCAAGTGCTATTTAACGTACTGGGCGGCACCAAAGAGCAGCAGCCAACCATACTATTCAACCTATTTGTACTATTCCACCTATGGAATGCCTTCAACTGCCGCGAAATCAACGACCAAAGCATAATCAAAAACATTATGCTAAACAAACCTATGATACTGGTATTTGCAATCACATTCGCAATACAAATTACCATAGTGCAATACTTCGGCATAGTCTTCAAGGTAATTCCACTTCCAATAGAAATGTGGCTCAAAATCCTAGCCTATAGCTTCTGTGTTATTCTAATAAGCGAAATCGGAAAGTTCATATGGAGAAGAATATAGGGGAAACTATATAGATTTCCCCAAAGCAAAAACAAATCCACCGCTGCTAGTTTGAATATCAAATCTAGTAGCAAAAAATTAATTTAGTTTTTTCTCAATTATTATTTTTTTAGTTTTTTACATGGAAACGGAATGAAATACCCAGCATATTTACCCTAAACCATTTTCTAGCATCATCCTTTTCTCTAAGCACCTCAATCAGATATGGTATATAAAATTTTCTGTTTTCCGGCTTCTTAACTACTGGAATATTATTCTGCAGAAATATTTCAGTAAAGGTTATTGGATTATCTCTTATATTAGTAACAAAGCTATGTATTTTATGCTCTTTCGGAGCTTCGGCGTACAGTCTCTTCAGGTTTTCCTTCCAGCTATTGGCTCCATTTAGTTCCTCAAGGCTATTTTTGACACTTTTGATATTCGCATTTTCAGAATTGGCATTATGAATTATTTCAATTGACTTTTTTACTAGATTTCTAAGACCGTTGCAGTAGGCTTCAGACTTTAGCAGATAATCAAACTGTCCGATAGGATTATCGGTTGTCAATACAGGGCGGCCGCAGGAAATCGCATCTAATATTGATGTGCTGCCACCAAGCGGCATACTGTCAACAATCAGGTCAGAGGCAAAGATGTATTTTCTTAATTGTTCATGAGGTATTAGACCGATTGCCTGAAAACGGTTCTTGCTTTTTCTGCGTACCATTTCCCATTTTGGAAAATTTTTATAGTCTGGACCAATTACGATAATCATTGCATTATCATCTTTTTTAAAAATTCCTTTTACGAAATTTAGAAAATCAATGCCTAGCACAGGTATGAATTTTCCATAGGTTCCAATTGAAATTATAATTTTCTTGTCGGATGGCAGTCCCAACTCCTTCCTGGCAGTTTCTCTATCAATTTTATCCGTGAGCTTTAGGTCTACAGGTACGCTTAGCATGAAACTTTTAGCCACTTTTCTTCTATCAGTTGATATTTTTTGTCCCTTATTTCTTATATCTGCAACTATGTCGGCTATACTAACGCCAACCCAAAATATATGGTCCGCATGGTTAAATAAAATTATTGGTCTTTTAAACTGTTGGCTGCCAAAGGCGATTAACGGAACCACATCGTGCATATGGATATGGAGGATTACACGGCTATAGCCCGACGCAATTTTCCTTAGCTCTAAAGCTTTTTCAATGTCCGTCATGGAATCTTTTAGAAATATTACTTCACCGCCCTTTTCTTCTACAGCCTTTAACAGTCTAGTCGGCACCTCATGGTGTTCCTTTTCAGTAAATATCAAAGACTGCTTCCCAGACGACAGCTCAATCCACCGCTCAACAACCCTTGTATGGCCGCCAGCATAGCAGCTTTCAGTCATTACATGTATTGTACTGTTTGGCTCGCATTCTTCCACAAGTCCATCCGCATCAATCTGCTTTGCAATATCAAGAAATACCTTTTCAATAATATCCGAGGAATAGTAGCCAGTTGAATTATTTATTGCAAAAGCTATAGCCTCTTTGGCTATTTTAACTTTGGCGTCCTGACTTTCAGCAGCTTCTATTTTCTTTAGAAGTTTTTCAAAATATTTTCTATTGTCTAGGACTATTCTTTTAAGTTTATTTTCCTTGAGCATTATTTTATTTCATATTTTTTCATTAAATTAGTTCTAACCATTTTTCTCTTATTTTTAGATACTATAAAAGAAGTCAATATTCTTATCCATATCATATTTATCTTATTTACAATCTTCTTTCCATGGGATTTTGATGAAACTTTAGGTTTTTCATTCCATTTCTCTAAATTAACGCCCCTAAGTATTGCCTCGCCTAGTTTTGCAACTTCTGCAGCGGAACTTTCTGCCTCTGGTTCAATATAGAATAGATTTGACATAAAGAAATAGGAATTAACCCAATCGTCAACATATTTCAAAAATTCGTCCTTTGAAAGTTTATCGTCAATATCCGCCCTAAAAATAAACCCATTATCCCTAAAATATTTTTTTAAATATTCATTTATTCGTATTCTATAGGGAAAGTTTACAGATAAAATCGGAAGAATATCTTCATAGGCTTCAATATTATATACTTTTATATTCTTCATTTTATTGACCAATTCCTGTACATTAAATATGGAGCTGCATCTATAGAGACAGGTTAGCTCTATGCCATCTGGTGCGAACAAGGAAAGGTGCAGAGCACTACCCTGTATGCCTGCAAGATGTTTACAATTTTTCATCAAGCCTATCTGTTCCACTATAGTGAGTGTTTCTGGATACACTATTTTAAACCCATTTTCTTCAAATATCTTTTCCACTACTTCTTCGCCATATACTTTACTTTGGGCAAACCTACCCCTTGATAGATATATTTTATCGTATCCATAGCCAGTTGAATTTTCTATAATTCTTTTATAGGTTTCATTATATTTTACATTATATGATTTAGAAGTTATGATATGGGACGCTTCGGGTACCGTTACCGACCTAAATCTAGTTGGTTTTTCTATTAGCAATAGATTTTCTTTCTTAAGACCAAATAGTTCAATTATTTCCAAAAATTGGCATTTGCCATCTGATATGTATACAGCTTTTTTATCCTGATTCCTATCCAAATATATCCAAAGTCTCCTCAAAGATTCAACAATGAAATGTCCAAAATGGTTAGCAAGAAATCCCAGATATATTACATCCTCATCTGCATATTCAATATCACTGCCAAAGTCATAGTGCTGTGGTGCACCAACATCAACAATAGTATCCGAAACCCTATCCTTAGATAAGTCAACTATATTAAAATTTTCATCAAAGACGCCACCTTGCCTAGTCATATTTTTTCTTTTTTCCAAAATAAGATAGTTTTTCTTAAAATCACTCCTGGCATGCGGCAAAACTATAGCGTTCCTATAGGTTTCAACTTTTAAGTCAATTTCTTCGGCTTCATTATCCACTGAATCGCAATATTCATTGACCATCTTAGTAAAGTCTTCCGATCCATATACTTTTCTATTATATATCATATTATTTATCAATTTTTTATTAATCATACCACCTTTTCTGTAATAAATGAGTTATTTATACGCATTTATAGTCTCCGCTACCATATTAATTTCGTCCTCTTCCATAACCGGACTTATCGGAATTGAGACAACTTCGCGGTGGATTTTTTCAGTAATTGGAAACGACAGTCCATTCCATTCCCTATAGGCTTCCTGTTTATGCGGCGGAATCGGATAGTGGATAAGCGTTTGAATTCCATTGTCTGCTAGATATTTCTGGAATTTTTCCCTATCGTCAACCCTAACTACGAAGACATGCCAAACTGCAGCCTCCCTATCATAGGTTTTTGGCAGCGTAACCAGCGGATTATTAATATTTGAAATATAGAAGTTCGCAATTTCCCTTCTCCTTTCGTTATCCCCGTCCAGATATTTTAATTTCACATCCAATATTGCAGCCTGTATTTCGTCAAGCCTTGAGTTTACACCCTTGTATATGTTGTTATATTTCACATTTGAGCCATAGTTTGCGATCGCCTTAACCTTTTTATAAAGCTCTTCATCATTTGTAGTAATAGCACCGCCATCACCCATACAACCGAGATTCTTGCCGGGATAAAATGAAAAACCGCTGGCATCGCCGAGATTTCCAGCCCTCTTTCCGCGATACATTGCACCATGCGCCTGCGCCGAATCCTCTATAACCTTGAGATTATATTTTTTCGCCAACTCCATTACTTTATCCATCTGAACCGCTTGGCCATATAGGTGAACCACCATTATCGCCTTTGTCTTCGGCGTAATCTTCTCTTCAATCAAATTCGGATTAATATTATAGGTTTCAATATCGGGCTCAACCAGCACAGGCGTACAGCCATTCATACTAATCGCCAATATTGAAGCTATATAGGTATTTGCCGGAACAATTATCTCATCTCCAGCACCGAACCCATAGCCCTTTATTATAATATTAAGGGAGTCTAGTCCATTCGCCACTCCAAGGCAATATTTAGTTCCACAATACTTTGCAAAATTTTCGCAGAATACTTCATTCTGTTTGCCCTGCAAATACCATCCACTGTCAAGGACTTCTTTAATTCTCGCATCAATCTCCCCGCGGTATCTTTCATTTATTTTATACAGATCTAAAAACTTAATCATATCTATTTATCATCCAACTTCCTGTTTTAAACAAGTCAATCATAGATTTATTAAAATAATAATCAAGAAATTTTTAGGCGAATGTTGGAAACAGAAGGGAAATATGCAGACATATAAGACAAAAACGTAGGGTTATTGCAGCACTGCAGGGCGGCAGCAGCTATATTTTTTCATTTTTTTTGAGTTAACCCGCTGTTCTACAGACTAGCTCAGATATGGAGACTGTCGGTTGGTGCGGACTCAAAAAAATGAAAAAATATAGCAAGGCAAAGCCTTGGGACTTTTTTCCCACCCTGCCATTTGCCAAATCCACCGCCCCAGCCATTCACCGCCGCCAGCTCCGCGACCCCTCCCATAAAGGAAAAAAGTCCTGCGGCCGCCCCCGCTGGTACCACAAAATCCTATACTATTTTATTTTCCTATAATTCCCTCTACCATTTCAAAATCATTTTCATATATATGCAATGAGGCTATAAAAATATTGAGCTCTCCAACCAGCAGGTTAATTCTCTCCGCCAGTCTCCTTAGGATTTCGCCCATGCACATGATGTCGGCGTAGAATTTTTTACCGGCGTCCTGGCTTCTGAAAAATGCACTGCCGTTGAGCCTGCCATTGCGAATCTTGAAATCAAGAGCAACTATGCAGGGCATGTGTTTGTCATCGTGTCCTGGATACATAAATGATATTGTCGCAGATTTTGATTCTGGATTTTTTATTAGTTTTTCTGCTATTTTTTCAAATTGGTTATAGTGTCCATCAAAATCATACATCCTTTGACCGTAGCTATAGCCCCAGTTGTCAACTTCCTTTAGGGATAAAAAGTTGTCGTTCATCCAGGAAATCATATTTACGTCTCCATGGATTTTAATTTCTTCGTCAATCACAGTTGGTTCGTCAACTGATACGAGCACGGACAGCAGCTCCCTTAGATTCTGTTCGCTGTCCTTTATCGGTGTTCCATTGTTGTATACCTCTTCCATAGCCTTTATCCAAAGCTTTCCTGCTGTTTTTGCCTGTAATATTTTCATAGTTTTCCTATATATCTATTGTTAATAATTCATTTGGCTCTTCAATAACTATATCTGGATTCATGATATTGTCTATTTCGCCATAGCCCCAGTTTGCAAAAATACTATTTATATTGCTGTTTTTTGCAAATAGTATGTCTTTGCTGGTGTCTCCGATGTAGTATATCATATTCTTTTCAAAATTGAAAGTCTTATTTATTATTTCCAGCATTTCCGAGCTTGGTTTTGGTTGTATATTTAATTCATCACAATCATCCCAAGACCTTATTTCACTAAAATACTGTCCTATATTGTGATGTTTTAGCACCTTTTCTACAGCAGGACGACCATTGGAGGTATAGAGGGCAAGGGTGTGGACTTTGCTAAGTTCCTCCAGTATATTTTGGAAATCCCCAAAAAGCTCCGGTATAAATCCAGCGTCGCCTAGGTTATTGTCAATTTCACGGTAGAGATTGTAAAGATTTTCCCTATATTCACTATCCGTAAAAGCTTCCCATTCTTTGATTATTCTATTTTTAGACGATACCAATATATTGTCTATATTAACCATTGGAAATCCCATTTTTTCACAATACCTGTCGGCTATCCTCTAGGATGCGGATTTTGAATTAATAATTGTGCCGTCCAAATCAAATATTAATAACTTTCCTTTCATAGCGTCCCAATCTCCTTTAGTGCGTTTCTAAGACTTTTTTCAGTATCATATTTATCCAAAAGGTCCCGATAGCTATTATCGCGTATCCTCTGGAGGTCAGCTTCGCCCGCCTTTTTTATAATATCTATAACCCTCCTGTAGTCTTCCTCATCCCCATAGCCGCATAGAAATCCGTTGTATCCATCCTCCGTCTGTTCATGCAGCCCATCTATATTTGAGTTTACAGCTATTAGTCCCGTATTCCTTGCCATATACCTTGCCTCAATTGAGGTTAATCCAAACGGTTCGTTTTTTGACAGGTATAGGTTGATTAGGGTATTTTTATATTGCCATAGGCAGGGCGGAAGCGTAAGGCTCAGCTTACTTAAAAATGAATAATTAGCAATTCCATAGCTCCTAATCAAATCCTTTAGTCTATCAATATATGGGTCGTTTTCATAATAGGAAAAGCCCTGGATTACTAAATGTAGTCCTTCTATCTCCTGATTCATTAGATTAAAAAATCGGATTGTCTCCTCAATGCCCTTTACAGGGTCTATCCTGCCCACAAAGGTAACAAGCTTTTTGTCTAGCGGTATATTGTATTTTATAAGTTCGTCTTCAATTTCCCCGTCGGTTCTGTACTTAAAGCGCGGATTTTCCTTTGCAATTGTACACTTCATAGGAACTAAGACTTTTTCATCAACACCATAGTCTTCTATGAGGTGCCTTTTAAAATAGTCGGATACATAGCCTATTTTAAATGTATTTTTGGACAAGAAAGAAGTCTTTTCATATTCCTCGCGACCCTTTATATTAGTTTTATGGCAGATTTCCGTACTGTGGGGAATGGATATTATTTTAATCTTGCCGCCCATTAAGTCCAGGTATTTTGATACCCCAAGGAAGACCGTATCGTTTGCGAATACGTATACGTTTTCATAGTCCTTTTTTGACAATATCCTGTTTTTTATAACCTCCGCCGCATTTCTAGAACCAATATTCCAGCCATCACATGCTACATCGTCATCCAGCCCATAGTTGCTAATACCGCCCGAATTTATATCAACCTCAAAAATATCTCCATTTAGGTCATTTACTATATTTTTATTGTGGGCATAGACTCTGCCGTCCTTAAAAGAGCAGCCGTCTTTTAGCTCCGTAGTTATAAGAAAAAAATCAAATTACCTATTGCTGTGCTGCAGAAACTCTTCGGAATCAATATTTGAAATTTTTTCCCTATTGCTTCCGTGGTTAGTCTCCATCAGAATTTTATGGAAGGCGTTTATATATGTCTGCATGTAGGTTGCAACGCCTGCAGAGGCGCTGTTTATCCCATCATGTGACAATAATACTATGCAATTTGATTCTTTTTTCACAAATATCCTTTCTTTATAGTCCAATCTCCTTTTTTAAAGCCAAAATCGCATTATTGGTAAGGTCTATCCTCTCCTGCGCAATTTTTTTGCTAATATCAAGTTTTAGGCGATTTTCTTTCTTTCTTAAATGATTGCTATGGTCTTCGTCAATCCAATAGTCAATCGTACCCTTGACATCCCTTCCGTCATAGGCGGAATATAGGAACATTTTCCAGAGGTTCATAGCCCCCATTTCACTTAGGTCATCCGCATCGCCAAGTATATTTGCCAATATATTGTCCTGTTCATCATCAACTATTATGCTCTGGACTGTTTTTATAAATTCTTCATCAAAATCGTCAGACAATTCCTTTGCAACTATTCTTGCGCTCACATCCTCATGTCTTTCAAGCTTAAATTCCTCTTCCTCCTCCCTTGAGCTGTAGAGATAGCCCTTCTCAGAAATCCTGTTGCTCTTTCCGCTGTCATGAAACAGACCGGCGATAGTAACTATATCAATTTCCCTATCGCTTAGGTTCAACATTTTAGCCAGCATATTTGCCGTATAGCCCACCTGGTAGGAGTGGTAGAACCTAAAGTTTGCACCTCCGGCAGATTCCTTGGTTCCAACAAACATTGCATTTACCATATCTATATATTTTCTATATTTTTCCATTTTCCTTTTCTATAGTTTTTATTATCTCCTCATAAATTTCAGCAATAGTCTGGTTATTTGAAATTCTGGCGACCCTAGTATTTGGCTCCAAATATTCAAAATAGTAATTATAAAATTCATTCATTAAATGCAAATCATTTCTATTGCCCCAGATATTATTTTCATTAATATCTCTTTTACGCTCCAGAGATTTTTCAATATCCGTCTCAATAAAAATATACAGGTTTGGAACAAGTCCGCTTTCTATATGGGGCATTATATTTTCAAGTGCAAAATAGTATTCATTTTCCTGTCCATTCTTTAGTTTTACATATTCGTAGCCAATGGTTGAGGGAAAATACCTATCTATAAATGATATTCCGCCAGCCTGTCTCGCCTTCAACATTTTCTGCAGGTCATTCAATATATATATGCTTTTTTCACTTCTCAGGTCGGAAAAATTACCTTCCTCTATAATCACCTCCTCCACGGTGGCATATTTTTCCGACAACATATTCAATATGGTGCTCTTTCCAGAACCTGGCAGACCCTCCAGGCTAACAACGCTGTAATTTTCTACCACTCTCTTCTATCCCATTTATTGCTTTTATTAAATTTGCCTTTTCCTTTAGAAATACGCCTATATCAGTCATCAACTCTCTGCCGTCCTTAGGACAGTGCATGCAGTTAGGGTATGTAGTCTGGGTAGCTTCATCAAACTCAATCGGACAGTACAGTCCCCTTATAATGCAGACTGTTCATTTAATCTTGTTATTACAACATTCATTATTTTTAAAAAAGCCTCCATTGTATGTTTTATAATGGAAGAATAGTTCTATTGTGCCATATAATAAAGATAAATCTTTTGAAAATCTTTTGCTTTTTCTGTTTAACCTTGCTATATTGTCTCGCTCCTTGTAGTCGCTTCGGCACTTCGTGGGACGACAGGCTA
>CALXSC010000028.1 GCA_944391025.1 uncultured Rickettsiales bacterium
TAATAAGAAACCAAAGGCTATTAGTGATGTAACTGTTATTGTGCCTCCGTATGACATTAATGGGAGCGGTACGCCAACTACAGGCAAAATTCCCATTACCATTCCTATATTTATAAAGACATGGAAAAATAATATGAACCCAACGCCTGAGGCCATGATTCTTCCGTATGTATATTTTGATTTAAAGGCTATCCAGAATATGAAGGCTGTTATTATTAGATATAATGAAATTATGTAAACGCCGCCAACAAATCCTATTTCTTCGGTTGACATAGTGAATATAAAGTCTGTCTGCTTTTCAGGAAGAAAGGCTAATTGGCTTTGCGTACCTTTTAGATATCCTTTTCCTAGAAATCCTCCGGAACCTATCGCTATTTTTGACTGCGTTATGTTGTATCCAGAACCAAGCGGATCGCTTTCTGGGTTTATGAATACTTCAACCCTTTTTCTTTGGTAGTCGTGCAGTGCATATTTCCATGCAAATGGTAGGGCGGATAGAAATAATACTCCGCATATTGCGAATTTCCACCATTGGACTCCGACAACAAATAGAACGCCCACTCCTATTGCAACTAAAATAAACGCAGTACCTAAATCAGGTTGTTTTAAAACCAATAGCGTTGGTACAAAAATCATCAACATTGGTACAATTAGATATTTATTTTGTTTTATTTGTTTTATATTTTTTCCTGCAAAATATCTTGATAGTCCCATAACTAGACCGAGCTTCATTGTTTCAGACGGTTGTATGCTAAATCCTGCAAATCTTATCCATCGCGTAGCTCCCATCGCGGTATGTCCCATAAATTCAACGTAGATAAGCAATACCAAAGCAAGAAAGTAGGCTGGATATGATAACTTGCACCATATATTTATATTTGTTAGCACTATTATTATTATTAACGGCAGGAAGAATACAAAATATGAAATTTGTTTATCGGCCCATGGCGATAAATTTCCTCCGGATGCCGAATATAGCATAAAAATACCAGTTGTAAATATTAATAGTACAAATATTATTAAATTCTTATTTATTTCTAATATTCTATTAAAAGAAAAAAAATTGTTCATATCTTCATAAAAATTTTATAGTTAAAGAATAAAACTAAATACGGAAGTGTCAATATTTTATATTGAAAAATAAAAAAAATATTCTATAATATACAGTATATAACGAATATTTTATATCGGATATGACAGACAGAGTACAATCAGCAAGCAATCAAGGAGAATTAAATCCAGAGGAAAGAAGATTAAAGCGTATAAAAGAATTGCAGGATTCTCTTTCAAAACTCGCTCAAGATTCTCCTGAAAGAAAAGCTTTTGAAGACGAATTGCAAACTTTGGAGGGTACGCATAAGGGTGATGATGCAGAACAGCCTGAAAAACCTGAGAATGAAGTTAGTAGTAATATGGCTAATTTATTTGCAAATCAGGAAGATTTGCCAAGGGTAGCTGATACTCCAACAAGACCTAATCCTAATGCAAATTCGCAGGCTAGCAGTGCTCAATCCGATGTTGATCCGGCTGAACAAGCTAGGTTAAAGGCTGAAAATGAAAGAAGAATGAGGGAATTTCGTGAAAGGACTATAAATGAGTCCGAAGATATTGAGATGACAAAAGATGACGTTGAAAGTTTTGTTGATTGGTGTCTTGGCGGCAATAGATTTTTAGGCTATGATGAAGGTAAAGGCAATGAAAACACTAATAAAATGGCAAGCCAATTAACTAGTGCAATATTCACTAAACTTGGTGGTACAGGAATTGGTATGGCTTTAATTTCAACAGGCGTACTTTCATGGCTTGGAATTATAATAATAGCTTGGTCAAATACTCCAAACTGTGTTATGGATAAGCTAAAGGAGACATTGGGTGATTCCATGTTTGGCATAATTCCATTGAATAAAATTCCAAATATAACTGATAAGCTTGCTGACTATGCTGAGGGAACTACTGCTAGAGTCCAAGCCGAAGTTGATAGAATAAAAAAGGGAAAGGAAAGAAGAAGAGAAATATTGAGCGCTCAAAGTCCTTCTGAGGCTGGCAAAAACACTCCAGCTGTACCTAGGCCTACTCTTCCAAAACAATCAGTAAATGCTCAATCCGTACAGCCAAAAACAGCCAGTAAACAAACAGCCCCAGTGTCCAGTATTCAAAGTTCTGAAAAACCTGCACCATCTGTGGCGCCGCAAAAACCAATTCTTAATGATGAAGCAAGTAGAAGTGTGGTTGCTGGTAAAAATGGAACTACTCAAGAGGCGCCGCAAAAACCATCTTCATCAAGTAGACAAGAAAATTCTCCAGTTGCTGGCAATGCTCCTAGATTTACTAAGACTATACCGCCTGTAGACCCTGTAAGAAAACATTTATCTCCAGAGAGTATTGCAAATGATGGTCAAAATGCGTGCATGGTTCACTAGATTTATTTTTGCCTTATTTTATATAAAAGTTTAGGCAAATTACATATTTATTATATAAATATACTCATTTTTATATTGCAAAATAAAAATATATATATTATAATTATATAGTCTTTATGACTATGGCAATAAATGTTATACATAATAGATGATATGGACCCGAGGGCGGTACTCGGCACCTCCACCATTAATAAATGCCAAATGGGGGTGAATTAGTTTCGACATACATTGAAAGGTATAAAGTTTGCTCGGTAAGATACGGCCGTGACAGTTCAAAAACATAAATGCAGAAGACAATTTTGCAGGACAATTAGCCGCTTAACCTTCGGGTTATTCCAATAGGAATTTTGGCTAATTGCCAGTGGTCCGGGAAGAACCATTTTAAAGAATCTTCCCACTTTTTTTACTTTTTTAAATCTTTTTTATACTCTATTATTTCTCTATATAACAATGCTTTGTGTTAGCTGCTGAAAATATGTTGCTAGTGTAAACTTTATGATAAATATTAAACCTTCCGCATAATTAAACCTTCCGCATAAATAATTTTTTCATAAAAGACAAGCACGAAGCCGAAACAAACGAAGCTTGCTTCAGTTTGTTAACTTGTTGATCGGCGAAGTGCGATGTGAGTGAAACGAATGCTCAAGCACAAAGCCAAAACAAACGAAGTTTGCTTCAGTTTTCTAGTTTGTCGTCGGGCAAAGTGCCGAAGCGACTACAAGGAGCAAGAAGCACGAAGCAGAGGGGAAGGAAGCTTGCTTCACTTCACCAGTGAAGCGAAGCTGAACGATCTGCGAAGTGCGAACTGAGTTTGCGAAGTAAACGAATATCAAGCACGAAGCAGAGGGGAAGGAAGCTTGCTTCACTTCACCAGTGAAGCGAAGCTGAACGATCTGCGAAGTGCGAACTGAGTTTGCGAAGTAAACGAATATCAAGCACGAAGTGGGAGCAAATCAAGCTTGCTTGAATTTGCTAGCCTGCCGTCCCACGAAGTGCCGAAGCGACTGCAAGGAGCAAGAAGCACGAAGCCAAAACAAACGAAGTTTGCTTCAGTTTGTTAACCTGTTGGTTGGTGAAGTGCGAGACGACCAAAGGGAGTATCAAGCACAAAGCCAAAACAAACGAAGCTTGCTTCAGTTTTCTAGCCTACCGTCGGGCGAAGTGCCGAAGCGACTGCAAGGAGCGAGAAGCAATATATAGATATTGCAAGGCTTGATTTTTAAATATGTCAAAGGAAAAGTTAGGGTTAGGCGTTTTTTGAAAAACTAATGATTTAAAAAAGTAAATTATAATATTTCAATTAAAAGCTAAATAGCTATACTATTTCAACAGCATCAAAATCTTTCATATTAGGTCCGCTCGCCAGTTGGAATTTTTTAACTATTCTTATTAATTGATTTATATGGGCATACTTAAAAATATCATCTTTATATGCAAAATATAGCAAATATTTTTTTTCAAACCACCCCAAGTGCGGAAAGTCCATAGACAAAATTTGATTTTATCATAATATTTAATCTTTCCCCGAAAGATTAAATATGAAAACTACTTTAACATTCTAAACAATAAAGATATTAACTCATAATTAATACTTCAAAGATGAATGATAAAATGAATTTTGTTAGAGCAGTGATAGCTTTACCAACAAACCATAAAACCAAACCTTACTAGACTACTCCCGCATATATGTGCGTTTTTCATCCCACCTGCAAGCCTCCGCCAAGGAAAGCTTGCAAACAAATAGTAAAGTATATTTGGGTTTCTTACGCCCTCACTTTTTGCCTGCAGGCGAATATAATTATGTTATGCAATTTTTAGTTGTCAAGAAAATATGCTAATCGTCAATTCCTATTATAGTCTAGCCAGCTTTTTTGCTATCTCTTCGGATAGTTTTGATATCAAAAGGCTTTGCTGCTCAACTAAATCATCATAGCTGTCTCCAAGCTCTGTGTCAAATTTTACTCGTTCATTAGCTATATTTATGCCGTTTCTATTGTATATGGAATACCAGGAATCCAGATAAACCTTATCATTAAATTTTCCCTCAAATCTTATTATATATATTGCCACTGTGTAATCAAATGTTTTTCTGTATAGATTCATTGGTCTTATGGTTGAATTTTTCAAATACATTGAAAGGTTGTTTGCTATTGTTCTTTGTATTGAGCTTGAAAGCGGTTCTGCCCATCTATTGAAGTCTGAAATATCTAGTTCTGTATTGTTTCCCCTTATTGTTACTATTTCCGGTCTGTCTAGATAGCCTGGCACTGAGACTAGCTCAATTCCTATTACTGAATAATTTCTGCTTCTAATTTTTATATCTTCGTTTTCTATTGACGCTATTTTATAGAAATTTGATGGTTTAGTTCTGCCGCTAAAACAAGATGATAATAAAAATAATACTGTAGTTAAATAAATTGCTTTTTTCATATTAGTACCTTCCTTTTCCTTTTAATAATGCTTCTGGATGCCTCTCTAGATAATCTGTAAAGTTTTTAATAGACCTTGCAGCTTCTCCTATATCAATCATTGCTTTGTTTAAATTGTTTAGGGTCATTGATACTCCGCCAACGTTGTTTGACGCTATTTTATTTATGCTTGTGGCTATTGAAGCTGTTTGGTCTAGAATGATTGGAAATTTTTGATTAAATGTTTCAAGCAGGGCATTGAATTTATCAATGCTGTCCTTTATTGGCAAATCCTGAAGACCTTTTGACAATTCTCCCATTGGCGATAGGGCGGTAGGTATTTCAATAGTATCTTTGAAAACATTTTGGTTTTTTAGCTGCGCTTTGGTATTTGGCAGCATTTCAAGCTCTATCATTAGCTGTCCTGTCAGATAGCTCTGGGTTGTTAGCCTTGCCCTCAGTCCCTTTTTTATTAAATCCTGTAGAAATTCATCCTTATCCTTTATCTTTTTATAGCTTTTAATTCTGAAATTTTGGTCCTCATTTAGTTTTGCAAATACGGGAATGCTAAAATTCATATCACTTGTATCGGCCATTAGGTCTATTTTTGATACTTTTCCTATTTCTACGCCTCTGAATGAAACGGGCGAACCAATTATTAGACCTTTTATAGATTCTTCAAAATACATAACCAATTGGTCGTTGTTTTTTGTAAAAATTTTGTCTCCGGCGAACATTAGAACTATGCCAATAAAAATTGATATGCTGGCTATAGTGAATATTCCTATTAGTTTTTTATTTGGTGTTTTTTTCATTTTTTCCTTCTCCTCTTGTTAAAAAATTTAAAACCTCATCATTTGGCGGATATTTTAATAGTTCCTTTGGATTGCCATATCCTGTTATGCTCCGTGTTTCTGCATCTAAAAAAATAGAATTAGTCCCAATTGCAAATATTGAACTTAATTCATGGGTTACAACGACTATTGTTGTGCCTAAGCTTTGATTTATTTCTATGATTAAATCATCTAATAGCTTTGAACTTATTGGATCTAATCCGGCTGATGGTTCATCAAAATAGACTATTTTTGGATCAAGAGCTAACGCCCTTGCAAATCCAGCCCTTTTTTTCATGCCACCGCTTATTTCTGAAGGATAATAGTCTTCAAATCCGGCTAGACCAACCAGGGCTAATTTTAGAGAACATAGTTCGGATATTTCCTTTTCTGAATAGTTTGTATACTGCTGCAGTGGCAATGCTATATTTTCCGCAAGGGTCATGGAACTAAAAAGTGCGCCGCTCTGGTACATAATTCCGCACTTTCTCATGATGCTGTCTCTAACTTCTTTGTCCGAACTCCAGAAATCATAACCGTCTATAAATACAGAACCAATGTCTGGTTCTTTTAGACCTGTTAAAACGCTTAATAGCGTACTTTTTCCACAGCCGCTTTTACCCATAATTATAAATATATCATGTTTGTTGACTGTGAAACTTATGTCCTTCATAAGAATAAAGTCGTCATAGCCTATAGTTAAATCCTTTGCCTCTATTTCCACTGTCTTTATTTCTTCATCTATCATGGGTTCTGTAATTAGGAAATATACATATAACCTTATATTAAACAATTGATATAATATTATTCAAGTAAAATTTACTATTTTAAAAAAATAGGAATTAATAATTGCTTAATTCCTATCTTTTATAAATCTTATTTATATAGTATGCTGACCTCTTGGACTATGTTTGCTTTGACGAACGCGATCTGCCATGCTTTGATTGAAAACTTGAGGCTCCATATCTTCTTTTAACTGCTCTTTTCCAAACAGCTGCCTATTTCTCATTCTTACTTGTTTTTTAGTCATTGTTTTTATTTCATCGCTTCTAAAATCATTTGCAACTCCAAGACATTCCATTTTTTGCCCATTTACTGTAAAGTTTTGTATTATTTTTCCAGCTTCTTTTGGATCTGCATCGGCTGTTAAAAAGAATTTTCCAGTTTCTGAGTCTATAATTGCTATAGCCTTGCCGTCTGCAAACAGTACTCCTGCATCCTTAGGTCCAGCTGGTATGTCGCATGGCGGAGTTAATTTTACTCCATTTTCTGGTATGCACAACAGGTCGTCTGGATTGACTTTTTCTTTTCCTGCTGGTTGGCTGTTGCTTGATGAATATGAGTATTGGTTAGCGGCTGGATCTGCCTCTTTTTCTCTTTCCATTTCTTCTCTTTTGAAATCTTCCATTTCTTTTTCGGTATCAAATGTTCTACCTTTGTATGTATATTTATTTTGAGGATTGCTAGCGTTAGCTGTTGGATTATCCATATTAATCCCTTTTATTATTAATATACCTCAATAATAATATTAATTTTCAGAAAAACCAACAAAATAATCTCATATACCAATTACCTGACAGACGAATGTTATAATTCCTGTTGTGATTACTATCCATACAATCGCCGCAACAACTGCCATGGTTGTAGCCTTGCCGACACTGTCCGCATTCTTTCCGCAATATATGCCATAGTAGCAGCCGCATAGTGATATTACCCACCCATAGACATACCCATGGAATATGCCTATTAGAAAGTTTTTTAAATCTAATGCTTCTATTGATAGCTTCCAATATTCCTGGAATGGTATTCCTAACATTGTTGTACCAACGCTTGCACCGCCTATTATCCCCATTATATCTGCGAACATGCTTAGAAGCGGCATCATAATTGTCATGGCAAGAAATCTTGGAAGTGTTAGGAAGTCCATAATCGGTATGCCCATTGTTTTAAGGGCGTCTATTTCCTCATTAACCTGCATTGTGCCTATTGTTGCCGCATAGGACGCTCCAGTTCTACCGGCCATAATTACACCAGCCATTGCGGGTCCCATAATCCTTACCATACCTATGGCCACAAGACTTGCTACATAAATTTGCGCGCCAAATGCCTGTAATTGAACTGCACCAACGAAAGCCAGTATGAGTCCAATCATAAAGCTGATAAGGGATACTATAGGTATTGCCCTATATCCCGCATCCTCAAGAGCATATAGAAAATCAACCTTTCTCATAGTGGCTATTCCAGAAAAAAATCTTCCAAATGATTTGATTATACCAAAAAAGAAACCCAGTCCCCTAGTAAAACTATTGTATTTTTTTAAAACATTATCACCAACCTTTTCGGCAATGGACAGCTTTTTAACATTTTCTGTTTTTTGCGGTTTTCTATCAACGGAAAATGCAAGGTTTATAAGTCTCTTTAAACCATCGGGAAGAGTATCAATACTTGTTGAAATAGAGTTGGACTTTGCTGTCTTCAATACTTCAAATATAATAACCACAAGCGTTGAATCCCATTTGTTTAGTTCTGCGCCATTTATATCTATTTCTTTTAATTTTTTACTTTCAACAAGCCTAAATAATTGGGATTGCTCCTTATCGTTATCATAGGATAAATAATCACCTTTAAGTTTTATTTCAAGCCTGCCGTCATTATTTAAAAAATAGTCTAGTTTCATATTTATTCTATGTTGATCTATACCTAAGGTAGTTTTTGAATAAAAATATGTCAAGAAATTTTAAGAAATGTTGACATTTAAATATTATTGTATTAATATATTAATACATATATTAAAAAGTTATAAAAATGTTTAATTTATATGAGGCTTTTAAGTGTATAAAAAATAAAGAAGAATTTGATAATTTTCTGATGGATTTATGTACGCCTAATGAAATCAAAGATTTAAATGATAGATTTATAGTTGCACAACTGCTTGACGATGGCAAAATAAGTCAAAGAGATATTGCAGCAAAGGCTAAATGCAGTATAACTACGGTTACCAGAGTTTCAAGATTTTTAAAACAGGAACCATATGGCGGATATAGAACTGTTTTAAATAATTTAAAAAAATCCAAGAACCATAATAATCACCGCTAGGCGGTGTATAAAATAATTTATAAATCGTTTGATTTATTGTAGATTTTGATAATTTTCAAATACTGCAGAACTATATTCAATATGTATTATTTAACTAATATAATAATACAAATATAAATAAAATAATGGTAAATAAAATGGAAAAATTAATTATAAGAAAAGCAAGATTGGAAGAATTTGATAGTGTGTTGCCAGGTTTGGCGGCCAGAGCCTATGGGGATAGATTTTTTGATGATAAAACTATTAAAAACAATACAGAAAGAGTTTTAAAAATTGAGGGGTTAGATTTTCCTCAAAAGGAGAGGGAAGGTGATGAATTTTTGGAATATGGCGGCTCTCTGTCTATACCTTTTACATGTTTAAAACCACGGCCAAATGGTTCTGGACAATCCTTTGAGTCATTTAGGAGATATTGGACCGAAAAGAAAAGTGATGAAGGCTTTAGGGCCTATGTGGCCGAACTCAATGGAAAGGTTGTTGGCTTTGTGAAGGGAAGTTTTGGCTATGTTAATTGCGCTGAAGATTTTCCAGAGGCCAATCTTCCAGAAACAGATAGGATTGTTAGTCTTGGTTCCATATATCTAGATCCAGACTGTAGAAGAGGCGGAATCGGCACTGAGCTGGTAAAAAAGTACATGGAGGAAGCTATGATTGAAAAACCTGATTGCAAAGGTTTTGTTGCTGACTGCTATTGGAGAAACAATTCGCAATACTTCTTTAATAAGCTTGGGGCTTCAAGCGTTGGGTTTTGCAATATACCAGACGCATATCTTGATGGCAATCTTGAAAGAAAAACACAAAATATAGTTGGCGAGGTTATGTTTTGGAATAGAGAAAAAATTGACACCTTGCTGGGCAATCAAGCTATTAAAAGTGGAGAGATTTTAGCGGATGCTGCATATACTAGGAATACATCGGAATATTCGCTTATGGTTGCTGCTGGGGGAGATATGGAAGAATTTAAGGCTATAAAAGCTAAAAATTTAGGCTATTGGGCTTCCAGGGTTGCTGAAACTTCTAAAGAAATTATTAAAGGCGGTTTATTATGAATTTAATTGAATTAACTAAAAAACTTGTTGAATTTCCATCATACAATGGAAATATAGATACTATAAATAGTTGTCTGGATTTTTGCATAGGATATTTTGCAAATAATCCTAATATATTTATAAGACGGGTTGAAAAAAATGGCGTTAGGTCCGTATTGTTTTCAAATGCTGATGTACTAAATTTTGATGTGCTTGAGGTTGGACATATTGACGTAGTCCCAGTTAATGATTTTAAAATGTTTAATCCAAAAATATCTGGAGATATAATGTATGGAAGAGGCGCCGGAGATATGAAGGGATCTGTAGCTGCTGCCATGAAGCTATTTGACCATGTTATAGAGAATAATTTAAAATTGAGGTATGGTCTATTAATAGTTACAGATGAAGAACCAGGCGGATTTGATGGATCTAAATACTGGGCTGATGAATTGGGCCTTAAGGCTAAAATTATACTTGATGGAGATGCCGGTGGTGAACTAAATACAATAATCTATAAATCTAAGGCGTGTTTTTTTGTAAAGCTAACATCAATTGGAGAGTCTGCCCATGGTTCTAAGCCATGGCTTGGTGTTGATGCCAACGAGGGTTTAATTAATACTATAAACAACCTGCGAAAGGAATTTCCATATATTTCAAGAAAGAATCCACCAAATGACGAATGGATAACAACAATGCACGTTGGCACTATAGCTGGTGGAGAAATGATCAATAGCATAGCCAGCTGCGCTGAGGCGGTAGTTGACTTTAGGTATACTGAAAAATATTCAAATGAATCACTTTTGGAAATTGTAAAAAATTGCCTTGATGATGGTGTTGAAGTTTTAGTTCAAGAGGAGGGAATACCAGTATTTAATGATATTAATAACAGGTATATACAGCTATATAAATCCATAGTTGAAGCTAAAACTGGAAAAAATGTTAAATTTGATTTTACAACGGGTGCAAGTGATTCTAGATATTTTGCGAAGGATGGGGCTGTTATAATATCAAACCAACCTGACTGCGGCAATCTCCATAGCGATAATGAATGGTTAAATATTGTAAAACTAGAGGAATTTTTTAATATCAGGGTTAATTTTATCAATCAACTATGACACTTTGGGATTTTTTAGACTATTGTTTAATTCCCTATAGTTCGGCAGAATGCTTTCCACTTTTTTCCAGTATTCTGCCGAATGGTTTTTATGTATTGTATGGACCAGTTCATGTACAACTAAATAGTCTACAACATCCGGTTCAAACATCATAACTTTCCAATTAAATGTTAAATTGTTTTTAAAGTTACATGTACCCCATACGGTTTTTTGCTCCTTTATAGTTATTTTTCCATAGCTTAGATTATATTTTTTGGAATAATACAGAACCCTTTCTTCTATTATTTTTTGACACTCATTCCTATACCAGTTTTTTATGGTATTTTCAAGAAGTTCTTCGCTCCAATTCTTAGAAATATTGACGGTTAGTCCATTGTTTGACAATTCACAATACCCGCCATCTTTCAATAGGCTGTTTTCTTTTATTGAAAGTTCTATTTCTTTTCCAAGAAATAATATTTTATTATCATTTATAAAACTTCTTCTCTGTTTTCTTTTTTGAATTCTTTCTATAGCCCAGTATTTTCTTTTTTCTATTAATTCCATAAGAAATTCTTTTGGAACTCTCTTTGGCGAAATTACTGTCAGGGTATTGTCATTTATTTTAAAGCCTACAGTCATTTTGCGATTCTTTGAATATACTATTTTATAGTTAAATAAATTGTTAAAATTCCCTTCCATTACTAATCGTTTTTATTAATTTCTTTTAAATACCCAATGTATTTTTCAACGGTATTTCTAATTCTCTTTTCGTCATTTTTATCTATGTCTCCGTTTTTATAAAATATAGACGATGTGATGAATAAATCAAAATTCTTTATCCTAAATGGATAATAATATATTACATTATTTTTATTATCAATAGTTAAATATATCTTTGCGTATTCTCGTTTTCCTTCTTTTACTATCTGCACATCATTTTTTTTATATAGTTTTTTTAACATGTCATAGAAGCTATCCTTTGTAAAATTTTTACCGCCAATATTCACTCCAATAAATATCTTGGACAGATCATTTTTTTTATTGGAATATTGGATAAACATTTTCTCATGGAAAAGCGTGTTCATTGATTTTATTTCTGATATATCATGGAAATTTCCAAAGTTTGGCAATTTTATATTTATTGTTTCATTCATCTTTGAAAAATAAGTGTTTAACTGCGGTTCATTTAATTCCTGTATTTCTTTTATATATTTGGCAAATTTTACCCTGTCCGCCAATTCATTTTTATTGTTTTTATCTTCATATATAACATCAACGAATAATTCCTTTATAAATCCAGAAAATCTATTAATTGTATGATAATTATTATCCAATTCAAATTCAGTATTTATTATCAGGTTATCGTTGATTATTGAATAGTCGTGTGTCGCGTCTGTTGAATAGTATTTTAAAGTCTCTACATAGTTTGACCTTATATAATGCTTTTCAAAATTTGTCAACTCTTCTTCATTTTTTAGCTTTTCGTCTATATCTATTTTATTAAGTTTTTCCCTAATTCTTTTTGTGTCTGCTTTATCAGTTTTAGGAAAAATTTCCTGGAAATATTTTGCGGTGTCAGGATTATTAAAATAGGCTATCATATCATTTTTTGGAATCAGTATGGTTAATATTTCCGATTCGCTTGATTTTTCTCCTGCATTATTTTGTCTGTAAAACTTTTAAGCTTTTGATTATCATATTTGCAAAACTACTTTGGTATGTAGAAATTAAATTTGATATTATTGCTTTCTATTGTTTCTATCCTATAGTTATCCTTTGTGAATCCGCATAAAAATAATATAAATATTATTATATATAATGCCCCTATTTTTTTCATTATGCCCCCGATTTAAATTTTTTTATAGATTATCTTTTATCAGCTGTTCCCTATATTCATATATATATTTTATGTCTCTATTTTTTTCATGGTCATCTTTTTTGTTAACCTCAAGACTTAGTAGTCCAGTCATATTGTGTGAAAAATTTATATAGCAAACATACATAATTGTATTATCCCTTATTATTTTTATGAAATCCGTACCCCTATAGTTTATTAATTCTATATGATTGAATATTTTTTCAGCAGGAGGGTTTTTTCTATTGTCTTCCTTAAATTTTTCAAAGCCTTCCTTCGTATTTAAATCGGCAGATATCATTGATATTTTAAAAATTTTCATATCCTGATTTTCATTCTTATTTTTAAATAGGCTTATGAAAAATCCATTAAATCCCCCATCATTAATGTCTTTTATATCGGTATAGTTTGCGAAATCATCAAACTTTGGTTTTGATATTAGTATTTGCCGCCTTTGGTAGTTGTACAAAATTTTATTATACTCATTTATTTCTATATTTTTTTCTACAAAGTTGGTAAATTTTTTTTCTGGTAGAAGTTTTTCATTTTTTGTCAAATATTGCGCCCAATCCATTACAAAGTATCTTTTATTTAAAAATACATTTGTTTCATATACGGTAAATTTATTTCCTTCTTCATCATAGCCAGTTCTATTAAATATATGGTTATCATTTACAATTTTTGTTTTTTGCGTATTATCTATTGGATATAGGTCGCTATAGAAATATTTGCTTTTTTCCTCTTCTGACATTTTTTTGTAGTTATCTTCCTGAATCTCTGCAAATAATTTATTGGTCATGTTTTGAACCCTTTTATCATCTCTTTCAAAACCTATAAATATTTTTTCGCTAAAGAACGGCAATTCGCCTTCTTTTTGAAGTTCTATCTCATAACACTTTACGAATTGAAATACTTCTGGTGAATACATGCCATAGTCGCAGAAGCTATTTGGTATTGCAAAATAAAATGTCCTGCCCTCAATTTTTTTATCTACTATTTTATATTCTTCTTTCTTAAAACCCATTAGTGCTATTGATATAAAAATAAAAATAGAATTTAGTATTATCTTTCTCATAGCTAATTACCTATTTATTTTTTTTAAATATTTTATATATTTGTCTGTAACTTTTTTGATTTTTTCCTCATCTCTATCATCTAATTTTCCAACTTTGCTTAGCAATGTTGAGCATATTACAGTATCCTGGCCTTTTAAATCAACCAAATAGCAATAGTATATAATTTCTTTACCAAGAACATTTATCGGCAGCCTAACAAATCCCTGTGGTTTATTATTTTTTGTTTTTTGTGTACCTATGCCATTTTTAAATAATGTTTTGTTTGCTGGTTCAACCATAATCCCCATAAATATCTGGTTCGGATCTTTTTCTTTTGTTAACTCAACTATAACCCTATCATACATATCCGATAGGGCTTCTCCAAAAATATTTGTAACATCCAAATATTCGCCATAGTTTGGCAGTTTTATATTAATAATTTCGTTATTTTTTTCTATATAGTAATTGTCAGGAAGTTTATTTAAAGCCTTTGTAGCCTCTATATATTTGCCAAATTCTTTATTATTTTCTAGAATATTCTTATTATTTTCGCCAGTAAATGTCAAATCAATCATTATGCCATTGATTGTTCCGGAAAATCTATTCATATTATATTTATTTCCCTGGTCTTCTACAAAAAAAGTAGTTATTAAATTGTTATTTATAGTATTATATTTTGCTGGATTTTCCGAATAGTAGAAGGTTTTTAAATCTTTGACCATGTTTTCTATATATTTATATTCATTTTTGGTCAATTTTTCATTTTTTAATTCCTCTTTCAAATTTAATTTAGATAGATTTCCCCTGATAATATTAAATACTATTGGATCCATTGCCTTCAAATTTTTTGCAAGTATATTGTTTAAATCCTTTGTTCTCTTTTGCATTAGTATGCTTTTTTTAGGTATGCTAATAAGCAGGCCGCCTGTTATTTCAATAGTCTTTCCGCTCTTAAAAAGCTTATCTTCTTCGCAGTCTCTATAGTTATATAGCGATGTATGCTCATCAATGCTATTAATGCCAATAAGCTTTGCCATTATTTTATTTGCAGCGGGAATTTCGTTGTACCTGCAATAGTTTTTTGGTATATAAAATTTAAACTCTATTCCATCTTGGCTTTTTAGGGTTTCAACTTTATAGTCTTCCTTTGAAAATCCACATAATAAAAGCAGTAAAATAAAAAATCCAAACTTTTTCATATAAATCCTGTTTATTGTCTAAATTTTTCTTCAATCCAATTCCCTTTTAACTTGACAAATAGGAATAAATGGACTTTTCTATTTAAAAATTTGCCAATTTCTTCCCTAGCTTCACTTCCAACTTCCTTTATTAATTTTCCTCTTTTTCCAAGAATTATGGATTTTTGATTCTCCTTAAGCACATATATTACCTGTTGAATTTTTATGTCGCCATTATTAAATTCCTCCCAGTTTTCCGTTTCAACATCAACTGCGTATGGCAATTCTTGGTTTAATTTCAAAAATAACTTTTCCCTTGTTATTTCTGAAGCTAGGAATTTTATTGGCGCATCAGTAATTTCATCATCTTTAAATATCCATTCCCCTTCCGCTGCCTGATTAACCAAATAGTCTTTTAATTTATCAACTCCTTCTCCAGTTTTTGCTGAAATCATAAATATTTCTTTAAAGTCCGGATAATAATCTGTTATTTGCTTTGTTAAATCCAGCAGTTTTGGTTTTTTTACTAGGTCAACTTTGTTTAATACTAAAATATTATTTATTTCTTTTTTCTTGAATTCATCAAGTATCATTTTAATTTTTTGTGTAAAACCTTCAGTTGAGTCAATCAATAGGCATGCCAATTCCGCGTCTCGTATTCCGCTCCATGCAGTTTTTACAATCTTTCTTTCCAGCAGTCTTGCTTTTTTTGGTATAAATACACCAGGCGTATCAATAAATATTATTTGGGTATTATCCTCAACAAAAACACCCCTAATTAGGTCTCTGGTCGTTTGAACCTTTGGTGAAATTATAGATACCTTTTCGCCAACCAAATAATTTGTAAGTGTTGATTTTCCAGCATTTGGTGCACCCGCAAGCGCTACCGTTAATATTTTCTGTTTATTATCCATTATATCTATTTGTAAAAAACCTAATTCATATTGTATTTTGTTATCCTAAGATTTCAATATTTATTTTAATTTAGATATGGCAATTATATGCCAATTTAACCCATCAAATAAACTTCAGACATTATAGAACCAGCGGGGGCGGCCGCAGCAACGATGGGGGCGCCTTTTTGGATTTTTGCAATTTCGTGATGGCTGTGTGACAGTTGTTAGTGGTCCTATGTCCATAGCTAAGTCGGCGCCCCCACCGTTGGCTAGGCGAAAGCCTAGGGCTTTTTCTACATGAATTTACTCCATCTGCTAGTACCGCCAATCACTTCCTTGCCGTCAATAGCTGCCATAGTCAGCAGAAAAAGCTCTGCGGCCGCCCCTCACGCCAAGCAAAAATTATTAATTAATGGGTATATAATTGTCTTTTATATTCCTAAACTCCAAAAAATAACTTTCCCTGCCTTCGTTTATTGCCTTCTGTTGATACCTTGTTCTTATCCACCAATCAGGTTCTGTTTTACATTCTTCTATATTGTCAAACAGTGGTTCAAATTTATCCTTTGCAAAATCAAATGTCCATTCAACATAGTTCAATATATCGCTTGCAAAAAACAGTGTTCCGCCAATTTTTAATTTCTTTTTTAGAATATCAAGAAATTCATCATTTATAATTCTTCTTTTATTTTGTTTTTTCTTTGGCCATGGGTCTGGAAATAATATAAACATTTTGTCAATTGAATGGTCTGGCATTTTTTCCAGCAGAATTCTTGCGTCACTATTGTATATTCTAATATTTTCTATTTTATTTTCCTCTATTTTGTCTATGAGCGACAATACTCCATTTATATATGTTTCACATGCAACAATACCATAATTTTTATTTAATATAGCTTGGTGTGCTGTATGTTCTCCATATCCAAATCCTATTTCAAAATATAGTTTTTCATATTTTTCTGGCAGATTTAATATTTTATCATTGTCCCCGATTTCAATCCTATATTTTGGAAGAATTATCTCCAGCTTTTCCACTTTGCTATCTTTTAATTTTCTGCTTTTTATTCTTCCGAATGACCTAATTTTTCTATTATTTTCCATGATCAATTAAATAACAAATATTTGTAGACTTTTAAAATATAAAGTTTAAAATAAAAATCAAGTTTATTATTGCACATAATAAACCACTCATTAGAGATAATGGGGCAGCTCGAAAAACTGTTTTACCAAGAAGCAGCCTGAAAGGGCGGGATTCCATAGGTGGTCCAGACCACTATATATGGGCAGATCCTCCCTTGTGGTTAAAACCTATGGAGCCACTCTTGGTTGGTGTTTTTCGGATCCCGCCTATTATTTCAAATAATGGGCTTTTTTAATAACTTGGGATTTGAATTTATGGACTACATAAAATTCCTTATTTACTCAATAATATTTTGGGGTGTATTATTTATATTTTGTTGGTTTTATGAACTAATTGACAAAAAAGCAAAAAAGGAGACAAATGACAAACAATAATATCAAGGTCTCCATTATAGTTCCTATATATAATGTAGAACCCTATTTAAAAAAGTGTTTAGATAGTCTTGTAAATCAAACCATAGCAAACGACATTGAAATAATATGCATAAACGATTGTTCCCCTGATAATTGTTTAGACATACTTAAAGAATATCAAGAAAAATATAGTGACAGACTAATAAAAATAATAGACCATAAAGAAAACACTGGCGTAGCAATAGCTAGAAATGATGGTTTAGCAATTGCACAAGGCGAATATTTAGGTTTTGTTGATCCTGATGATTGGGTGGACTTAAACTTTTTTGAAGTGCTGTATAATAAAGGAATTGAGAGCGGGGCGGATATTGTTAAGGGGAATTTTAAAAAAATTAAAAATGGGAAAAGAGCTACCATATCTAAACAGAATAAAAATGTTAAAGAAAATCCTATAAGTTTTATCGGTGCTGGCTGGTGGTCTGCCATCTATAGAAGGGGAATTATAGAAAAAAATAATATAGATTTTCTCAATATTCAAAATAGTGAGGATAATGTTTTTTTAACAAAATGTAAATTTTATGCAAATAGAATAGAAGTTTTGGATAATGTTTTTTACTATTATTTTGATAGAAAAAATTCTCTTACTAAAGATTATTCTGAAAAAAGGATATCTTCAATTATAGAACACGCAAAAATAGTGTCTGATTTTATCAATTCAGTAAACATTCCAAAGGATGATTATATATATTATGTTAATTATTTCATAAATGAACTAATTTGGTATTTTGATGCACTTGAATATATTGGGGATATATTTAATCAAAATAATATTATTGATGCAATATTTAAACTATATGATGTTTGTAAATATAAAAGGGAATATTACAACAAATACTATCAGAATTATACAGATTTTATAGCGAATAAGGATTTTATAAATTTTAAAAAATATCTTTCAAATAATTGTTATTTTAAGAAATCTTTTAGAATTTTTAAGTACTTTGTAATTTTAAAAATTAAACATAAGGAGAATAAAAAATATTTTTATCTATTTAATTTTATTCCCATTCTAAAAATTTATAAAGAAAAAAACTTTATAACTCATTATAAACTTTTTGATTTAATAACTTTATTAACAATAAAAAACAATTAATATGACACAAAAAAATATACCAATCTTTTTGGCCAGCAATGATAGATATTCGCCGTTTGTTGCGACTAATATAGCCTCTATATCATATAATACAAAATCAAATATTGATTTTTATATTTTAGATAGCGGTATTACTAATTTTAGAAAAAAACAGATATGTGAGCTAAAAAAGAAATTTTCGCATATATCTATAGAATTTGTAAAAATAGATTTTAATAATTTCTCTAATTTTAAAACAAATGGACATTTTACTTTGGATATTTATTCAAGGATTTTAATACCAGAAATAAAACCAGATTTAGATAGAGCCATATATTTGGATGTTGATACAATTTCTTTGGGCAATATAAACGAATTATACCAGCAAAATTTGGGTGATTATATATTAGGGGCTGTTCCTGAATACTATAACTTTGATGAGAAAAACGCAATAAAAGAAAGATGTGGTATAGACAAAGAACATAAATATTTTAATTCTGGAGTATTGCTTATTGATTGTGAAAAATGGAGAAAAAACAAAATAACACAAAAAATTTTGAGTTTAGAAAATGAACTGCATGATAAAATACAATTTCCAGACCAGGATTTATTAAATAAGTATTTTGAAAATAATTATAGAGATCTTGATATAAAATATAATCTATTAAATGGTCAAATATCTTTTAAGTCTGATAGTCCCATTAAAATACAAAAAAATGTTGATGCAGCAATTCTTGATACGCAAATAAAGCACTTTGAAGGATTGGATAAGCCTTGGATTAATAATGAATCTTTTGGATTAAAAACCATATACTTTCATGAATTTTGGTTTTTTGCTAAAATGACAAATTTCTATGATGGTCTATTGAGTGATTTTATAGTTCACAATTTAAAGCAAAATGCATCAGAAAAACAGGTTCCAATAAGAAAGGAAACTATAAAATTTTTGAAAATAATACCTCTAATAAAAATTAAAAGAAAATTAAATAAGTCAAAAATATATCTATTTAATTTTATACCGTTATTAACAATAAAAAGTAAGTAATATGAAAAAAATGTTAGCAAATTTAATATGTTGTTTTATTTTTAATAAAAATAAACGTCATAATTTTAGAAAAAAATTTATGAACGTAGAAGAGTTTAAAAATTTTTCTTCAATAAATGAATTAACTAAAGGTTTAAAAGATACCAAAGAGATATTTACCCAAATATTTAATGAAAACTATTGGGGTGATGATGAGAGCGTTTCGGGACCTGGTTCAAAATTAGAAAATACAAAAAATTTAAGAAAAGAATTGCCTGAAATAATTAAAAAATATGGAATAAAATCTATTTTAGATGTTCCGTGCGGTGATATGAATTGGATGAGTAAAGTTGATTTAAGTAATATAAAATATTATGGCTTTGACATCGTTGAAGAATTAATAAAAAATAACTCATTAAAATTTACCAATAATAAAAATTATACTTTTCAAGTTGTTGATGCAATAGGTGATGAATTGCCCTGTGTTGATTTAATTATATGTAGAGATTTAATAATTCATTTTCCATTGGAGGCGATTTATCAACTTTTAAATAATTTTATAAAAAGTGGTTCTAAATATCTTTTAATTACAGAAACTAAAGGTATTGATGAAAATTTAGAGATTCCATTTGGCTCTTGGACGTACAGGAATTTAAGAAAACCGCCATTTAATCTACCAGAATCATTGGTTTTTATTAGGGATCATGAAGCTCAAAGTAATAACTGCGGGATGGCACTTTACAGGTTAAAGGATATTAAAAAATATATTTGATAACAAAAAATAACAAATAACTTTTATGTATCTTAAATATATAAAAGAAATAGTTAAAAATAAAAATATTGTAATGATAGAGGATGAAAAATCAAGTTTGGCTCTTGAAGATGGTTTGTTTGGTGAGGCATATAGCATTAAAATGGTATTTTGCCATACAATTAGCAACTCTAATAAATATCATGAAATATTAGAGGAGATTATTAGAATTGTCTATAAGGATGGTCTAGTATTAATGGCAGTAGAATCATTCTCAACAGCACTTTCATATGATTTGACTGCTCTTGGGTATCAGGTAATTGATATAGGAATAAATAATGGTTGCTAGATAAAATATATACTTGCTATAATTATTGCGCCAAGGACTATTCTGTAATATCCAAAAACATTAAAGTTATGGGTGGAAACATAGTCTAAAAACCATTTTATAACGGAAATTGATATTAAAAATGTTATTATAAACCCGAATAGCAATATTTTTATGCTGCAATTTTGCAGATAATCTATATTTTTATATAGGTCATATAGTGTTGCCATTATGGTTATGGGTATAGATAATATAAATGAAAATTCAACGGCGGTTTTTCTGGATAGACCTGACAGCAGTCCTCCGACTATGGTTGACCCTGAACGTGAAACGCCTGGTACTATTGATAAAATTTGGTATAGTCCAATTTTTAGTGCGCTTGAATTGTTTACTTCGTCTATGGTGTTAAACTTTGGTTTTTTAAAGTATTTATCTACAAGTAAAAAAGCAATACCGCCAAGTATTAATGATGCTGCGACGATTAATTCTGTATGCAGGTATTCCTTTATATATTTGTAAAAAGTTATGCCGGACAATGCGCATGGCAAGAGGGCTATTATAAATTTATATGCAAAATTCCTTGAAGCTTTGCTTTTATGCAGTGTAAATGCAACGCTAAATAGTTTTTTTCTGAAAAATACTATTACTGCAAGTGTAGATGCGAGTTGAATTATAATTCTAAAAATTTCGCTCTCTTGAGTGTTGTAGTTAATAAAATCACTTGCTATGATTAAATGTCCCGATGATGATACTGGTATAAATTCTGTTAATGCTTGAATTAAAGATAAAATAAATGCTTTTAAGTATAACATATTCTCCCATATATAAAACTTTACATTGTATATTTAAAATAACGCCATTAATAAATCAAGATTTTTATTTATTTAAATATTTCATATGTTTGTGGCATGGGCGGGGCGGCCGCAGGACTTTTTTCTGTCAAGGGGAGAGGTCGCGAGAGTTGCTGGTGGTTGATGGTTGGGCTGGTGGATTTGGTAGGGGATGGTGATGAAAAAAAGTCCCAGAGCCTCCGCTCTGCAGGGATTTTTATTGTTTTTTTTAAGTTGACCACCACTACTTACTCCAATCTCCAATTTTTAAGATTGTCGGTTTTGGCGGACTTAAAAAAAACAATAAAAATCCCGCTGCGGCCGCCCCTTGGTTCATAAAATCACCGCTATATATTTTATATTTATTAATAAAAAGAATTTACTTGAAAAAAATAATTGCAAAGAGTATTTTAAACAATATAATAATAAAAATACATCCATATGGGTATTATTACGGTCATTTATATAATCGCTTTCTTTATACTTACAATAATTTTATTAATTTCAATTGTAGTTTTAAAAAATGAAAGAGAATTAAATAAAATAAATGAACAATATAATATTGATAAACTAAACAACAATAAAAATGAAAAGAAAAAGTAGTATATTTTTTTATTTTTTTATTTTTTTATTCGTGGTGCAAAAAGCTTTTGCAGCACAGACTCTTGACGGTATCTACTATGATTGGTCTGTTTTTGTCCTGGACGATTTGGGTGAGGAAAAAAAATGCTATATAGCAGCATTTCCAAACAAAACTATTGGGAATTATAAGAAGGCTAGGGAGCCATATATTTTGATTACAAGATTTCAGGATAAGGGCATAGAAGAAGTAAGTATATATTGTGGCTTTGAATATAAAATTGGTAGTGACATTTATTTATCAATAGATGGCAAACAGTTTACAATGTTTACAAAAGACGATATAGCATGGGCTAAAACTAAAGAGCAGGACAAAGAAATAATATCATCACTTTTAGATGGATTTTTATTGAAAATTAGAGCCGAATCATCAAAGACAGAATATGTTGTTGACGAGTATTCCTTAAAAGGTTTAACCAGAGCCTATAGAAGAATGAGAGAGCTCTGCAAAAAGAATTAATTATCCCCATCTATTATTTTAAATAATTCATTCAAAAGTTCGTCCTTTGAATTTATAAAATGAAGCGTATCAAAATCTCCAGGACTAAGAGTTCCGCCATCAACTAATTTTTTAAAATTCAATACGTTCGAATAAAAATCTGCCGGATATATAAAAATTGGAAATTCTTCAATTTTTCCTGTTTTCATTGCAACTAGCGCCTCAAATAATTCATCAAGCGTTCCGGTTCCACCTTTAAAAACTATAATACATTTTGCATAATCCAGCATAAGCGCCTTTCTAGATTGGAAAGTATCAAATATAAACGATGTGCTCCTATCGCAATATTGCAGCTGCTGCTCCTTTGTTTCATGAGGAAGCAACATAGCCATTCCAGAAGTTTTTGCACCCAGCTCAAATGCCGGCTTTAACCATGCGGTCATTACAGATGGTCCGCCGCCCGTTATAAAACTAATTTTGTTTCCATTTTTCAAAATTCTCTTTGCACATATTTCCGATATTTCTTCAACTTCCTTTATATGCGGATTATCCATAGGCAGTCTAGCGCTTCCGAAGGCTAACAGTCCCTTTGGAAATTTATATTTTTCCAAGGTTTGCTTTGCGTTTTTATAGTCTGGCAGGTTGTACATTTTTAATATTTTATTTATTAATATAATTACTTTACATCATGAATGTTAAAAGACAATAAAAATAATATTGTTAATATTTTATATTTTTATCAATAATTATTGACTTTTTAATAAAAATTAGTCAAAATTATAATGAGGTATAGTTTTTAATTTTAATACGAAAGTCTTTTTTACATATATTTTGATAATGATTCTAATTTCTGGCTGTGGTATGATGTTTAAAAATAATCCAACAGATACAAAAGTTGTGAATAATTCTAATTATAATATAGAAATACTTAATTCTAATTCAAATATTATAGAAAAGTTAGAACCAAATAAAAACATCGTTATATCACAAAAACAATCTATAATGATAAAGTCTGAGGATGGCAAAATTTGTAAAGTTCCTAGAAATACTAATGGAGAAGTTGTTGCAGCCGATGTGCTTGCAAGTTTATTTATACCTGTATGGCCAATTTCAATTCCATTGATTTGGATTATTGATACATCTGGGGGTTATCTAAGAGATAACGTTCCATATGTTGAAGTTTCTCAATGTTTAAAATAATAAAAACGTTATTCTATTAATAAAAGGTTAATTAAATTAATAATTAACCTTTTATTTTTTGATAAACTATTTAGATATTAGAATAATTCATCGTTAACTTCAATGAAGTAGCCCTGTTCATGGCCGCATGCAGGACAGATTTTTGGAGCGTCCTTTGAAGTGATGTGATAGCCGCAGTTAGTGCATTTCCATATAACTAAATCATTTTTCTTTAGAAGGGTTTGAGTTTCAACTTCTTTTAGAAGTTTTTCAAATCTTTTCTCGTGGTAAACTTCAGCTTTTCCAATGTTTTCCATAGCGGCAGCTATAACTGGAAAACCCTCTTCTTTTGCAATTTTTGCAAATTCAGGATACATGATTGTATTTTCTTCATGCTCGCCGTTCATAGCTTCCATTAGGTTTTCAGCAGTTGTGCCGATTCTTCCTGCAGGATAAGTTGCTGTAATTTCAAGCTCACCGCCTTCTTCTAGGAATTTAAAAAGTCTTTCAGCATGTTCTTTTTCGTGGTTTGCTGTTTCTAAGAATACTGCTGCAATTGCTTCGTATCCTTCTTTTTTAGCTGTAGATGCAAAAAATGTGTATCTATTTCTTGCCTGTGATTCACCGGCAAAAGCCTTTAATAAATTTTCTCTAGTCTTTGTACCCATTAAAGATACCATATATACCTCTTTTTTGTTATTATTATTTAATTTTTAACTATATATAGTACTATATCTAATTGTCAAGAATTTTTATAAAATAATTATTTTATATCGAAAAATTTAATATTACAAATAGTTTAAAAATTATATAAACCAATAGAAAATAATAAAAAGACTATATAAAAAAGAAGAATGTTAAAATATTTTACTTGCTTTTTTATTTTAATTTCAATACCTATAGTATTAACGTTTATAAAACAAATTAGAGTTATTTGACAATGGAAAATGTAACTGATTATATTAAAGTCTCAGAAACTGCAGATGAGCAAAAATTAAATAAATTAAAAGCTTTAAGGGAAGCTGGAATTGAACCATATCCGCATAATTATAAAAAAGATATGAATTCAAAAAAGTTGAAAGAAACTTATGATTATTTACAAGCTGGTGAAAAATTAGAAGACAAGATTTATAATGTCGGCGGAAGATTGATGCTAAGAAGGGATATGGGAAAGGCTATGTTCCTTGATATCCACGATGAAAATGGAAAAATTCAAATATATTTATCAAAACCAGAATTAGGCGAAGATGACCAAAAACTTTTACCGTTGCTTGATATTGGTGATTTTATTGGCGTTGAAGGTTTTGTTTTTAGAACCCATAAGGGAGAGTTGAGTTTGCATTGCAAAAGTATAAAATTACTTTCAAAATCAGTTGCAAATTTGCCTGAGAAATTCCATGGATTGGCTGATACAGAATTGAAATATAGGCAGAGATTTATTGATTTGGCTATGGATCCTGAAGTTAGGGAAGAATTTAGAAAAAGAAGCATGATAATTACTGCAATTAGAAAATTCTTGGACGATAAAGGATTTATAGAGGTTGAAACGCCAATTTTACAACCAATTTATGGCGGTGCCAGTGCTGAACCATTTACAACACACCATAATTCACTTGATATGACTTTATATTTAAGAATTAGTGTTGAAACATATTTAAAAAGGCTAATAGTTGGCGGATTTGAAAAAGTTTATGAAATTGGAAGAAATTTCAGAAATGAGGGTATGGATACAACCCATAATCCGGAATTCACTATGATTGAATGGTATGAGTCCTATAGCGACTATAACGACCAAATGAGAAATGTTGAAGAGCTATTGGAGTCAATAGTTAAAAAAATTAACAATGGCTCTACTATTATAAAATATAAGGATATGGAAGTTGATTTTAAGGCTCCATTCAAAAGATTGAGCATATACGAGGGATTAAGAGAATATGCAAAAATTGACCCGGAAAATATTTCTAAAAATGATTTAATAAAAGAAATTAGAAAATATACTTCTGACGTTGAAGAAAAAAAGAGCAGGGGCGAATTATTGCTGCAACTATTTGAGGAAACTTGCGAACAGCATTTAATTCAACCAACATTTGTGATAGACTATCCAAAGGAATCTTCACCTTTGACAAAAATTCATAGAAAAAACAGCGAACTTGTTGAAAGATTTGAATTATTCGCCGGTTGTGTTGAGCTTGCTAACTCATATTCTGAGTTGAATGATCCAATTGACCAATATGCCAGGTTGAAACAGCAGGAAGAAAATAGGGGGTTTGATGCGGAAGCTATGCCTATGGATGAAAATTTTGTTCATGCTTTAGAAATTGGTATGCCTCCATTAGGTGGTGTTGGTATAGGTATTGACAGACTTGTTATGTTTATGACTTCTACACCTAATATTAAGGATGTGCTGTTGTTTCCGACACTTAAAAGGAAATAGATGAAAGAGTTTAGATTTTTGACAAAAAATATAGATGTTGAAGCAATTAATTGTTTTGCAGATTTAGAAAGTTTTTTGCAGTCCTGCAATAATCTTGATTATGTTGTTATAGATTTGACTGATGTTATTTTTTTCAACGCTTCTTTGACTTCTATATTTTTGTCAATAATAAACTATTATCAACAGAAAAAAGCTATAAAAGTAAATGTAAAATGCAATGATAGATTGCAAAATGTTTTGGAAACCAATGGTCTATTTAGTAGAGCGGATTATTTGGTTAAGTCGGTTGTTAATGATTTTAGTACTGACAAACATGACACCTATATTCCATTAAATAGATTTAAAAATGGCGAAACTAATTATTTTTTGGATTATATTGAAAGAAACTTAAAATATAGACACTTTACTGATGATTGTTTGGAAAAAATAACCTATAATTTAATGGAAATGTTTTTTAATTTTAGAGATCATTCTGGCAGTGAGTATTTTTATATATCTGGTCAATTTTTTCCAAATAAAGATAAAATAAATATTTGTTTAACAGATAAAGGCACTGGATTGGCTAAATATATTATGAGTAAAGAGCAAACTGTTAAATCACAAGAAGAGGCTGTTAAATGGGCTTTTAAATATGGCAATACAACCAGAACAAAAGAGTATGGCGGAATTGGTTTAAAACAGCTTAAAGATTTTGTTGAAAAAGAAAAAGGTTTACTTATTATATATTGTAATAATATATATTTTAATGTCTTAAAAAGTGAAGTGAAGGAATTTAAAAAAGAATTTATCGGAACTTCCATAGTGGTAAATTTGCCAAATAATTGTTAGTAATAAATAAAAATGGATGGAATTATGGAAATAGAAGTAAAAAGTATAATAGGTACTGAAAATGCTATTGAAAGAGAAGATGCAAATAAAGTAGAAAAATTTGTAATTGAGGCTTTGCAAAATAATCAGGTTATTAATGTTTCTTTTAAAGGCATTAAAATTACAACACCATCATTTCTAAATGTTATAGTTGGCGATTTATTTTCTAACTATACAAGAGAGCAGGTGGATAATTTGGTAAAATTCAGCAATTATTCCAAAAATACGGGGGAATTAATAGAAATAATAAAAAACGAAGCCGAAAAATATTTTGCAGAAAGAAAAAATGACAACATATAAAATAAAGGATATACAAAAATTAAAAGATAGAATTTTTGTTTTTGATGCTAATATCTTAATAGGATTGTATAGCTATAACCCTGTTGCTAGCACCAAGGTGGCAATTGAATATATTTCTAATTTTTTAATCAAAAATAAAAGCAAGCTTTACATAGATAATACAGTTATAAATGAGTTTATAAATCGTTATATAAAAAAAGAATTGGGATTAGAAAATGGTGAAACATTTGATAAAAAAATTCATAGAAATTCTGATGAGTATAATAACTGTTTGGATAATTTAAAAACAAAATTGGATAACATAAAGCAATCCTATAATGTAATTAAGCATATAGGCACTGATATTTTTCATAAATTACAAGAATTAGATAATTACAAAACTATATTTAATAAAATGGAATTTACCGATTATTCCATAAAAGAAGTTGCAAAAGAAAACAATGCAATATTAATAACGGCCGATAACGATTTTTATAATTGTGATATAGATATTTTAAAAATATAACACTTTTTAAATAGTTTACAACAATAACAGCATATAAAATCGGCATGTCTCCATTTGATGGTGTTGGTATTGGATGGTTGGACTGGTTGATTTGATTAGTATTGGTTAGGAAAAAAGTCCCAGAGCCTCCGCTCTGCAGGGATTTTTATTGTTTTTTTTAAGTTGACCATCCCCACTTACTCCAATCTCCAATTTTTAAGATTGTCAGTTTTGGCGAACTTAAAAAAAACAATAAAAATCCCGCTGCGGCCGCCCCGCCTCTACTACAAACTCTAGCCGATTATTATTTTATTAACATCCACTGGTATTCTATCAACGCCAACCCTTGAACTTTTATCTATATAGAAAAATAATTCTTCCTTTGTTTTTCCTGTGGCTTTTTCAAACCTTTCAATTGGGTGCTCCCTATCAAATATAATAACCTTTGCACCAATTTCTATATTGTCATAGTCTTTTTCAGGAACTTTGATGATAGTTTGATCCATTGAAATCCTGCCGAATATTTCACATTCTACTAAATTACCGTTTCTGTCTTCTACAAATACGCTGCATCCTTTATTGCTGATAGCTCTATGCAGTCCGTCAAGATATCCTCCAAAAAATGTTGCCAGCCTATCGCCTTTTTTTACGTTTTCTGTTGCGCCATACCCTACAATTCCATCTTCTTCAACTATTCGTTTTTCCAGTATTGTAGATGTAAAACTTTCATAATTTCCATCCTTTGCTATAGCTGCAGCCCTAAACTTTGAACTATCTTCAATATCTCTTTTTCTATCTACATTTATTGGAAATTCTATTGGTTCTTTATCTGAGTTTGATATAATTCTTGCGATAATATCCCTTATGTCAGTTCCAACCATTGATTCAAAATCCTTTAGAGAGATTGAATCGCCAAGTATTGTAACCTCCCTGTCAATCAGATTTTTATCATTTGAATCAAGGATAATTTTATCTCTCTCTATTGAGTTTATAAATATTCTAACACCATTATATAGAACATATGCGCTGCCATCCCCATACTCGCTTGTAAATCCATTTGCTATTCCTATTGGCAGATATAGATTCTTTCCATCGTATTTTATATATGAATAAATTGAATAGGCTGGTTTTAGCTCGTCGTAATATCCGTAAAGCGCCAGACCAGGTCTGCATGTGGTGCATAGGTTACCCAGTTTGAAATTAATTATGCCATCACTTGCGGACAGTCCCTTTATTATATTTTCTTCTGGAAAATATTTTGTGATTTTTTTAAAGTTTTCAATCTGTTTTTGATTTATTGGATTATTTTCATTATCTGCACAGCAGAAGTGGCTCATAACCATTGTTACTTTTAAATTATTATCATCTGCATATTTTTTTATTTTTTCAATTTCATTTAGGTTTATTCCAGACCTATTCATGCCAGTATTGAACTGTAAAACTATTTCATCTATTCCAGCTTTATTGGCCCGTTCTAATTGCTCAAAGCTATTTATAACTGGTGTTAAATTATATTTTTTAAAATATTCTTCATCACCTTCCAGCACTCCATTGAATATAAATATTTTTTCCAGTTCTGGGAATAACTTCCTTAATTCTATACCCTCCTTAAGCGCAAAAACAAAAAATTTTTTCTGTGGAGTTTCAAGTCCTGATAGTTTTTTTACTATATCGTAAATTCCTACGTTATAGGCGTTCCCCTTTAGAGTTGGTATAACATTGTCTCCATATTTTGTAATATCCCTTATTTTTTCAAAATTATAGGCGATATTATCTATATTTATTTCTATTCTTGCTTTTTTCATAGTATATTGAATTTTCCCAAAACTATCTATAGTCTATAAACTTAAATAGAAAATTCAATTAAAATGTTTGTATTTAGATTTTATTCAACCATTTTTTATTTTTTTAAATAAAAATATTAAAATTCACTTGAAAAATGCTAAAAAATAGATATACTAACTAGCCGTGATTAACAATTTATAAAAAATTATGGAGAATGAATTTTTAGATCCCGCTATGGGACAAACGCACTCAAGCGTTGGTAGTGAATTAGCCTGCATTGAAGCTGTAAATGCTGAAATGTTGAGTAAATTAGATGCATGTTTGGAAAGATATTTTTCTAAAGAAGAAATAGAATATATAAAAACAGGCAATGCCGGTAGTCTTACTTTAACTTCTGGCGCAGGAATTAGTCCTATGGGGCTATTTTCTAAGTATTTTCCTATCTTTAGGGACCATGGTGGCTCAACTCCTGAAGAAAGAAGGGAACCACAAAAAACATACTATGGAACCACAGAAGATATAGCTACAAAGTTAGCAAATTCAGATTCGCCTTATTTTGGCGGAGAAAAGCATGAATACAAGGGCAATATTGCAACACCAGTTATAATGAGAATTATAGAACTTATTAGGCAAAAAGAATCTGAAGGCAAATCTTTAATTTCTAAAGAAGGATTTTTCAAAGAAGCTTCAGAAATACCTACAATTTCAGTTGGTGATTTTAATATAAGATTGGCTAAAAAACAGGAATATTTAGACGGACTTCCTCTGTTTCTTGGCGAATTATCAAAGACGTGCCAGGTTATTGGAAAAAGCGGCGGCGCCTATGGATTGGATTATCTGTTAAATCCAAATGTTGAAACTTTAGTATTTACAAAAAATATAGTTAGAGGTGATTCTGTTGAAGAAGTGGTTGTTGGTTCTCCTGCGATTTGTCTTTCTGAAGATGGTAAAAAAATAATTATAAGTGCTATTGAGCTGGTAAACACTCCTGCAGATATTGCAAGCACTTTAATTAGAGGCATGGCTCAAGCTCTATATGAAAAATATAGGGATATGGGTGTTGAAGAGGTTCAGGTAGGAATTGGCGCAAGAACTCTGCACGATTTAGGATACGATAAATTTATAGACGGTGAAAATGGTTGCCCCGAATACAATAGGGTTAGAGCTCAAACTGCGACTGCTGAAGATATTGAAAAAATTGCTAAAATTGCAAGCGGTACAGTTCCAGCTGTTAGTGAAAAAGAAGCTAGATCAAAAAAATCAAAAAATCTTCCATTGCAATCAAAATTAGCTGCCTGCCCTCTAAAGGCTGATGCTGATGATGTTAGACCACATAATTCAGTTCTAGGGGTAAATAGGGATATTAGATTTAGAATCTCCCTATGCGATGGCGCTACATCTGAAGCCTTAAAACAACAGGTTGCTCTTGAGAAAAGTGAATTGGATGCAAAAAATCCATCAGTATTTAAAAGATTGGGTGGAATTATAGCTTCAAAATTTAGACTAAGGTCAACTTCTCCTGATAGCATGAGAAGGGAATACTTTAGGGAATAATATTCTTGGGTAGATTAAAGGCCATATAAATGGCCTTTAGTTTTAATAAAATTTAATTTCTTTATTAGTATTTAATGTTATTTTTTTATTAAGCGGTATGCAAATTTTGTTTATACCATGGCCAAATGGTGCATTGATAATTATTGGAATATCGTATTCATAAAAAATATCCCTCAATATCTCATCTATAGAAAAGTTTAAATTTTCATCATTAGATTTTATATCAAATATTTCACCAAGTACCAAACCCTTAATTTTGTCAAGTTTTCCACTTCTTTTGATATGCACGAGCGTATTTATAAAATCCATCATATTTCTTTTTGCATCTTCTAAAAATAGTATTTTTCCATCAAAGGATAAATCATTTTGTGTGGCTATGTTTTCCTGAAGAACCGTTATATTTCCACCGACTGAAATGCCTTCAACCAAGCCTTCCTTTATAACTTTTATATTTCCATGGAGTTTTTTATCAATTTCACTATTGGAAATACTGCTAATTTGATTTAGAAAATGTTCTTTTGAGAGAGTATTGGTTTTTTCTTCTGAATCAACAAGGTTTGAAGCATTTAAGGAATAGAATGTTTTTTGGTTGGTATTTTTTATTACGGCAGAATGCAAAGCTGAAATATCACTGTATCCAAAAAGTGGTTTTGGATTTTTTCTAATTATATCATAGTCAATTAAGTCAATAACCGACAGGCAACCGTCACCGCCGCGTAGGGCTAGAACTATATCAACATCATCGTTTGCATAGATTTCTTCAACACCAGCTACCCTTTCTTCAACCCTGCCTGCATAGACATGGTATTTCTCATATACATTCTTAGCAAAAACACATCCGTAATCCCTTTCATCCAGGTATTTTTTAATTTTTTTAATCTTTTCATCACTTACAAAATATGATGGAGCTATTATCCCAATTGTTTTTTTCATAACTATTTAATTTTTCAATTGATTTTAGACTATGAAATTAAATAAAAATTTCAAGTAATTTTATTATCAGCCGTACTAAAACCTTGACTATTTAAAGTTTTAATGCAATAATAAAATTGTTTTAGGACAATAGAACGATTTTCAAAAATCGTCATATTTAATTTATTGTCCTATAGGTTCCCATAGCGGGAGCCTGTAGGATATAGCGCTTCCATTTATGGTTGAGAAACCTATAGGAGTCGTGTATGACGATTTTTGAACTCCCGCACTTTGTCTTAAGATGAAGTGTTTTTTATTATAAAAATTATGGGGTTGATATGGATAGATTAGAGGATAAAATTATAACTCTCTTGAATAGGTTTGAGCAGGAAGCAAAATTGAATGAAAATTTTATATTAAATATGGAAAAGTTGATATTAATTGAAAAAATACTGTCTGCAAAAAATACTAAGGAGTTAGATAAGGCAAGAAAAATATTAATTATTATAAACAAAATTCATTATCAAAAATATACACTACATTCAAAGTTAAATCAACTTTCAAGATTATTTGACTATTGGAAATAATTATTTAACAACTTCATTCTTTATTAATTTTTTCTTCTCGGTTTTGATACGCCTTTCAAGCTGTTTTACGTTTTCCTCTCTTGGGAGTTTTTCGGGGTATATTTTACTATCCACTAGGGCTTGTCTGACATTCTTATTGTTTTTTATGTGTTCGGCCACTATGTCATTTTCGGTTTTTAGTGATTTATCAAGTCTTAAATTGTGATTTGTCATTTCATTCGCCAAATCCTTTGCCTTAAGGGTTACTGTTGGCAGATAGTCTGCAAGTGGTTCGCTCTGTTTTACCTGGAGCTTATTTTTCATTTCCTTTGTATTGTAGCCACCAAATAACACTTCATCGCCTTTGCTCCTTATTGTGCCAAATCCTTTATTGTCTATATTTTTTTCATAGACTAGACCGCTTAATATTTTTTCGCTTTCTGATAGTTTTTCACGTGCTGCTATTCTTTCATATTCAAGGAATTTTTTGTGGATTAATTCCATATTTCTAGCCTGCATTGCAAAATAGGTCTGGGCGAATGCTATGCCATCTTTTTTTGGGTCGCCATTCTGAGCTATTAGATAGCAGGCATATCTTGATAATTTATAGTCTGCAACTTTTCTATTTGAAAGGGAAATTACCCTTTTTATTTCTACAAAGTGGTCTTCCGGATAGTTGTTTGAGGCTTCGCAGGCTAGCTTTGCTTTTTTGATTGTAAGTTCAAAACTTTTCCAATTCGCATATCCAAGCAATATTTGAAGGTCTCGGGCATACCAAAATTCTTCGCCATTTTCATCCCTCTGTGAGAAATCATCAAAATTATTTACAAGTTTGGCTATAATTTCTTTTTTCATAGGCACCTCATACAACTTTAATTTGTATATTTTTTAAATACATTTACTGTTTATATATAGAATATATTATCGTATAAATCAATAAATATTTATATTTTTGTGCGGACAAACTATATTTTGGCTATTAGATAACCAGCGTGGCGGCCGCAGGACTTTTTTCTACCAAGGAGAGAGGCTACAGGACTTTTTCCATGAGATGGTTGATGCTGCGTTGGTTGGTGGTAGTAGAAAGATTGGGCGGTGGATTTGGTTGACGATGGTGAAGAAAAAAGTCGTAAGGCCTTCACCTTGCAGGGATTTTTATTGTTTTTTGAAGTTCGCCGAAAACGACAGTCTTGAATATATAAGCCTAGCGGTAGGTGTGGCGGTCAACTTCTTACTTCCGTCGTTGCGGCACTTCGTGGGACGACAGGCTCGTGATATTATGCCAACCCACTTAGTGCTTCAAAAAACAATAAAAATCCACTGTAGCCACCCAGCCCGTATCACAATCACCATAGGTTAATTAAATATATAATTAACCTTATTATTGATTTTTTTAACTATTCAAAAAATTTAAATGAGTAATGCCTTAAAAATCTCAGGTCGCCCTCGTATAGATATCTCATGTCTGTAATACCGTATTTTAGCATTGCTAATCTTTCTATGCCTGCACCCAGTGCAAATCCCTGATAGTGGTTAGGGTCAAGATTTACATTCTTGATTACATTTGGATGAACCATGCCAGCGCCTAGAATCTCACACCAGTCGTTTCCTTCGCCAAATTTTATTATTTTTCCACCCTCTTTAGTGCATTTTATATCAATTTCAATACTTGGCGTTGTAAATGGAAAATAGCTCGGTCTAAATCTTAATGGCACTACCTCTATTTCAAAGAATTTTTTGCAAAATTCTATAATCGTAGATTTTAGATTTGCCATTGTTATTCCTACATCAACATATAGGGCTTCAATCTGGTTGAACATTGGCAGATGGGTTGCGTCGTAATCCCTTCGGTAAACCTTTCCCATGCAGATAAATTTATATGGCGGTTCTCCGCTTTCCATGCCTCTGATTTGAACGCTTGATGTCTGGGTTCTTAGTACGTATTTTTTTCCTTCATTATCCGGCATGTAGAAAGTGTCCTGCATCTGCCTTGCTGGATGGTTAGGCGGAGTATTGAGGGCCTCAAAATTATGCCAATCGTCTTCAATTTCTGGACCTTCAGCTATTGAAAAACCCATTGATTGAAATATTTCCTTCAGTTCTCTCTTAACCTTTGTCATTGGGTGAATTAATCCTTCTTTTGTCTCTCTAGCTGGAATTGTTACGTCTAGGTATTCATTTTTCAAGGCTTGTTTAATTTTTTGGCTTTCAAAATCTTTTTCTAGGAGCGCTATCTTTTCTTCCGCGCTATTTTTTAGCCTATTTACTTCTGAACCAAATGTTTTCTTTTCTTCAATTGGCAGGTCCTTTAGATTTTGCATAAGTGCAGTTATAGAACCATTTTTGCTCAAAAATTCATTTCTAACGTCCTTTAATTCTTGGGCGTTCTTTACCTTTGCAATTTTTTCTTCAAAATTTGATCTAATTTTATTTAACTTTTCCATATTAATCTATAATTTGCCTTGATATATAGAAATATTAATACACTTATTTTTTTGAATTGTCAATTATTTTGTGGTCTGTAAATAAAATGCTATTTTCATTAATATCTTGACTTTTATAAAGGTTTTTATATAATACAAAGTAGGAAAAACTATATGCAGTTAATATGGATCCAATACAAACAACCACTACAAGAAAACCTCAAGATTCAGATACTTCTGGCAGCAGTTCTCAAAGGACAATTAATGATAATAGACAATCAGGAGTGCTAACAGACGAGCAACAGGAACAGATTAATCCCGTACGGCAACCTATTGGAGGATATGGACAAGGCACTACTATTCAAACTAATGGTACTCATGCTACTGTTGATTCATTTAAAACTGTTTCTGATTCACAAATCCAATCACAACCTCAAAATCCGATTGGAACAGGAAATCCGTCTCATATTACTACCTTTAAAACTGTTGCCAAAGATCAGCAGCCAAGCATTTCATTGGATACTGCACATCCTGATGCTCAACAGCAACAGCAACAACAATCAGTAAATCCTAAAAATACTGTTCTCACTGGTACTACAATAGAAGAAATAGAAAAGCCGGATAAACAGCAGGAACCAGATAATAGTCCTGCTCCACAGCCACAGGATCCCAATAAAGGTCATTATGAGACTAAACCTAGTGGTGTTATGATGTGGGGATTTGTTCTATGCTGTTGTGTACTAAGCGCTCCGCTAGGCGGCGGATTTGCTTTTGTTTTAACTCCTGCGCAATTTGCTAGCTTTGGCTTAGTTGTTTTTTGGAAAGAAGGTAAAAGAAAGGTATGGAAATTAGACAAAAAGAGCCTGCCAGGAGATAGTCTTGTTACTACTCAAGAGGATTTGGAGAAAATGATAACCAATGCAGAAAATGGCACGCCGGATAATATTCTTACACAAGTTCCTGATGGACAGGTTGATGCGCTTTTGGCTGAGATGGTTCAAGGTCTCCCTCAAGAGCAACAGCAACAGGCTATGGAAGACCTATCTGCATTTGCTGCCGCTATGCAAGCTATAGCTATTTCTGAAGGAATGTCTCTTGAGGAAGCACAACAAATGACTTCTTTTATAGCGTCACCAGAAAGAAATAATGCTATGCTTGAATCGCTTCATAATTCTGGTATTAAAGAGGCTATGGAGAGTTTTATTTCTGCTGCAGATGACCAGGTAAAACATAGTGCTGCTGAACAACTTGTGAAAAGTTTAACAAAAGTAACGCAGGAAATTGCGCCAGCAACTGAAGATTTTCCTCATAAGGAATTATTAGCACAATTAATGGGAAATGATCCTAATTTAACTAAAAAATTAATTGAAGATCTTGCTGCAAGACAGGATGTAGTTAGAAAAAATGCAAGCCCACTTCTCAAGTTGGGAACTCCTGATCAAGTACCGCCTAAATCACATGTATCTGCACATAATGGGCAGAGAAGCTCTAGTACGCCTACACCAGGCCTGCCAGGATAGTAAACGGCGGATATGAAAAAGCGGATTTAAAATCTGCTTTATTTTTTATAATCAATTGGATATTAATGATTGCTTATACAAAACTATTATATATTTGAAATTTTAATGCTGTGTTTGATAGTATTAAACCTTCATGATTTTGCCATTCATATGATGTTTTGTTGAAAAATATAAAAATTTTGCTATTTTAAGCATATTGTCTATTATTTGTAATTTTTCACAGGGTTTTGGAAGGGAATCCGACAACATTTTTAAATCTGGACCTGAGATTATAAGATTTGGCATAGATATAAAATATAAAGCCAGTGATATTATTCTAAATATAAGCGGCGGAAAATTGTTGCATATTTAAATAAATAATAGTGTCTGTGTCATCAGCGGAATGGCCACAGAACTTTTTTATGTCAAGAGGGGAGGCTGCGAGGTTTGTTGTTGACGATGCTCTAGCTAGTGAATTTGATTGGTAATGGCTAAGAAAAAGATCCTGCAGCTGCCATTTGCTTCACAAAAGAACATTTGGTTATTTGGGCGGAAAATACTAAAGACAATAATCATTTTTTTCTTGCAATATTAATTATGTAATTCTATAATATATATAGAGGTAGGTAGGTAGATTATTTAATAATCCGGACAGATCTGAAAAGAAGCATCCGTACCTAAACTAATCTAGGTTATCTACCTCGCTTTTTCTAAAAACTAAATAATATTCAACGGCCGTTGAATTTTTTTTAAATTTGTACATATGTCATTATAAGTTTTTCACTATCCATATTGAATTCATAATTAACCATTTATAAAATAACTGCTGTTATATAGAAAAACTAGTACACCATTGCGTGATACTAAATAATTAATACAACTTTGATTATACAGTTATACCTAATATTTTTAAATAAAACTTGATTTTTTATTTGTGCTGCATATCCTTTTAATTAATTGAGTAATAACCATATTTAACAATGCTTAGAAAATATTTTTCACTTTTTACTATTGTCTTCACTATTTTTTCATTAAATTCATATGCTGCAGAATTACAGATAACTGAAGCGCAGGCTAGTAATACGCAGACTACTGAAAAAAAGGAAATTGATCCAAAAAATACGCTATATATAGAATTAAAAGATGGTATTGTTATAGCCGAATTGTTTCCAAAGGTAGCGCCTATGCATGTTCAAAGGATTAGGACGCTTACTAGTGAAGGATTCTATGATAATTTAAAATTCCATAGAGTTATTAATGGATTTATGGCTCAAACTGGCGACCCTACTGGCACTGGTAGAGGCGGCAGCAGACTTGGAAAGCTGTATGCCGAATTTAACAATGAGCATCATACGAGGGGTACTTTATCTATGGCAAGAGCTTCTGATCCAAATAGTGCAAACAGCCAATTTTTTATAGTTACCGGCGACTTCTTCCCGCAATTAGATAATCAATATACTGTTTTTGGCAGGGTTATAGAGGGTATGGAATATGTTGATAAAATTAAGGCCGGTGATACTGCTAATAATGGTATTGTTGAAAATCCTGATCTTATGATAAAGGTTGTAACTGGCGATATGCTAAATAATAAACCGATTGAAACTGTAAAGGAAGAAATTAAGGTTATTAATGATATGCAGGCTGAAAAGTTAAAAGAAGACCCTACATATCAGAAAAAGTCAGTTCTTGAATTGCTTTTAAAAACTAATGATATTGATATAAATGAGGTTGAAGAGCAACCAGCTCCAGCAGTTGAACAGAACAATGGTAGGGTCGCTCCAGCAGAAGCTGAAAACACAAATAATACACCTAACGCAAATACTGCGCCTGCTCCAGCTCCTGCGAACAATCAGGCTCCTGTAGTTCCTGCCCAACCAAATACCACCACAACTCAACCGGTTAATGCTCCAGCACAGCCAGCTCCTGTGCCTGCAACAACAAATCAGCCGGTTCAGAATAATAATGCTCAGCAGCAAAATCAAGCAAAGCCTGATACTAGAACTACCAAGGAGATTGAAGATGATGCAAAAAAGCAGATAAACGAACAAATGAAGAAAGAAGCTACTGATTTGGGATTGGATTTTGATGAGAACGCTATTCCAACTCCATATGAACCACAGAATTAGTTTTGTTATAATAGGTGTTAATTAGTTTTAAATTTTATGAGCAATTTTAAATCAAAATTTTTGCAAGAGTGTGAAGCAAGGGGTTTTTTAAACCAGTGTACAAATATTGAAGAATTGGATAAACAGCTGTCTGAAGGAAAACCAATTGTTGCCTATTGGGGAACAGACCCTACTGGTGCCGCACTTCATGTTGGACATCTTTTTTCTTTAATGATGATTAGATTATTTCAAAGATGCGGAAATAAGCCAATAATTTTATTAGGTGGTGCAACTGGACAGATCGGTGACCCTAGCGGCAAGGATAAATCAAGGCCAATGATGAGTTTAGAAACTCTTGAAGCAAACAAAAGAGGTATTCAAAAGTCAATTGAAAAGTTTATAAAGTTTGGCGATGGCCCTACTGATGCAATTCTTGTTGATAACTACGATTGGTGGAAGGATAAAAATTATTTAGAAATGCTGAGGGAAATAGCCCCACATATTTCCGTTAATAGAATGCTTACCTTTGAATCAGTAAAACAAAGGTTGGCTAAAGAAGACCATATGAGTTTTCTTGAGTTTAATTATATGATTTTACAAAGCTATGACTTTTATCATTTATATAAGACCTATGGCTGCAGTTTGCAATTATGTGGTGCCGACCAATGGGGCAATGTCGTAGCTGGTGTTGAACTGGTTAGAAAATTACAATTTATTAACAATGAGGTTGAAAAAGGAAAACGAACGGAAGTTCTTGGATTTTCAACTCCTCTATTGCTTGATAGCAATGGCAAAAAAATTGGAAAATCTGAAGGAAATGCTGTATGGGTTGACGGCGACCTATTGAGTCCATATGATTATTTTCAATATTTTAGAAACGTTAATGATGGAGATGTTGCAAGATTTTTAAAAGTATATACTGATTTGCCTTTGGATGAAATTGAGAAAATATCTAATGATATGGCTAACGATATAAATGGTTTGAAAAAAATATTAGCCTTTGAGGCAACTAAGCTTTGCCATGGAGAAGAAAATGCTAAGAAAGCAATGGAACAGGCTCAAAGTATTTTTGAAAATAATTCAATAGACAATTTACCTAAACTTGAATATAAAGTTGCCAACGATGAAAAATCTATTTTTCAAATGATAAAAAATTTAGGATTAGCTTCTTCTGGTGGCGAGGCTAAAAAATTAATTAGAGGCGGTGGTGTTAAAATTAATGATGAAAAGGTTGAAGATGAAAATTTAGATATTTCTACTATGAAAGAATTTAAGCTATCGGTTGGAAAGAAAAAGCATTTTTTGGTGGCTATAAAATAGCAGTAAATAATTTATCTAATGGCAGTGCAGGGTAATGTGTTGAATATTAACAATTCAACAACAATTCATTAATCTTTAAAATTTTCTTGATTAATAAATCATCAAATTGCCAATTTTTGCTTAATATAGATTTCGCAATATTTTTATATATCTTGCCTTTTACTCTATAATTTAAATATTTTCTATTAACCTTTCTGTTAGAAATTTTCTCATATTTTTTAATGGTTAATTCGCCTAATCCTGTAAAATTATTTTCAAATACAGCATTAAAATCTCTCAAATATAGCTGACAAAAATCAAGATTATAATTTTCAACAACAATATCGCCAAAATCTATAATTCCAGACAATTTGTTGTTCTTAACAATAATGTTTCCATAATGCAAGTCGTCGTGGCAGATACGAGACTGTCAAAAAATGATACCTACCACAAACTCCCTATTAGCCAACAACCAAATACTATCTTCAAGAGCTTTTTTGCTCTTTGGAAATCTTTGTGTGTCTCTGTTTAATTTGCTTAAATTACTTCT
>CALXSC010000029.1 GCA_944391025.1 uncultured Rickettsiales bacterium
CGAGCTTGTCGTCCCACTGCAGTTTGCCCGACTGCAAGGAGGTGAAAACAAGGTCTAGGGCATGGGAGCTTGCTCACAATGACCAGTGAGTGAAACGAACGGTAGACCGCAGTTTGCTGAAACGAAGGGTAAGAAAACAAGGTGGGGGACATGCAAGCTTGCTTGCAATGGCAGCCTGCGACCCACCGCAGTTTCCGGCGGAGTGAAACGTAGCATGAAGAAAACAAGTCCTGTGCGATGGCTGCTTGCAGGCAATCGCAAGCCTGTCGTCAGGGCGAAGTTTGCCGAAACGAAGTGTAAGAAAACAAGGTGGGCGGGACATGTGCTTGCACAATGTCACGAGCTTGTCGTCCCACCGCAGTTTCAACTCAAACGAAGTGCAGAGTAAAACAAGGTGGGCAGGATGTTGGCTTGCTAAACATCACGAGCCTATAGTTCCACCGAAATTTTCTGAAAGAACAACAAGGGCTGGATGTTGGACAATGGAATGCTTGCATTCCAATTGGACAACTCATGCCTGCAGTTTGCCGAAAGAACAACAAGCCCTAAATGTCGGGCAATGGAATGCTTGCATTTCAATTGGACAACTTACGGGTGAAGTTTGCTGAAGGACTTCAAATTACAAAAGAGTTTGTTGGCAGTGTCTAAAATGAAAAATTATTAAATTTTACAAGAAAGTCCTTTAATTTTGACTGCACTTCTATCAAATTGTTTATATTTTCTGTAACCTTATCCTTGTTTATATCTGGTGTATTAACTATCTTTGACATTTTTTTTATTGTTTCCAAATCTTTTTTTAAGAGGTTCTTATTATTTGATAAAAGATTTTGAAGTCCTTTAATTGTATAGCCTTCCTCATAGAGGAAGTATTTTATTTTTTTTATGTTTTCTATATCTTTATTAAAATAATATCTTCTTGCACCCTTTCCAATATCTGGTTTTATTTGCGGAAATTCTTTTTCCCAAAACCTTAGAACGTGGTCGTCAAGTCCAACCTCTTTTGAGGCAAGACCGATTGACCTTTTTTTGTCTATTAATTTATTGTTCATACTTTATGTACTTTATTTTTTCTTTAATATAAAATCTTATCAATACTCCTATGACTCCGGCTATTGGCAGTGCTATTAATAACCCAGTAAAACCAAATAGGGTTCCGCCAGCAAATAGTGCAAATATTATCCATAGCGGATGCAGTTTTATCTTGCTTCCAACTAATTTTGGCGTTATAAAGTTTCCTTCTAGTATTTGTCCCATTAAGAATATTGCTAATGTTACTATTATGTGGGTTGTATCAAATCCAAATTGGTAAAATGTCATTATCATTGCTACAAAAAATCCTATGAACATTCCAAAATATGGGATAAAACTTGCTAATCCAGTTAGAAGCCCAATTAAAAATCCATATTTTAATCCACTTAAAAATAATAATGTACCATAGAATAGTCCCAGTATCATACAGACATTCAATTGGCCTTTCATACATGCGGACAGTACTGAGTCTATTTGTCTAAATAATAGTTCTGTTTTTTTTAAGTTTTTCTTTGGTATGTATAGTTTTATTATTTCTATTATATTATTCCATTCATTTAAAAAATAGAAGGCGGTTACAGGTGTTATAATCAATAATGAAAGGATGCTTATAAATGCTATTGAGGTTGACAGTACATTATTTAATAACCCCATAAAGTATCCTGTTATATTTTTGCTGTATCCAGCTAGATACTTTTTGAAATCAACTTCGTCACCCATATCAAAATATGCCATTATTTTTGTGATTTTTTCTGATATTAGTTCATTATTTTTTGTCAGATAGCTTGCCAGTTCTTTTATTAGCTCGGTTGCTTGACTTAGTAGCACTGGAATTATAAATATAAAGAACATTAATATTAGCAGTGTAAATAACACTATGACTATTATTGAAGCAACCCTTCTACTTTTAATTTTTTTTTCAAGTTTTGTAGTTAAATTTCCAAGAAAATATGCTATTATTCCACCGAGTATAAAAGGCAAAAGGATACTTCTAACACTATATAGAAAGTAGAATAATAAAAATACTGCAGCTGCTATAATTAAGTTACGTTTTACATCCCTATCCATTTTCATACCGATTTATTTGTAAATAATATATAATCCATCCTTTTTTTCACTAACAGAAAAACCGCTTCCTTTTAATGAACGTATTAAAAATTCTAGATCATCATTATAGTATTTTACTGAATATACCGCCATATTCTTACTTAACATCTTTAATCTTAATCCTGTTATATTTCTATTCTTTTTTAAAATAGTGTCAATATTATTATAGTCTCCTATTGAGGAAATTGGCGCGAATATATATATACTTCCAGCCTCAAGGTTTAAAGGTTTTATTTCGTTGTTTTCTGCCTTTTTGCTTAGTCCATCTATGTAATCAATTATTTTTACTGCTGCCGCACTAAAATCAGTATTTACATTGTTTAGATTTTCTATTTCATAGTCCATAGTTGCATTTCTCGTATTATCTGGATCCATAACTCTAATTTTAATCTTTATTAGATGGCCAGCCTTGTTATATGTCCCAACGATTGTAACGACATTGTTTACATTGTATAGATTTGCTACATTTTTAAATTTTGAATAGTCTGGGTTTCTAAAGTAATCTTTATCTATAGCATTTCTTGTTGAGTAGTCGTCATCAACTAGTAGTATATTTCTATTACCAGCAAGATTTTTTTTGAATGCGTTCGTCCATCTATTGCTTTTTTCCCATAGATAGGTTTCACCGTTTTCATTCAAAACTGGTATTATTAAATAGCTGTTTAACTTTGGAGAATATTTTGTTATCCTGTATTTGTTAAGAATATAGGCAACATATTCTGGGCTAAATTCAAGTGTTAGAGTTGCGTGATACGAATTATTTGTAATTCTCTCATTCTTTATTTGCATTGACCTTAGCATTTGCGAAATTTCATCATCACTAACAATTATACCGTTGCTTGAATCAACACCAATCCTTTCCAAAATTGTATTAAATGCCTCTCTCTGCCCTTGTATCATTGCTTTTTCTCTGGCTGTTGTAGCATCCTTATCAACTTTGCCAATTTTTAAACTATTTATAGTATAGTCAGTATTGTCAGCAGCATTTGCCAATAGTGGAAATAATAAAAATATTATAACAAGTAGTTTTTTCATATTTAATATATATTTTTTATTAATCAAAATATAAAACATATTTTTAATAAAATAAAGCAATTTCTTTAAGATTTGCTGTTAATAATTTTATTAAATAAATCTTTGAAATTATCATTTAATAATGAATTTTTAAAATCAAAACCAAAATATTTTTCATTAAGTTCTTTCAATCTTTCTTCAGTATATTGGCTCTCTATTTCTTTATTTATTTTTTTTACAATTACATCATTTTTAAAATCTGTATTTTTCAATAGGTTAAATGCTGTAATTGATTCGTTTATTTCACCTACGCATTCAAATGGCTTATGTCCTGAAAATCCAGTTAATTCTTCATATCCAATATATTGTTTTTCATCGCCAAGCAGATTTTCGCCAAAAATTTCAATAAGCTTATCTTTCTCAATAAATGGTGCTAATATTAGAAATACAAATCTGCATTTATCACAGTCGCAACACCATCTTTTTGGTTCTTCATTTTTTACTATCTTAAAATTTTTGTTGCAGCTTGAAAAGACTTTGTCGTATTTTTTTATTTTTGAAAAAAGTTTTGCTATATGAATTTCATATATTGGTCTTAATAAAGAAAAATAATTGAAATTTGGAACTATGTATTTTTGAATAAAGTCATGTATCATAACTTCCGCCTCAAAACTCTTGCTCCATTGGTGATTAACCAGCGTTCCGTTATATAGTATGTTTCCTACATTGGCTGAACTTTCGTTTGATATAACTGTGGTATTGCAATTATATAAAATTCCTGTACATACAGATATAAACGCTATTATTGATGTTATTGGAACGTGTCCATTATAGGCATTGTATTTTTTTAGGTCTGCGTTTATTTCTAATAGCAGTGGTGCAATTTTTCTGGTTACAAGTATATTTTCACAGCCACTAAGCTCACATGATTCTTTTATTGGTTTTGCATTGTTTACAGAAAATGTATACAATTTTTGGTTTTTTATGTTCTTTAGCATTTCCAAAGTAACCAATGAGTCCTTCCCGCCTCCGATTGGGACAATATAGTCATTATTTAACTCTATATCTACTGCTCTATTTTTTAAATTTTTGCTATGTGGAAAATTAATTTTATTTCTCAAATCAACATTATTTCTAAATGAAAATTCACCAAGCCCATTAAAGTAAAGCCTATCAAAAAAATCTTTTTGATCGCCATCTAATTTTATAGTATTTATTTCTATGTTTTCTGGGAGAAATAACTTATAATAGCTTATCCCAGCGACTAGATGTAGATATTTAAAAGATGCTTCTAATGCTTTTTTTTCAATATCGTTTAGCTTCCTTAACTTTATATTATTTGGATTAAAATTTATCTCTTCTACGAATTCTAGCTCATCAATTCTATAGAATAATTCTAATAGGCCGCTATCTTCATTGTAAGTGTATTTTGAGAATTCAAATGTATTATAATTTTTACTCATTGTTTGTTGTGTTATTTTTTTCTATCTTTGACAAATTATCCAAAGTAGCGTTTACAAAAGATACTGCTTTTTCATCAAAGTATTCACCAGCTATATCAACGTATTCGTTAATTACTATTTTTCTCTCAATATCCGTATAGAGAAATTCGTACATGGCTAATCTTAATATAACCTTGATTAAATTGTCTATTACATTAAAAGTATATTTTCCGGTTAGATGCTCATTTAAAAGCGCATCTATTTCATCTATATGTTCTAATGTTCCAATCAATAGTTCATTCAAAAATGTAACGTTAATATTTTTTTTATATTCTTCCGCGTCCGTATCAGAAAATTCTTCAGAAATATAATACTCCTCCAGAAAAGAAGTTAAATCAATTATGCTTCTATTCTCATCTTTACTAAAAAAATAAGAAAACAATATCTGAGTAGCAAAAAACCTTGAGAAAGATTTTTTATTTATAACTTTTTCATTTTCCATTATTTTTTTCTTGTTTATTTATAAATTTCATTTTATTCTAATAATAAAATTGTTTTATTAATATTCAATATATTATGTTAAATAAATTTACACTGTTTTTATTGTTGTTTGCAATATGGTTTATATCCTTATTTTTCAGTGGTATTTTAACTATTGGATTGATATTGCTGGGCTTTGTTATAAGTATTATTATAACAATATTTGTTTTTAGACTTTCAATAATCAGCAATAATACCGAGTTTTTATTTTTACAATTTGGGTTCTATAGATACATTTTTGAAAAAGTAAATAACAATATATTGAATGTTTTTAAAATTTCTCTTCAATTTCTTGCTCCAAAGACCGAATTTGTTTCAATATTGGACTATGTGTTTTTAAATAAGGATTCCGATGCCGAGTCAGCTCTAACTGCAAATCTATTGACTTTGCTGCCTGGAACTATAGGCATTCTTATGAAAAAAAGATATTTGATTGTGCATTCACTTGACAAGAATTATTTTTCATTAGCTGAGATGTATAATATAACTAATGAGGTCGGAAAGATTGACGACGATAGTCTGGTATAAATAAAGTTGTAAATGATATGATGGTATTAATTGGTGTTGGTCTGTTTCTTTTTATTTCTATTATTAGTATGATAGAACTGTGTTTTGTTGGAGAATTTTTTAATAAAATGTTGAGTTTTTTCTATTTTTCAACTAATTTTATAACTTTCATGCTGATATATTTTATATATTCAAATAAGTTTGGCTTTATTATAGAAATGATTTTTCCATTAATTATATTAAATATGGTTTTGATATTATTATTTATTAAAAGTAAAATTGGCGGTGCCAGATGATAATTTTACAGTGGATTTTATTTATATTCTCATGGCTATTTTTTATAGCTGGAGCTTTTGTTATATTTTCGTGTTTTGTTGGACTGTTAAAGTATAAAGATTTTTTTATAAGGGTTCATGCGGTTAAGATTTCAAATATATATGGAATATCATTTATTCTATTTGCATCTGGATTGACTAGTGGAGATATGCTTATATTTTTGCAGTTATTTTTGATAATAATTCTAAATATATTGATAACTATAACAATAACTCATTCAATATGCAGAATAGCTTTGAGTAACAATATAACACACGGCGGCTTCTCTAGAAGAAAATATAATGAATTGTTGTCCCAGAAGGAAAAGGAAGAAGCTGAACAGAGAATGAGGGAAAGAATTAAGATGGAGCAGGAAAAGATAAAAAGAAAGGCTGCTGCTGCAACTAATGTGGTAAAACCTGCAGGAGGAACTCCGCCGCCTAAAGCATAGCTGTTAATCGCCACTAAAATTAGCTATTTTATTTTATGCTGCATTTTGTTTTTTATTGCCTTTTTGTAAAAGCAAATACTGGATTAAAATGAAACAACTGTAAATTTAAATATTTACATTTATTTTTGTGTGATTTATATTCTAGTTACTATTAAGAATATATTTTACATATGAAAAAATTAAGAATAGCTGTAGTTGGTTATGGAAACGTTGGCAAATATGCCGTTGAAGCAGTTCAAGCTGCTGAGGATATGGAGTTGGTTGGCGTTGTTAGAAGAGAGGTTAAAGATACGCCGTTAGAGTTAAGCAATACCAAGGTTGTTGATAATATAGATAAACTTGGCATTGTTGATGTTGCAATACTATGCGGACCTACTAGAAGCATTGAAAAGACTGCGGGTGAAATATTGGCAAAGGGTATTAATACTGTTGATAGTTTTGATATTCATTCAGATATATATGATTTAAGGAATAAACTAAATAAAATAGCTAAAAAGAGCAATTCTAAAGCTATTATTTCAGCTGGCTGGGATCCGGGAAGTGATTCTATAGTTAGAGCATTGATGAAGGCTATAGTTCCATTCGGCATTACATATACAAATTTTGGTCCTGGCATGAGTATGGGACATTCTGTTGTCGCTAAGTCAAAGAAAGGTGTAGCTGACGCGCTTTCTATGACTATGCCTCTTGGCGACGGAATCCATAGAAGAATAGTATATCTTCAAATGGAAGATGGCGCAAATTTTGATGAGGCGTGCAAAGAAATAAAATCTGATAGCTATTTTATAAATGATGAAACTAGGTTTATAAAAGTTAAAAATATCCATGATGTTATTGATATGGGCCATGGTGTGCATATGACTAGAAAGGGCGTATCTGGAAAGACCCACAACCAATTGATGGACTTTAATATGAGGATTAATAATCCGGCATTGACATCGCAAATTATGGTTGCATTCGCAAGGGCTGCAATGAAGATGGAACCGGGCGCATATACAACTATTGAAGTTCCTGTTATTAAAATGCTTCCTGGCGATGAGGAAGAACTTATTAAAGAATTGGTATAGATTTTTTAACGTATTTTATAATATGGGCTTAATCTTTTAAGTCCATATTTTTTTTAAATTTTTAAATATGACAAGAAAATTGTAATTGCAAAAATATTATTTTTTTAGTTGACAAGTTTTAAAAAATTAGCTATAATATTATACTATAATTAAAAATTAAAATTTATTATGGCATTAAGTTTTGAATCTTTTTATGAGGATATGTTTGAACCCATTGATAGAGATACAATTTCTCCGCTAGTAAGTTTTACTAGCAGTATTATAACATTTTCTGGACCTAGGTCTAAATCTTTGATTGAAGAGAATAGTATCGTGAATAATAAAGAAAATACTCAGGAAAATGGCTATGTCCCTCAGGTATCAAGCTATAAGAAAATTAGTCAAGTTGCTGAGTTAAACAAGAGAAGAGCAGAAGAGAAATCTTTAGGAATATCTGCTTCTAATTTTCCTCCACTGCCTTCAAAATATTAGTGTATAATAAATTTTATTTTTAATTTATTTTTATTTTAGATTTTTAAGCTAGTCTCAAATTCTACGGGTTTGAGACTTATTTTATTTAAATAGGCCTTCCAAGTATTCATATCCTTCAGACTTAAGCCTATTTTTTGGTATAAATCTTAGGGCTGCACCATTTATACAATATCTATTTCCGCCTTTGTCTTTAGGACCATCATTAAATATATGTCCAAGATGTGAATCACCAAACACGCTTCTAACCTCTGTCCTCTCCATGCCATGGGAGCTGTCATTTAATTTTTTAATTTTATTTTCCTCTATTGGCTTTGTAAATGATGGCCATCCACAACCGGCATCAAATTTATCTCTTGAGGAGAATAAGGGTTCCTGATAAAAATAAAATTGAATTGGTTGAATAAATGAAGCATGCTTCCATGTTTAAATTATTGGCTATATAATAAATCAATAATTCTTTTGGCAGTATTAAAATAACCTTGTTGCAAATTAAATAGATGGCTTATATATTTGTTTTAGATGCAATAAGTTAAGTTTATAATGAAAATAGCGACGTGGAATGTTAATTCAATTAGAGCAAGGATTTTAAATTTTATTGATTGGGTGAGGGAGGCTAATCCGGATGTGGTTTTGCTGCAGGAATTAAAATGTACTGATAATGAGTTTCCGTATTCTGAGGCGGATAGTTTGGGATATAATATTGAGGTTTTTGGTGAGAAAGGTAGGAATGGCGTGGCTATTTTGTCTAAATTTAGACTATATGATGTGGTTAAGGGACTTCCTTTGTATGGCATTGTTGAAAGCGACAGTGAATCAAGATATTTAGAGGCATGCGTTGACTATAAGGGAAAAGTTATTAAGTTGATTTCTGTGTATGTGCCGAATGGCGGTCCGTCTGTTGTTGACGCTAGAAATGGTATAAGTGATGTAACTGCTACGAAAAATTTTGCTATGAAGATGAAGTTTGAAGATAGACTAAGGAAAAAGCTTGAGGAAACTGTAAAAAATAACGAAATTGCATTTTTTGGCGGGGACTATAATGTTTGTCCAAATCTATATATGGATGTTTATTCACCTAAAAAGGATGGTTCTATTACATGTACTGAACAGGAAAGGCAAAAATTTAAAGAACTTTTAAGCAGCGGTGTAGTTGATATATGGAGGGAATTAAATCCTGAATTGCAGGAATATACGTGGTGGGGATATAGACCCTATACGATGTTTGAAAAGAATCAAGGGTATAGATTGGATGCAATATTAACAACGCCTGAAGCTAGCAAGCTTGTTAAGGGATGCGAAATATATAGGGAGGTTAGGGGGAAGGAAAAAGCTTCAGACCATGTGCCTATGATGTGCGAGTTAGCTTAGTATAATTTTTTTTATATTAGTTGTATTTTTAAAATATATTTATATTATTTTTACTGATAATACTGGGAGATATTGTGAGAAGATTTTTTTTAATTTTGGTCATATTTTTTTCTTTAGCTATACCGGTTTTTGCTGATAATGAAAAGACCGAAGAAGAAATTCAGGCAGAATTTTCACAATGGGTTGCAGATTTTAAAAAAACTGCAAAAGAGAAATATAAAATAGATGAAAAATTGTTGGATGAAGCTTTTAAGGAAGTTGAATATAAACCTAAGGTTATTAAACTAGATAGAAACCAGCCGGAGTTCGTTAAAACGTTTTGGGGGTACTATGATGATGCTGTACATCCTCTAAGGGTCAGAAGGGGAAAGGCTAAAATGAAAGAACATGAAAAACTTTTAAAACGTGTTGAAAAAAAGTATAATGTTCCTGCCAGTATAATTGTTGCCTTTTGGGGTATGGAAACAGACTATGGCAGAAACATGGGAAATTCTCCAGTTATTGAAGTTCTCGCTACACTATCATTTGACCATAGGCGTTCAAGATTTTTTACTGAAGAATTGATACAAAGTTTTAAAATAATTCAAAGTGGAAAAATGAACTTGAATAGTATGAAAGGCTCATGGGCTGGTGCCTTTGGAAACTTTCAATTTCTTCCAAGCACATATGCAAAATATGCTGTTGACTGTGATGGTGATGGCAAAATAGATATTAGAAACAGCCTTCCTGACGCTTTCTGTTCTGCAGCAAATTATCTTTCCAAAATGGGTTGGAATGGAAGCTATAGATGGGGCAGGCCGGTTAAATTTAATAAAGACAATCAAAAAATATGGGCTGAGGTTAATTCTAAAGAATGGAAAGAGCTATCATATTTTTCTAGACTTGGCATCACCAGAATGAATGGTAGTAAATTGCCAGTAACTAAAATAAAAGCCAGATTAATTGCGCCTATGGGTGTTGATGGACCTGTATTCCTAGTATATGACAATTTTAAATACATTATGAGATGGAATAACAGTACCAATTATGCTCTATCTGTTGGACTTTTATCTGATGCTATAACTGATAATAAGATTGGTAAAATTGAAAAAACTGAAAAGTAGTTGTTTGCTTTTTGGCATTGGTTCTCCAAACCAAATACTATAAGGAAATAAACAATCTTGTATTTTAAAAGTGAATTAATCATTGTTTACTATAAATCAAAAATTTTAAATATTCCTTGTTATTTAATATTTTTGATTTATTTAATACTTTAAATATTTTTATTTAATAATAATTTAAAGGTAATCTTACGGGGGATGAAACAATCTAGTTTAAAAATTTTAATAGTACATGGTGGCATAGAGTCAAATACTGCAGCCGGTAGGGCTATAAGGGCGATAAAGAATGAATTGGTAGCAAAAAATGCTACAGTCTTTATAGCATATGATCTTGAAGATGCGCAGGTTATGATTACATCGGATCCAGCTATACAGTGTATTTTATTGAACTGGGATGATACTGTTAATAGTGAGGATAGGAGTGCCATTCAGGTATTGGAAACGCTAAGGGCTAGAAATGTTGATATGCCTGTTTTTTTGATGGCGGATAGGACTGTCGCATCGGAAATACCTGTTAATATTTTGGAACAGATTAATGATTTTATCTGGGTGCTTGATGATGCGCCTGAATTTATAGTTGGAAGAATATTTACTGCCATTAATAGATATAACCAGATTATACAGCCTCCAATGTTTAAGGCTTTAACTGATTTTAGTGATTTGTATGAATATTCATGGCATACCCCTGGCCATGCTGGCGGAACGGCTTTTTTGAAGTCTGCTGTTGGTAGAAATTTTTATTCATATTTTGGTGAAAATCTTTTTAGGTCTGACCTGTCAATTTCAGTTGGCGATTTAGGCTCTCTTTTGGACCATACAGGACCAATAGGGGAGAGTGAAAGATATATGGCCCATGTTTTTGGCTCCCATAGGAGCTACCATGTAACAAATGGCTCGTCTACTTCAAACAAGATAATTCTTATGGCTAGTATAACTAGGAACCAGGTTGTTCTGTGTGATAGAAACTGCCATAAGTCGCTTGAACATTCCCTGATAATGTCTGGCGCAATACCAAATTATTTGATACCATCAAGAAACCACTATGGAATTATAGGGCCAGTTAAATCTACAAAAATGATGCCTGAAAATATTCAAAAATATGCAGAGACTAATCCTTTAATAACTGCAGAGATAGATCCGCAGCCAGTCCATGCGATTTTAACCAATTCAACCTACGATGGATTATGTTATAATGTTAAGAAGGTTAACAGACTATTAGGGCAAAGCGTGGACAGGCTGCATTATGATGAAGCGTGGTATAGCTATGCAAGATTTCATCCTTTATATGAGAATTTTTTTGCAATGTCTGGTGATCCTGAGCTGCATACGAAGGATGATCCGACTATATTCGTTACCCAATCAACCCATAAGCTATTGGCTGCGCTTTCACAAGCTTCAATGATACATATTAGGGATGGGCGAAATTCAATAGACCATACTAGATTTAATGAATCGTTTATGATGCATTCTTCAACTTCGCCTTCATATCCAATAATCGCATCAAATGATATAAGCTGTGCAATGATGGATGGTCCTGCAGGACAGAGTTTGATTGATGAAGCTATAAAGGAAGCTATATCATTTAGAAAAACTATAGCCAAGCTAAATAAAGAGTATGACGAGAAGGGTGATTGGTTCTTTAATGTATGGCAGCCGGATTTTGTTGAAGACAGCAAGAGTGGTGAAAAAGTTCCATTCTATGAAGTTTCTGACGATGATTTATCTAAAAACCATGAATATTGGATTTTGAAATCCGATGAAAAATGGCATGGATTTGGTGAAATTGAGGATGACTATTGCATGCTTGATCCGATAAAAGTTTCTGTTACAACTCCTGGTGTGCATGATGATGGCACTTTGGATGAGTTTGGAATACCCGCTCAAATAGCTGCGAAATATCTTGAGGAAGATAATATAATGGTTGAAAAAACCACCGATTTCACTATTTTATTTTTGTTTTCTATTGGTGTAACTAAAGGTAAATGGGGAGCGCTATTGAACGCTTTACTTGAATTTAAATATGACTATGATTTGAATAAACCTCTTGAAAGCTGCATGCCAACATTTGTTCAAGAAAATAAAGAGCACTATAAAGGTTTAGGTCTAAAAGATTTAGTCAATAAAATGTATACATCAATGAAGGAACTTAAGCTGACAAGAAAGTTAAAAGATGCTTTTTCAATATTGCCAAATCCTGATTGCACTCCGCTTCAAGCCTATGAGCAATTAGTAAGGGGAAATGTTGAATCTGTTAAACTTAATGACGTTGGTGGAAGGACTGTTGCTACTGGCGTTATTCCATATCCTCCTGGCATTCCTGTAGTTCTTTCTGGCGAAAATATTGGAAGCAAAGATGGTCCAATTGTTGCCTATCTTAAAGCTCTTGAAGCGTTTGATAAGGAGTTTCCTGGATTTAAGCATGATATTCATGGTATAGAGATTGAAGACAATGAATATAAAATAATGTGTATAAAGAATAAAAATTAAAAGCATAAAAAATCTCGGAAATTTCCGAGATTTTTTTAATGCAATTTTTATATGCAGCTATTTATTGTTCTGCTTATAACATCAAGCTGTTGTTCTTTTGTTAAACGCACAAAATTAACCGCATAGCCTGAAACTCTAATTGTTAATTGAGGATATTTTTCAGGGTGTTCCATTGCGTCTTCCAATAGCTCTTTATTAAATACATTTACATTTAGGTGCTGTCCACCCTTTGGTGTAAAGTATCCATCTAAAAGTCCAACTAGATTATTTACTTTATCGCTTTCGCTTTTTCCAAGTGCTGCAGGGGCTATTGCAAATGTATATGAAATACCATCCCGTGCATGTATAAAAGGTAATTTTGCGACTGAAGATAGAGAAGCAACCGCTCCGCAACAATCTCTGCCGTTCATTGGATTTGCACCTGGTGAGAATGGAGTTCCTGCTTTTCTACCGCAAGGTGTTGTGCCCGTCTTTTTTCCATATACTACATTTGAAGTAATGGTTAATAAAGATTGAGTTGCAACTGCGTCTCTATATGTTTCGTGAGATTTCATATAGTCCATAAATTTATGAACTATATCAATTGCAATTGCATCAGTTTCGTCATTATTGTTTCCATATGGCGTATAGTCTCCTTCACGTTCAAAATCAACAGCTATGCCTTGCTCATTTCTGATGACCTTAACCTTGCAGTTTTTAATGGCAGCAAGTGAATCTGCAACAATAGCTATACCTGCTATACCTGAGGCCTGAATTCTTTCAACATCAGTATCGTGTAGAGCCATTTCATAAGCTTCGTAATCATATTTGTCATGCATATAGTGTATGATTTTTAGAGCATTTGTATAGGTTCTAGCTAACCACTTTAGCATATCCTGATATTTTGAATAAACCTCATCATAATCAAGATATTCGCTTGTGATTGGTTCATATTTAGGACCAACCTGATTTCCTGTTTTTTCATCTTTTCCACCATTAATTGCGTATAGTAAAGCCTTTGGTAGATTAACTCTAGCGCCAAAAAATTGCATTTGTTTTCCAATCTTCATTGGTGAAACGCAGCATGCTATACCATAATCATCTCCGTATATTGGACGCATCAGGTCATCATTTTCATATTGAATTGCTGAAGTATCAATTGAAACTTTAGCGCAGAATTTTTTCCAGTTTTCTGGTAATCTTTCTGCCCATAGAACGGTTAAATTAGGTTCGGGAGCGGGACCAAGATTATATAGGGTATGCAAAAATCTAAATGAAGTTTTTGTTACTAATGTTCTTCCATCAGTACCCATACCGCCAATGGATTCAGTAACCCAAGTTGGATCGCCCGAGAATAGGTCGTTATATTCTGGAGTTCTTAAAAATCTGATTATTCTAAGTTTAATAATCATTTGGTCAATTAATTCTTGGGCTTCTTCCTCCGTTAATTTTCCATCCTTTATATCTTTTTCAATATAGATATCAAGGAAAGTTGAAACTCTGCCAATTGACATTGCAGCGCCATCTTGATCTTTTGTGGCGCCAAGATATGCAAAATATAACCATTGAACAGCTTCCCGTGCATTTTCTGCTGGTCTGCTTACATCAAATCCATAGGCTTGGCACATCTTCATAAAATCTTTCAAAGCTTTAATTTGCTCTGTTACTTCTTCCCTTATCCTTATTGATTTTTCATTATACTCATCTCCGCCAATAAATTTTAGCTCAGCCTGTTTTTCCTCTATGAGTCTGTTTACACCATATAGCGCAACCCTTCTATAGTCGCCAATTATTCTTCCGCGGCCATAGGCGTCAGGGAGACCAGTTATTATGCCAGCGTGTCGGCAGGCTCTAATATCTTCATTATAGGCTGAAAATACACCATCATTATGGGTTTTTCTGTATTTCGTAAAGATTTCCTCTGTAACAGGATCCAGAGTATATCCATAGGATTCAAGCGCAGTTTTAACCATTCTTAAACCGCCCTTAGGAAATATGCCTCTCTTTAATGGCTTATCGGTTTGAAGTCCAACGACAACCTCATTGTCTTTGTCAATATATCCTGCACCATAGGCATCCAAGGCTTGAGGTATTTTTGTTTCTGCGTCATATACGCCTTTTTCCCTCTCAAGCTTAAACATTTCCGTCAATTTATCCCAAACTTTTTTAGTTTTTTCGGTGGCTGGTTTTAGAAATTTATCATCACCTTCATATGGCGTGTAATTTTCTTGAATGAAATCTCTGACATCAATTTCATTTTTCCAGTATTCTCCTT
>CALXSC010000030.1 GCA_944391025.1 uncultured Rickettsiales bacterium
TGTTTTTTGTGGGGGGGGGTTTGTGGGGGGGGGGGGGGGGGGCCGGGGGGTTTTTTTTGTGTGGGGGGGGGGGGGGGTGGGGGGGGGGGGGGGGGAGTTGTGGGGGGTGGTTGGTTTGGTGTGGGGTGGTGTAGGAAAAAAGTCTGGAGGCCTTCGCCTTGCTATATTTTTTACTTTTTTTGAAGTTGACCACTGCCTTTGGGTCTGGCTAAGGTTTTTATTGCTGTCGGTTCTGGCAGACTTCAAAAAAAGTAAAAAATATAGCTGCGGCCGCCCCTTGGTTTATAAAATCACTGTTGGTATTTTTTTGTTTTTGTAATTATTTGATGGTTAAAGTTTTAATATGATTGTGTAATATTATTTTTGTAGTATAATGTGAATTGTATTGTATTGGTGACTTCTAATATGGTGCATTTTGATTTTTGCTGTTATAGTTGTTTGTTTTTTATATTTACTTTTAAAATTTCGTGTTCTAGTATGTAAATGTTTAATAAATATGATTAAGAATGTCAAAAAATATAGTTGTTGCAAAAATTCTGACTTCCCATGGGGTAAAAGGTTTTGTTAAACTTGAAAGCTATATGGAAAAACCTAGGGATATTTTTAATTATTCTGATAATTTGTATGACGCAAATAATAAAAAATTTAAAATTAATTTTGTAGGAACGGCTAAGCCTAATATTTTTATAACTAAGGTTGATGGTATAGATGATATGGATGTGGCTAAAAGCTATAGGAATACGGAATTGTATATGGATATGGATCTGTTGCCGAATGCTGGAGAAGATGAATTCTATTATAATGAATTGATTGGATTAAAGGCTAGAAGTACTAATGGTAAAAGTGAAGGCGTTGTGGTTGGTGTTGATGATTTTGGTGCTGGAACTGTAGTTGAAATAAAGTGGGATGGTGAAAAAATGGAGGAATCGCTTCCTTTTGTTGAAGAATATTTTAAAGAAATACACAGACCTATTTCTCACAAAACTTACGCAAATTTATTGCTTAAAAATTTATTTCATCTATATGAATATAATGAGCTTTCCATAAAATTCCAATTTTTGCATCAAAATGCTTCAAAATTTCAAAAATATTTGACGACGAGCCGTATTTCTATACTGTCTCTGTCAAAATTTTTGAAGATTTCTCGTCTTTTTTGCAAAAATTGTTTTTTATGGAAAAGTTCTGTGAGAAATAGGTCTAATATTGAAGAAGGATATTTGGTTGTTGATAGGCCGGAATATGTTTAAAGGGGTTTGAAAATGTATGATAATGAAAATAGTAGTTATGGTATAACTAAGGGACTTGTTGAGAGGATTCAAAATGCTCTTGATATGAATTTAAAGACCCAGATAAAAAAAATATTTTCTAGTTTGCATCCTGCTGACCAGGCTGAGTTGATTAATAGTCTGAGTAGTGATGAAAGGGAAAAGCTTATTGGAGTTTTGAAGGGAAATATTGATCCTGCGCTTTTGGTGGAGCTTGAAGGTGATGTTAGGCGCGAAATAATAAATTATCTTGATAAGAATGTCCTTGCAAATTTGCTTGCAAAGCTTGATACGGACGATGCTGTTGATATATTGGAAAATTTTGAAGATGAGTTGACGCGTGATACTATTGAATCAATTAAGTCAAGTGAAAAGAGGGAAGATATTGAGGAGGCACTTTCATATCCTGAGGATAGTGTTGGTAGAATTATGGACCAGGACAAGTTTATTGCGGTTCCAAAGGATTGGAATGTTAGTGAGCTTATTAAATATCTTAGAAAAAATAGGAATGTGCCGCAGGAATTTTCAAATATTGTTGTGGTTGATGAATATTTTAGGCCGGTGTCTACGGCTTCTATTGGCAGTGTTCTTAAGGCTGATAGTAAAACTCAGATTTCTGATATTATGAGAGATCCTGAGGATTTAAAGATTGTTAATGCTGATATGGACCAGTCAGAGGCTGCAAATCTATTTATAAAATATGACTTGAAGTTTATGCCGGTTATAAACCATAATGGTATTTTGGTTGGTATTATTAACTCTAATGACATCATGCATGTTATTAATGAGGAAACTAAGGAAGATATGATGCTGATGGCTAACGTTAATGTTGATGATACTATATATACGTCCGTTTGGCGTTCTGCGAGAAGAAGGTTTCCGTGGCTTGTTGGTTCAATTTTAACGGCTAGTATGAGTACTTTGGTTATTAATTATTTTTCTTCAACAATCCAAACTTTTGTTATTTTATCTGCGATTATGCCTCTTGTTGCAAATCTTTCAGGCGTTTCGGGAAACCAGACTCTGAGTATTCTTGTTAGAAATATTTCTAATGGCGAGGTAAACAAGCTTGGTGCGCTTAAGATTATATCTAAGCAGGTGGCTATTGGATTTTTTAATGGTCTCCTTCTATCTGTAATTGCTTCTGCTGCTTTATTTTTTTGGAAAGGAGACGTTAAATTATGTTTGATTTTTGGCGTTACAATTATTGTCTTGCAGACAATGTCATGTTTAATAGGGAGTGCGGTGCCTCTAATTATTGATAAGTTAAAATTAGATCCAGCTGTTGGTTCTAGTACTTTTATAAGTGCTGCACTTGATACACTGTCATCTTTAATATTATTGGGTATGGCTACTGCATTTTTGCTTGAAGGCTAAAAATATTAAAAATTGTTTATGTTGTACAGGCTATTATTTTTATAGTCTGTATTTTTGTACTTCCGTATTTTAGTTGTAAAAAATAATGTTTATTTTATAAGATTATAAACATTGTATATTTATGGCTAATTTCGTAATTTCTACCGTTGTAGGAACTGTTAATAGTAAAAAAAATTCTATAATAAATACCTTTAAGGACCATCCATTATATGGTTTGTTTGGAAAGGAAGAAGAGACATGGAAAAAAGATAAAATAAGTCCAAGACTTAGTGATTTAACCGTGCAGAAATCAGGATATAATGAAATTATACCGGTTCTGTACGGTACAAATAGAATTGCTGGCAATATAATTTGGGCTACTGATATTAAGGAGGTTCAAAATAGCTACGTAACTACCTATAGAACAGGAAAGGGTGGTAAAAAAGTTCACCAAAATAATATTGAGTATTATTACTATGCTAATGTAGCTATTGGCATTTGTAAGGGTGAAGTTAGTGAATTAAAAAGGGTATGGGCTGATACTGATTTGATTGATCTGTCAGGTTATACATATAGATTTTATAAAGGTACAGAAAACCAGGAACCGGATAGTTTAATACAATCTGTTCAGGGGGTTGATAATACTCCTGCATACAGGGGATTGTGCTATATAGTATTTGAAAATTTGCCACTTATTGAGTTTGGCAATAGGATACCTAATTTTACATTTGAGATTAATAGGACATTTACTAGTGAAAGCGAAGTTGAAAATATGATTGAGGGTGTCAACCTCATACCAGGTTGCGGTGAATTTGTATATGATACCCAGGTATTTTCAAAGGAAAATGGTTTTATATGGTATGGCAAGTGGCATCCAACCGGTCAAATATCAAGAATTAATCAGAATAATAATAGCGGTATTGCTGATGCCGTTGTAGCTACGCAGCAGCTAAAGGATAATTTGCCAAATTGTAAATGGGTTTCTCCTGTTGTTGTATGGTTTGGAAACTCTACCAATATTTCAAATTGTATTGTAGAGCCAAAGGTTGAATTTAAAGTTGATCCGGCATATCCTACGCAGATTACATCTCCTGAAGAATGGAGGGTTGGCGGCATCTATAGGAGCAACGCTAATATTGTCTCAAGCGGTTCTGATGGCCAAATCAGATATGGCGGAACTGTTAGTGATAATAGTATTCTAAGATACGTACAGCACCTTAAGGCTGAAGGATTTAATGTAATGTTCTATCCAATGATGTTTATGGATATGGATCAAAAACCATGGAGGGGTTATTTAACGGGAGCCTATGATGATGTTTCAACATTTTTTAATAAGACCAGAGGCTATAATGAATTTATACTCCACTATGCAAATTTGGTAAAGGGATATGTTGACGCATTTATTATTGGCAGTGAAATGAGAGGCTTGACAAAAATTAATGATGGAAACGGTAATTTTCCAGCTGTGGATTGCTTTATAGATTTATCTAATAAAGTCAGAAATATTATTGGTCCAAATGTTAAAATAGGGTATGCTGCCGATTGGTCTGAATATCACCATACAGATGGCGGGTGGTATAACATGGATAAGCTATGGGCTAGTGAAAATATTGATTTTGTTGGAATAGATGCCTATTTTCCTTTAACTGATGCAAAGGAAAGCCTTATTTCAAAGGGCGATATAATGGATGGTTGGACAAGCGGAGAAGGATATGATTGGCTTTATACAGATTCAAATAGAAATGAAAAGGTTCCGGTTGATCCTGAATGGGCATGGAAAAATATAGAATGGTGGTGGAAAAATGAACATACAAATCCTGATGGAACTAAAACTGATTGGGTTCCGCAAAGTAAAAAAATATGGTTTACAGAATACGGATTTGCAAGTGTTGATGGTACGACAAATGAACCTAATAAATTTTACGATCCAAAATCAATTGACGGTGGTTTTCCAAGATTTTCTGAAGGAAAAATAGATTATTTCGCCCAGAGAAAAGCAATCCAAGCCACTGAAGAAAAATGGAAAGATTCACCTATGGTTGAAAGAAAGTTTTTGTGGTGTTGGGATGCTAGACCATACCCGTTCTTTCCAAACAAACTAAGCGTATGGAGTGACGGCGAAGTTTGGCACTATGGACATTGGTTGAATGGCAAGTTTGGTAATCTGATATTTTCAAATATGATTAAAACATTATTTGAGGATGCGGAAATTGACTTTAATCTTATTGGAGATATTGATATATATGATAGCATAGATGGCATAGTATTAAATAATAAGGTTTCCGTAAATGAAGTTTTAAATATACTTCAGAAAATATTCTTTTTTGACTACTATGAAAGAGATGGAAAATTGTATATTGTATCAAAGAAAACCACTAGTTCTTTAAGAATAGATGAAGATGAACTTATAGAATTGGAAAAGGGCGTATACTTTAAAAGCGATATTATAGGCGAAAATGAATTGCCGTACAAACTTGATTTAAGCTATATAAATAAGGATTTAAACTATCAGGCTTGCAATACATATTCAGAAAGAAGTTCTGTGAAGAGCTACAAAAAAGAAAGTGAGAGCCTGCCTGCCGTTATAAGTTCCTTTAAGGCCAAACAAATTGCTGAGAAACTTCTTTATTCAACATGGTTAGAAAGGATTATTTATAATTTTAAACTGCCTACAAAATATATCTATTTAAATCCTGGTGATATTATAACGCTAAATATTAACAATACTGATTTGGTTTTAAGAATTGCCAATATTCTGTTTAATGCTGATAATACAATAGAGGTTAAAGCGGTTAAATGTGATAATTCATTATATAATTTTAAAAAGGAAGAGGAAAAATTTGATAATATTGAAACGGTTATTCCTACAAGCAAAACAAATGTTGAAGTATTTGAACTGCCAGCGATTAAAAATACAGAAACTCCAGAGGTATTTTTCGCTACAAATGGCAATGAGAAGGGCTGGACTGGGTGTGGAATATATTCTGCAAAGACTGGCAGCAGCAACTTCAATATAATAAATGAAAGTAGAATAAATTCAATAGTCGGCACATGCCTGAATAGGCTTGGAAATGCAAGGCCATATTACTTTGATTGTTGCAATGAATTATTTATATCATTCAATAGCAATATTGATACAAATGTCCTAGAGACAATAGATTTATTTGACCTATTGGACGGCGGAAATATAGCGCTTGTTGGAAATGAGCTGATACAATTTGAAACTGTTGAATTGCAGGAAAATGGAAGTTTTAAAATAAGCAATTTATTAAGGGGGCAATATGGGACTGAAGAATACATTTCTGGACATTCTGACAATGAGAAATTTATATTTATAAACAAAGGATTAATCGCAAATCAATTTACGCTTAATGATATAGATATAAGCTATGATTTTAAAGTTATAACATTTAAGGATAGTTTTGAAAATTCAACAGACAAAAGATTGAAAATTGTTGGAAAAAATATATTGCCTATGAAACCAGTACACGTAAAATCTGTTATGATTGATGATGGATATAAAATTACATGGGAGAGTAGGGCGAGAGGCAATCAGATATGGAAAGATGGAGAAGAAGTATTGCCATCAAAGGAATACCAGATTGAAATCCTTAATAGCAGCGGAACTGTAATTAGAAGCGAAAAAGTTAAAGATGCAAGGAGCTGGATCTACACAAATGAAATGATTGAGGAGGATAATCTAAATAATTGGAATGTTAATGTTAAAGAGCTGAGAAATTAAATTTCTTTGAATTTATTTACTCTATATACATAATAAATATTATATAGTATAAATATGCTGCACATTACTACATTTAATGCTTGGGTTAAAATGATTGGTTCCACTGGATTAAAGATAACGGCAATCACCAGAAAGCCACTTTTAACCCATTGTCCTTTTCCAAGAAAAAACAATATAATAGATAGTCCAAAAACCGCATATCCAACAAGGTCTATATAAACCCCCTTTGACATTATATACATCAAAAAAGCTAGAGCTAGTATATTTAAAATTGAGCAAATAATTTTCATAGAATTAACCAATAAAATTATGTAAACAACTATATATTAGTATATTGCCTTGAATATTATTTGCAAGAAAAAATATATTAGATATTGTAAATAAAAATTAGAAATGTATATTTTTTAATATACAAATAATTTATAAACAATGAAAATATTTTTAGCTAAAGCATTTTTTAAGGTTGGAGATATCGAGTTTAACTATAGGAAAATTCTTGATATATATGACAAATCGCTAAAAGATGGCTGTGACCTATTAATATTTTCTGAAATGGGTATAACTGGCTTTCCGCTATATGATTTAGTTCTAGATAGGAGTTTTACAAAGAATAGTGATTTCTATATAGAAAAAATCGTTGATTACACTAAAGGTAAAAAAACAAGAATGCTATTAGGTTGTCCATATTATATGGAGGGCTATGAAAAAGAAGAGGCAATAAAGCAGTCGCAGCTATTTAACTCAGTTATTTTAATAAATGATGGATATATAGACGCCGTTAATAGCAAAACTGTTATATCTAAGAATAATTTATTTGATGAATACAGGTATTTTGATAGGGAGGTTATTTTAAAAAATATCACATATGAAAATGATAATTTTGATGTGTTAATTGCTGACGATATAAATGAGAATAAAAATATATTTTTTATAAAAGAAAGGGATACGGATTTTATTGTCTGCCTTGATACTGAAATTGAAAAAAATATTGCAGATAGAAAAAAACAACTTGCAAAAATAGCCAAATGGACCCATAAAAATGTTGTTTATCTAAATAATCTTGGATATGATTTAAAAAATAACTATAGTTTTTTAGGAGAAAGTTTTGTTGTTAACAGGCTTGGGGAATTTGTATATTCAAATACTTCAATAAGTGAAGATATTCTAAAGTTTGAAACGTCTATTGTTGATGGAAATATTGAGTTTTCACCACTATCTTTTAAAAAGAAAAATGATGAAAGTTTTATCAATCTTATTGCTGGCAACTATTCAGATAGAAAGATAATTTTTGAGATTAGAGATGGCAAAACCAATATAAAACCTAGAGAAAATATTGTTCTAGTTACATTCAATAAAAAGTTTGAAAATGATAATGTTAGATTTATAGACTATAAAAAATATACAAAAGATTTAGAGCTATCAAATATCCTTAAACATGAAATAATTAAAAATGTATATGATAATTTTATATTTATTGATAGAATTTAAAAATAAGGTTGACTTTTTTAAAAATAATAATATTGTTACTATGTGAAATTATATTTATATATAAACAAATTAATTAAATAAGAGGATTGAAATGGCAGTTCCAAAGAAAAAAACTAGTAAGTCTAAGACTGGAATGAGAATGGGTGGAAATGGTTCATATAAAGTAAAATTACCAAACGTTATGATTGATAAGGATACTGGTGAATACAAATTATCTCATCATATTTCTTTAGATGGTTACTATAATGGAAAAAAGGTTTTGAAAGAAAAACCGGCTAAGAAAGAGAAAGAAGAAAGTTCTGAAGAGGAAAACTCTTAATAAGTGCAATAACAGGAAAAAATCTTGGAAAGTAAGATTATAATAGCTCTAGATTGTATGGGTGGTGATAATGCACCTGGTTGTGTTATAGAGGGTGTGAATTTTCTCAGTGAAGATATAAAGAAAGATCTCTTCTTCTTGCTATATGGCGATGAAAATAAAATAAATAAATTTTTATCAAAATATCCTGAAGTGAGAAAAATTTCAAAGGTTATTCATACAAAGGTTTATATTTCTAGTGAAGATAAACCTTCTCTTGCTATAAGAAAAAGAGATTCCAGTATAAGATTAGCCGTTGAGGCAGTAAAATCAGGCGAGGCGCAGGCTGCCATCTCTGCTGGCAATACTGGTGCTCTAATGGCTATCTCTAAGGTAGTTTTAAAAACAATTCCTGGTATTGATAGACCTGCATTGATTCAGTTGATTCCTAATTTTTTAGGTACTTCAACTGCTTTGCTTGATATGGGGGCCAATATTGATTGTGATTCAACCAATTTGTATCAATTTGCTATAATGGGTTCTTCGTTCTATAAATCTGTTAACAACTTTAAAAATCCAAAAATTGCAATTCTAAACGTTGGTTCTGAAGAGATGAAGGGAAATGATGCTGTTAAAAATGCGTCTATTATGCTGAAGGAAAGTCATTTAAAAAATAACTTTTTTGGATATGTTGAAGGTGACGATATTATGAAGGGATTAGTTGAGGTTATAGTTACTGATGGATTTACCGGAAATGTGGCTTTGAAAACCATGGAAGGTGCTAGCAAATTTTTTGCTACAGTTATGAAAGAGGGCTTTTCCCATGGTATTCTATCCAGACTTGGTTATTTACTAGCTAGTAGGGGCATAAATAAGGCGAAAAAGAAGATTGACCATAAGCAGCATAATGGCGCTATGCTTGTTGGACTAAACGGTATTGTCGTTAAAAGTCACGGCAATGCTGACAAAGTTTCTTTTGCAAATGCAATAAAAAATACAGTTAATTTAATAAAAAATAAAATTAACGACGAAATAATATTGTCCATACAGGCTTCTGAATTTGAAAAAGATGAAAATGATGTAGAGGAATAAAAGTATGGTGAATTCAAAAGTAATAGGGACGGGTTCCTATCTTCCGAAAAAGATATTGACTAATATTGATTTAGAGAAAATTGTTGAAACTACCGATGAGTGGATAGTTGAAAGAACTGGAATCAAGCAAAGACATATTGCGGATGATAGCGAATTAACATCTGACTTAGCTCTAAAGGCTTCTGAAGAGGCTTTAAAGTCTGCAAATACAACAAAAGATGATATTGACCTAATAGTATTTGCAACTACTACACCTGATAAAACATTTCCATCAACTGCAACTATATTGCAAAATAAGCTTGGCATATCTGACAAATGTTTTGCATTTGATGTACAAGCAGTTTGCTGCGGATATATCTATGCAATGAATATCGCCAACAACTTTATTAAAACTGGACAGGTAAAAACAGCGCTAGTTGTTGGGGCTGAAACTATTTCCAGGATAATAGATTGGCAGGATAGGAATACATGCGTTTTATTCGGTGATGGCGCTGGAGCAACAATATTGCAGGCAACTGAAGATGGCAATGGCATATTAAACTGCAAACTGCATTCCGATGGGCAATATGGGGATTTATTGGATACAAATGGCGGTACATCGCTAAATCAAAAGTCCGGTTTTGTTCATATGGAAGGTAGGGAAATATTTAAGCTGGCAGTAAACAAAATGAGTGATTGCGTTATTGAAAATCTAAATGAATGTGGATTGTCAGTAAATGATATAAATTTATTGATACCGCATCAGGCAAATAAAAGAATAATAGATGGAGTTGGTAGAAAGCTTGGTTTATCTGAAGACAAGGTTATTCTAACGGTTCAAAACCAGGCTAATACTTCAGCAGCATCTGTTCCTTTAGCACTTGATTTTGCTCTAAAGAGCAACAAAATAAATAAAAACGACATA
>CALXSC010000031.1 GCA_944391025.1 uncultured Rickettsiales bacterium
CATGCCCTAGACCTTGTTTTTTTACACTTCGTTTCAGCAAACTGCGGTCTACCGCTCGTTTCACTCACTGGTCATTGTGAGCAAGCTCCCATGCCCTAGACCTTGTTTTCGCTGCGGCACTTCGCCCAACGGCAGGCTACCGAAATTGTGCAAGCACATTTCGGTTGGGCTTTGTGCTTGATACTCCCTTTGGTCGTCTCGCACTTCGCAGATCGTTCAGCTTCGCTTTACTGGTGAAGTGAAGCAAGCTTCCTTCCCCTCTGCTTCGTGCTTGTTTGCAATTGGCAGCCTGTCATTTGTCTGCGGCTTGCTGTAACAAAGCTGAGAACTCATCATAATCTACTGATTCTAAAGCTAAATCAAATCACCAGTCCAATTTGAAAATAGAGATAAAACAAAAAGGCTAATTTCTTAGCCTTTTTAAATATAAATAATACAAAATTATTTCTTAAACTTTGCTTTAATTTCCTCTTCAACACTTGAAGGAACTCTTTCATATCTAGCAAATATCATCGTAAATTGAGCTCTTCCCTGTGATAAAGACCTTAGATTATTAACATAACCAAACATATTAGCCAAAGGAACGAATGCCTTGATAACCTTAACGCCATCTCTATCTTCAAGGTTGGCAATCTGTCCTCTTCTTGAGTTGATATCACCGATGATATCACCCATATAATCTTCAGGAGTAACAATTTCAACAGACATAATAGGCTCTAATATTGCAGCTCCAGCCTTTTCCATCATTTCTCTAAAAGCATATTTAGCAGCAATTTCAAACGCTAAAACTGATGAGTCAACATCGTGGAATGCACCATCATAAAGATCAGCTTCAAAATCAACAACTGGATAGCCAGCCAAAATACCTGTATTTTTAGCAATTGTTAAACCTTTTTCAACACCAGGTATATATTCCTTAGGAACTCTACCGCCGACAACACTATTTGTAAATTTAAAGTCACTTGGATCTTCCTCTGTCTTAGGTTTTGGTTTGAATCTAATATTAACCTTAGCGAATTGACCCGCACCACCTGACTGCTTCTTATGGGTGTATTCAATATCAACCGGTTTAGTAATAGTTTCTCTGTAGGCAACCTGAGGAGCGCCAATATTAGCATCAACCTTAAACTCTCTCTTTAATCTGTCAACAATAATATCAAGATGTAGCTCACCCATACCCTTCAATATAGTTTGTCCGCTTTCTTGATCAGACTCAACTCTTAACGAAGGGTCTTCTGCTAGCAATTTAGCTAAAGCCATACCCATCTTCTCCTGGTCAGCTTGAGTCTTTGGTTCAACAGAAACCTCAATAACCGGCTCAGGGAAATCCATTTTTTCAAGCACTACTGGGAAGCTTGGATCAGCAAGGGTATCGCCAGTTGTAGTAATTTTTAAACCTGCTAAAGCAACTATATCACCAGCATAGGCTTCCTTAATATCTTCTCTATCATTTGCATTCATCAAAAGAATTCTTCCGGCTCTTTCTCTTTTTTCTTTAATTGTATTTAAAACTGTAGAACCAGCTTCTAAGGTACCAGAGTAAATCCTAATAAATGTGATATAGCCAACAAACGGGTCATTTGCAACTTTAAATGCTAAAGCTGAGAATTTTGGTTCTCTGTAATCAACAAGAATTTCTTTATCGTTCAAATGTCCCATAACACCACCACCTATATCAGCAGGGCTTGGCAAATAGTCAACAACAGCATCAAGCAACGGTTGAATACCTTTGTTTTTGAAAGCTGTACCGCATAGTACTGGAACAAAATTAAATGCAATTGTACCATGTCTAATACAAGATTTTAATTCATCCATTGAAATCTCTTCACCATTCAAGTATCTTTCCATTAATTGCTCATCTTCTTCAACAGCAGTTTCAATTAATTTTTCCCTATATTCCTTTGCCTTTTCTAACATATCTTCAGGAATTTCATTTTCTGTATAGTGAGTTCCTTTTTCGCCATCCCAAGTCAAATATTTCATTTTTAAAAGATCAACAATTCCTTCAAAATGCTCACCGCTTCCTCTTGGTAATTGTAAAACTAAAGGGGTAGCCTTTAGCCTGTTTTGAATCATGTCAACACATCTAAAAAAGTTAGCACCAGTCCTATCCATTTTATTACAGAAACAAATTCTGGCAACCTTATATTTGTTAGCCAATCTCCAGTTAGCTTCAGATTGTGGTTCAACACCTGCAACACCATCAAATACAGCTACAGCACCGTCAAGAACCTTAAGTGATCTCTCAACTTCAACTGTAAAGTCAACGTGTCCTGCAGTATCTATAATATTAATTCTGTGTCCGTTCCAAAAACAAGTTGTAGCAGCTGAAGTAATCGTAATACCTCTTTCTTGCTCTTGAACCATCCAGTCCATAGTAGCTGCGCCATCATGAACTTCACCTATTTTATGAGTCTTGCCTGTATAGAATAAAATTCTTTCAGTTGTTGTTGTTTTTCCCGCGTCAATATGCGCCATAATACCAATATTTCTATATTTTTCAATAGGATATTCCCTTGCCATTTTATTTTCTTTTTTATTAATAACTAATTAATTGGCGTAAATTTTTATATAATTTTAACCATGATAGCTTAGATTTTATAACATAAAATTTAAAAATAAAGTTTTTTGTATAAAAAATACCTAATTTTAATTAGGTATTTTTAATATTATAATTTATTACTTATTTAAACAACCTCTTCCACTTAAGCCAATTGCTTTATTATATTCCCTCAAATAATAGTCACCAGTTTTTTCTTGACCATTATTTATATGTAAATAGCCTAAAGATTTTAATCCTTCAGCAACTCCCCTTTCCACAGATTGTGAATAATAATATTCAGCCATTTCAAGACTTTTATCACAGTAAATAGCTTTTTCATACATATAACCAAGCGAAAAATCAGCCTTTCCACTTCCAAGATCTGAAGCTTTATTATAAAAATCAAAAGCCATTTTAAAGTCACCCCTGTCAAAAGCAGAAACTCCATGATTAAAATAAGTATCTGACGGATTATTTAAAAGTTCATTAATATCCATAAATATTTTAATTGTTAATTTATATTACTATTATAACTCAAATTTTACTTAAATCAATATTTTCTAAAATAATATAAATAATATTGATTTTATTGTAAAAATGTTATACGGTTATAAAAAAATAATTAAATATTAAATGATTATAAGTGACGAAGTCAAGGAAGCTTTAGGTCTTGACAATAACAATGTGAGTGCATTTGAAGTGCTTGGAATTTCTAGAGATGCAAATTTTAAAGAAACAAGAAAAAGTTTTAAAAGGTTGGCAGCAATTTACCATCCAGATAAAAACGGCGGAAATCCAATTGCAACAGAAATATTTCAGGCTATCAATCAAGCATATCAAGAAATTATAAATAGAGGCATAAAACAGGAAGATGCTTTAAATTCATTAATAGAATCAACCGAAGAAAGACAATTCTGTCTTTTAGCATTTAAAACCTATTGTTTTCAAGGTCTTTTTGAGCGTGATATGAAAAAAATCAATCCTAATATAGCACATAGTGAAGTAGTTCACTTAGCAAACGAACTGCAAAGCATGGGATCAAAAATAATAAATCATAAATTTGATGTAGAAAGAGAAGAAATTCTATCAAGACAAATATTAGCCATAAAATATCAATCAAAAACGCCTAAAACAAGGGAAAGAAAACCAGGTGAATTAAGAGTTACATTTGACTTAAAAGGAGATCCAAGATATACGCAAACAGAAGAAATATTTGAATCACCGCACCAAGAAAAACCAGAAGCTAATGAATGTCATACAATACAATTGTTAAGGGATACTCTAACAAGAGACGATATAAGAAAAATAAATATAGCAGCATTTGATGCAGCACAAAGGAGAGGCGGAATACCAGATCAATTTGAAGCACCAGATTTTATTGCTTCTTTTAGTGAAGACAATGCTTTGGCAATCCCACAAAAATCAATATTAAAATCTTCATTGCCAGAATTAGAAGTATATTGTCCAGAATTAAGTTTAATAAGAATAAAATTTTTGAATAAACAAAAACAAATTTTTATGAAAAGACAAAAACCTGGAGTAAGCCCAGTAATTAATCCAACTTTAATAAAGGAAACAAATATACCAGACGGTGTTTTATTATAATTATTTATTTATATATAAAAATTACCCCCAATAAATTGGGAGTAATTATTTTATATTTATAGGTAAAATTACCAGCTGTAGTGAGCAAATGCCTTATTAGCTTCAGCCATCTTAAATACTTCTTCTTTCTTCTTGTATGCCCAACCAGTATTGTTTAAAACTTCATTTAAAGATTTATAAATCTTTTCAGCCAAACTTTTGCCTGATTGTTTTCTAATTGAAGTGGTTAGCCATTTCAAAGCAAGCGCAACGCCTCTTCTTTCCTTAACTTCTGTAGGAATTTGATATGTTGAACCACCAATTCTTCTTGCTCTAACTTCTACAGTAGGAGTTATTTTTTCAATAACCTCATCAAATACTGCCAAAGGTTCTTTTTTCATTTTTTCCTGTACCATATCAAAAGCGCCATAAACAGCCTTTTCAATAATTGATTTCTTTCCATCTAGCATAATAGAGTTAATCAATCTTGTAACCATAACACTATTATATCTTGCGTCAGGAATAATTTCTCTAACTGGAGATCTTCTTCTTCTCATTTCTTATCCTCAAATTTTAATTATTATTTAGCTTTCTTAGTACCATATTTAGATCTTCTAACTTTTCGATCCTTAATACCCTGAGTATCCAAAACGCCTCTAATGATATGATATCTTACACCTGGAAGATCCGGAACCCTACCGCCTCTTAACATAACAACACTATGTTCCTGTAGGTTGTGACCTTCGCCTGGAATATAAGCAATAACTTCAAAACCATTTGTCAATTTAACTCTGGCTACTTTTCTCAAAGCTGAGTTAGGTTTTTTAGGAGTTGTTGTATAAACCCTTACACAAACACCTCTTACTTGAGGACAGCCCTTCATTGCAGGAGCTTTACTTTTTTCTTTTTTGTCTTTTCTTGGTTTTCTAACCAATTGATTAACAGTTGACATTCTTTTTTCCTTTTACTGATTAAATTAATAATTATTTAATTAAAGATTTTGCAACTCATCTTTAACCAGCACTTAATAAGTTCAGATGTCTATAATTTATAAATACCATAATTAAAAGTCAATGAATTTTATTCCATACGTATAAAAAAATAATGCAAATTAATAATTTGTACTATTACTATTTATAGAATAATTAATATATCTTATAAAGTGAATGAGTACAATAACCTTTTTTTGCTATAGAATCATCGTAACTATTCTCTCCAATAGCATTAGTTCCGGTACATCTAGATACAAATTTTCCATAATTATATAGACCATCATCTATTTTTACATCAGTTTTCTTTAAAATTTGAGGTGAAATTTGCTTGTCATGGCTATACCTAATAGCAATGGTTCCATATTTAAGGTTATATGAATATTCATTGTTACTGAGTGAAGAATTGCTACCCATAGTAAAATGATGTATCTCTGAATCTTTTAGAATATTAGAATGTGGTGTTTGCATATTATCTGGATCTGGACAAAAATCTGATACTTTCTCTAGACACATATCAACAAAAGGTGCAACAAAATAATTAGGCTTAGAGGTTGCAGTATTATATGGAGCAGTAAAATCATTTATAGTATATGTCTGTTCACAAGCAGTTGGTCCTTTGAAACATTCACCAATATATCCATCATTATTTAAATCACCTGGAAGCCTTCCTTTTGCAGCAACGAATGCGTTAAGTTCTTTTTCATATCCATACATTTCATTTATAAAAGCTCTTATTCTAGCGCTCTCAATCAAGCTAGCCCCGCCCGTTACACCTGCAACAAGCAAACCTATTATTATTAATACTATTGATAGTTCTATTAGAGAAAAAGCTAAAGCTTTTGATATTTTTTTATTTTGATTATTTTTTGGGTTTTTTAAGTTATTACCCCCCCCCCCGAATTTTAGAGAATTTATTCATAATATTGTTAATTTTGTTATATTATACTATAAAACTAGATAAAAAAATATAAAAAGCAATAAGAAATTAAAAATTAGCTTATAATAAAACTTTGCCTCAACTTGTAATAGGGGCAAAGTTTTATTTAATTTTATAATGGAAGGTTATCATGCTTTTTTCTAGGCATTCCAACCTTCTTATTTTTTAGGAATCTCAATACATCACAAATTCTCTTCCTAGTATTTTGAGGATGGATAATTTCATCAATATAACCCCTAGAGGCAGCATAGAAAGGTGTAGAAAACTGCTCTTTATACTCAGTAATCTTTTCATCTCTCTCTTTTCCTTGCAGGTCTTTATAGATAATATTTATAGCGCCTTCAGCACCCATAACCGCAATTTCAGCATTGCTCCATGAATAATTTACATCGCTTCTCAGATGTTTTGAGTTCATAACTATGTATGCACCGCCATAGGCTTTTCTGGTGATCACACTAACCTTTGGAACCGATGATTCAGCATAGGCATATAGCAATTTAGCACCGTGGTTGATAACGCCATTATGTTCCTGGAATTTTCCAGGTAGAAAACCAGGCACATCTACTAGAGTAATTAGAGGTATGTTGAAAGCATCGCAGAATCTAACAAATCTTGCGCCCTTTCTAGCCGCATTAATATCCAAACTTCCTGCAGACTCTAAAGGCTGATTAGTGACTATACCAACAGTTCTGCCTTCCATTCTAGCAAATCCAACAACTATATTTTTAGCAAAATCCGGTTTAATTTCAAAAAAATCCCCCTCATCTACAATTTTATAGATCAATTCCTTAATGTCATAAGCCTGGCTAGGATTTTCTGGAACCAATGTATTTAATGATGTATCAACTCTTTCAGCGTCATCATCAGTTTGCAGATATGGAACCTGCTCCTCATTGCTCAATGGCAAGAAATTAAACAACCTTCTAATTTGCAATAAGGTCTCAATATCATTGGAATATGAATTATCAGCCACACCGCTTATTTCGGTATGAACTTCAGCTCCGCCCAATTCATCCTTTGTCAATTCCTCATGGGTAACAGTTTTTACAACATCCGGACCAGTTAAAAACATATATGAATTATTTTTAACCATGAACGTAAAGTCAGTCAATGCAGGGGCATATACAGCACCACCGGCACATGGACCCATAATTGCTGAAATTTGAGGTATAACACCTGACGCATCAACTATCCTTTGGAAAATTCTACCAAATCCGCCAAGGGCATCAACGCCCTCCTGAATTCTTGCGCCACCAGAGTCATATAAACCAATAACTGGAGCTTTAGACTTCATAGCCATAGAAATAATTTTCTCAATTTTCCTTGCATGCGCCTCACCCAATGAACCGCCGCTAACCGTAAAATCCTGAGCGAATACAAACACCATTCTTCCGTTAATAGTGCCAGAGCCAGTAACGACCCCATCACCAGCATATTTTTTATCCTGCATGTTAAAATTAATACATCTATGCTCCATAAAAATTCCGAATTCCTCAAATGATCCGCTGTCCAATAGAACCTCAATCCTTTCTCTAGCAGTAAGTTTTCCCTGTTTGTGTTGCTTTGCGATTTTCTCTGTACCGCCGCCCAAAAGAGCTTCTTCCCTCTTCTGATTAAATTTTGCATAACTAGAGTTATTTAACATAAATTCCCTAAAATCTTTTAATTTCTTGATAAAAGATTATATAGAATTTTGAATTAATCAAGAAAAAAATTATGGCTGATTATATAATACAGACAATATTTTATAATATTAAATCTAAAAATATTGACTTATGTCTATAAATAATGTATACTTAAATGAACTAAATAATAAATAGGTAAATTATATGATACAATTAGACTTTACTAGAAAAAAAGGAGAAACTGAATTACAGTATATTAAAAGAATACTTAAATACGACAGAAATGTAATAAATCTCAATAAAAAGCTTTACGTTTACAGGAATGTATAAAAAGAAAAGGCAAGTATTTAGGACTATTGCCAAAATCTAAAGGTGGTGAAGAAGGTTTAGTTGTACGATATGAAAATAATAAAAAGAGGTTCTTTAAAGTTACAGAAGCAATGTCAGATTGGCATGGCAGAAAAGTAAAAAGAATGGAAATAGCTATGTTTAGATTATTGGGAGCTGATATTGCTATACAACCTGAATACGATGAAGACAAAAATATAATTCCTAGAGAAAGATTTGATGTATTTTATAGCGATGCTCCTGGTGATAAGTGTCAAGATTTAAGTGATTATTTAGGTTCAACGAGATATCCTGAAGTACCAAATGGATTAGCTGAAATTTTAGCAAAATCTTTAATTCACGGTATTGGCGATATAAGAGCTGACAACATTGGTGTTGCTGAATTTGGAGATAAAAAAAGAGCAATGGTGATAGATTTTTTTATAGGCGATGACTTTTGGTGGAAAATTAGCTTAGCAAAAATATTTCCTATAGTTAGAGATATAAAAAGGCAGAAAAAAGACGGCATTGTTCTACTTGATGAAAGCGGTCGTCAGCAAATGACTTTATTTAAAAAAAGTAACAATTATTGCCAGAATATAATGGATCTTTTTATATATCAACAATCAGTTAATTTACGAGGAAAACGTACAGTTCGTCCTTCTGTTATTTATGACAGAGGCATGATGAATATGATTAGGAAAATTTCATTACAAGATTCTGATGGAACTATGATAAAAGGACTTTTTGAAAAAGCAACTCAAGAGTTGTTGGATAAGTTTAAAAGATTAAAAAGTCTTGGTGATACCTCTAGTCTTAGTTACACGTTAATTAAAGAATCTATGAACAATATTATTAAACTCAATGAAATAGCTTCTGAATGTTTTGGTTCTCCTCTGATAAATGAAGAATTATTAGTGAATTCATATAAGAGTTTATCTACTAATGGACAACTAAAAAATGAAGAACTTGCAAAAATAAGAGGAATTTATAGTATACAAAAACCTGAAGTTATAACTACGAGAGAAACACATTTAAAAAAGCAGGAAGAAAGAGCTAGACAAGCTTTAAAAAAGAAACAAGATCAGGAAAGACAACAGCAAGATTTAGCCAATAAAATGGTAGAAGATAATCTTAAAGTTAGACCTGCAATATTTCCTGCCAATATGCCAAGAATGTCAAGGTTGCAACGCAAACCTCAAGTTTTGCCAGCAGCAAGGAAAGCCATTCCTGTTCAGCCAGCAAGGAATCAAAACTTGCAAGCAAGACCAGTAGAAGCAAAAAAAGCTATTCCTATTAGTAATGTTTCTTTTTTAGAACCAAGACATAATGCTCCGCAAGCAAGGATTATTAATAATCCTCCAAGAAATGAAGTTAAAAAACTAGCTTTAGAGAGAGAAAAGTTAGCAAGACAAAGAAATATTCAAATAGCTCAAAAAAGAAGAGCTGATGTAGAAAATAAAAGAAGAGATATAGGAAGACCTGTTCAAGCTAATCAAGCTAATAGATTAGGACAAAATGATTTTATTTTAAGACGACAGAAAGAATTGGAAGAACGTGCTAGACAAAGAAGAGAATTAGCGCAAGAAAGAATAGCTAAAAGAATAGGAGATAAGCCGCGATTTCGCTGCTAATAATTAAGCAATTAGACACTTTATCAAAAGTGTCTAATATATACAACAATATGATATATAATATTATAATTTAAAAATATACTTGACTATTTCTTATTTTTATATAATATTATATATGTACTAATTTGATGTATAATTAATAGATATGAATATAAATAGTTTAAATACAAGTCCAGTAGTTGTTGGAAACAATTTATTCCAATACATTACAGAAATAAACAAAATTCCTATGCTTACTGAGGAAGAGGAACTATTTTATGCAAAAGAAAAAGATAGAGGAAATATCAATGCAGCAAAAATACTTATATCAAGCCATTTAAGACTGGTTGTTAAAATAGCAAGTAAATACAAAAACTACGGTTTGCCTATGATGGATTTAATCTCCGAAGGAAACATAGGATTAATGAGGGCAATAAAGACTTTTGACTATAGGAAAGGCTATAAATTAGCAACCTATTCAATGTGGTGGATCAAAGCCTACATTCAAGAATATATACTAAAAACCTGGTCAATAGTTAAAATTGGCACCAACGCAGCCCAGAAAAAATTATTTTTTAATCTAAAGAAAATTAAGAACGAAATATTATCTTATACAACAAGGAAATATTTAACAAACGACGATATAAAAAAAATTTCCAATACGTTAAATGTTTCAGAACAAGACGTTATAGACATGGATACTAGGACAACAAAGGGCGACCTGTTTTTAAATAATAAGTCCAAAACAGAGGATGATACAGAAATTATTGATTTAATACCAGCTAAACAGGCTCTACAGGATGCTGTTATTGACAGAAAGAGGACAAATGCCAAAAATTCGCAGTTATTAAAAGATTCATTATCTATATTAAATGATAGGGAAAGAGAAATTATAGAAATGCGAAGGTTAACCGACTCACCCCTAACACTCTCAGAAATTAGTAAAAAATGCAATATATCAGGCGAGAGAGTTAGACAAATAGAAGCTAGAGCTATTGAAAAAATGAGAGAATATGCTCTAAAAAATAGAGCTGTGTAAAAACCATAAATGACAAACGATTTGAATAAATATATAGATTTAATAAAGTTATCTAGTGGCGATTTAAATATAACTAATTATAGTATTAATGACAGTGGAGCTGATAATCTAATTATTATAGTTAATAATGATTTGGTATTTAAATTTCCAAAACAAGAAGTCTTTTATAAAAAGGAAAAACAACTTTTAGATTATATAAGACCTCACATTTCAACCATAATTCCAAATATAAAAATCTATGATTTTAAAGGACAAAAGTTTACTTGCCACAAAATTATTGACGGCATTTCCTACCATGAATTAACCAATATCGAAAAATCAAAATCCGTTGAGGCTGTATCAGACGAATTGGCAAAGTTTTTTGCGGAATTGCACTCAATAGAAGTCAAAAATGATTTTCCTAAAAATAACCAGCATTATTATTTGGATTCGGAGCAAGAAAGAGCGATTATTGAAAATATGACAGAGGAGTTTGTGGAGGATTTTGCAAAAACAAGGGAATACTTGCTTAACTATGATGGCAAAAGCACTATGTGTATCTGGAGATTGTCAAAAAAAGATAGCTTTTTAAAAATATTAATATACCATTGAATTGTGTTAACAATTCAATGGTATATTAATATGTATATAAATGCCAATCATTTGATTAAAAAAAATAATAATAATGAA
>CALXSC010000032.1 GCA_944391025.1 uncultured Rickettsiales bacterium
AATATATCCAGCAGCATTACATTTCTTGACAAAAAAATTGAAAGATTGCAAAGCAACAAAAATCTGCTAACAATAGAATTAACCTATTTAACTTCAACAGAACGACTTTTATCGCTTATAGATAAAGATCCAAAGATTTTGAACAATAAGGATGTAATTAAAGTTTCCCAGTTGAAAACTAAAAAAGAGCTTGTTAGCATATCTTTAGCAAAGGCTATGAATAAAGCATACGAAAATAAGAAAATTGCCAAGAATAAAACTATTAACGATTTGATTGAAAGTGAAATATAATGTCTTAAAAATTTACATTTTAGCGCTAGTATCCGGTATAATCTTAACGATATACTACGTTGACGTACCATTGGCTATATTTATAAACAATAATGTTGGCAAAGCTACATATGATATATTTAGTAAAATAACGGTTTTTGGTTCTTTCAAATATATAGTTTTAATGAACATCCTACTGGTATGTTTCTCACTATTTAGACAATATTTCTCAAAAAATCAAGCCATAGCGGACAAATATAAAAATTTAACAAAACTTTTGCTGTTTAGCGCGCTAGCCCAAAGCATTAGTGCGATAGCAATACAACTATTAAAATTTTTATTTGGAAGAATGAGGCCATTTTATTACCTAACGCTCAATCAACCGCACAGACAATTTACATTTTTCAATTTCCAATACGAATATGTATCATTCCCATCAGGCCATTCCGCTGGAATTTGGGCGTTTATAACATGTTTGATGATAATTTTTAGAAACAACAAATATTCAAAATTATTAATAATTCCTGGATTTTTAATATCTATTAGCAGATTGATATTAAACGTACACTACCTGTCTGACATATTTGTTGGGGCTCTGCTCGGTATTTTTTTAAGCTCAATCATTATGAAGGTCTTAAACAGCTTAAATCAAGACAATAGATTGTTAAAGTAAACTATGCTAGGCAATATAAGATTGTTACGCAATTCAATTGCCCAGCCAAAAAATGGCTTGGCAATATTATTTTTTATTGACAATTAAAAATTGTATAATAATATTGGATTTGCCTATATGGCAATTTAGGGTGTAGTAACCCATACACTGTATAGAAATATACAAAATTGACTATAGGCTCTTTCTTTATTTGTTGAAGCGGGAGCCTGTAGGATATAAGCCTACCTGGTATGGAAACCTATAGGAGTCTGTTTACGACTTACTAACTCCAGCGCTTAATCTTTGATTAGTGCGTTTTTTTTGCTATCATATTTTGATAGTAATCAACGTATTATTTACTGATTTTGTGCGATTTTTATTAATTTATAAATAAAAAAAAAGGTTAAAACCATGGAAAGACTAAATGAAATTAATAACTTATTAGGAAGAAAACTATCCAATATATCCCAGATAAAAGAAGCAAATGAAGAAAAAAATAATTAAATTTAATACTCTATTAATAAATACAGAAATAAGAATATTAAAATATTTTATTGAAAATAGAATAATGAAATTTAAAGACTTTACAGATTTTAAAAAGCTATTAAGCAATATGATAAGAATAAATATAAAGTATACAGACTTTGATATAAAGGTAAAGACTATAGAATGGCTTATGGGCATTAATGGAATAAAGATTGATGAAAGTGATAATAGGCTATAGCTATAGATTATTAATAAAAGACTGGTGGGTAGTCTTTTATTAATTAACTATGCAAAAATCTTTTTTAGAAATGTAAATATTAAAGAATTGCTTTCTATTTGGAATGTGCTGTCGTTATATTTATTCTGTATGAACTTCAATATGCCCATGCTTACAGAATAGATTGGATTTTTTAATTCTACGGCCAGGTTTCTATCTTGAACGTTAAAACCTTCGTTATATCCTATTCTGGTCTCTAAATCTGTAATGGAATTGATAAACATATCAATGCCGGGTATTAATGATGTGCCGCCTGTTAAAACAATATATCTTGGTACGTTTGCAAAACCATTTTCTTTTAGGTGCTTCATTGCTAATTTGACAATTTCTTCAATTCTTGCTCTTGCTATGTCGTTAACCAATTCAATTTTGTTTTTTGAAGCTTCAAATTCTTCGTCGGTGTCAATGTCTATTTTTATCAGTTCATCCTCATCTTTCTCTGAAAGCGTGAAGTTTGTATTCATGACCTTTATTCTTTCGGCTGTCATCTGCGTTGTTTTTAAAATTGCAGAGATGTCCTTTGTTATGTTTTCTCCGGCGATTGGCACATTTGCTTCAAATATGTACTTGTTGTTGCATACAAGGCTGATGTTTGTGCTGTTGGATCCAATGTCCATGATTAATACGCCAAGTTCTTTTTCTGTATCCTCTAAAACGGATAGCGAGGTTGCATAGCCGTTTGAAACATAGTTGTTTATATCTAGCATCATGGTTTTTATGCAGTCCCTAATTTTAACTAAGTTGGCCTTGCTTGTTGATAGGAGGTGAAACATTATTTTTAAGTTGTTTGCCTCAATATTGTATGGGCTCTCAACGATATTTTCATCTAGACAATATTGAAGCGGCATTAGGTGAACCACCTCTTTGCCTTCTTTTTTTAAAATATCCTTTATGTCTTTTAATAGGGTGGTTATATCCTTATCCTTAACTTCTCTTCCATTTAACTTTATGTTGCTATTAATTGTTGAGGATGAAATTTCTGATGTGTTCATGTTAATGGTTATGCTCTGGATGTTGTAGCCAGCCATTTTTTCAGCTATGGAAATTGTAGCCAATATACTTTTTTCAGCCTCTTTTTTGTTGGTTATTTTTCCAGCAACTATTCCTCTTGATTGCTGGTGGCCGATACCCTTTATAAAAACTTTGCCCATGGCGTTTATGTAGCCAACTAAGCATACTATTTTATTGCTTCCTATGTCTAAACTTGCAACTATACGTTGTTGTTTTAAAGCCATTTATTTTCTCCCATTTATAAATTTCTGCATAACGTATACATTAAAAATACTAAATAATTAATTTAAGTCAAGATAAAAATTAAAAAAATCCCCTTATGTCATTGAATGTGGCAAATACCATAATTCCAATTAATATTGCAAATCCGCCCTGCAATAATTTATCCTGTATTTTTTCAGGTATTGGTCTTCTGGCGATTATTTCAATTAAGAAGAATAGTAGGTGTCCGCCATCCAATATAGGTATTGGCAATAGGTTCATTAGTCCTAGATTGGCTGAGATTAGAGCCATGAAGTAAATTACCATCATAATGCCGCCGCTAAAACTTTGCGCTGAGTATTTTGCAATTTTTATTGGACCTCCAAGTCCGTCAGCATTTCTATTTCCGGTAATCATTTGTCCAAGAACTACAAGCGTATCCTTGCACATTTTATATACATTTTTATTTGCCTCCCAAAATGCTCTAAATATACCTACTTTTTTAGGCTCTTTAATTGTTGCAGCTATGCCAACCCCTGGAGTTTCAATCTTATTTCCAAACATGTCATGTGAATTGATAAGTTTTGGCTGTATGGTTTTTTCAATTGTCTCGCCATTTCTCAAAATTTTAATATTTAATGGTTTAAGATTGTTGATAGCAACTATGTTTACTACTTCAGTAAAATTTTTTACATTTTTACCGTTTATTGATAAAATTAAATCACCTTCTTTAATACCTGCTTCATGGGCTGGTGAGTCTTTAGCTATAATATCCACAACAGGTTTCATTTCAGAAACGCCATTAACTTTAACAACCGCAGTTAATAGAAGAACTGCAAATATTAGATTGAAGAATGGTCCAAAGAATACTATAAGAAATTTTTTATATGGATTTTGGAAATAAAAACTAACCTTTTTTTCTTCTGGAGCCATATTGTCTATAACCTTTTGGTCAGCTTTTCCTGATGCTACATCATCGTCGCCATACATTTTTAAATATCCACCGAACGGCAGCATGGATATTTTCCATCGGACGCCACTTTTATCTGTCCAACCCCGGAGTTCTCTGCCCATGCCGATTGAAAAAGAATCAACTTTTACTCCGCAGAGTTTACAGCCTAAATAGTGTCCGTATTCATGAACAAAAACCAATATTGATAGGATAATAATAAACGCAAAAAAATTCTGAAATATAGTAAAAATTAATTCCATTTTTATATTAATTTAAAAATTATTAATAAGAAAATTATATTAATTGTTTTATATTAGTCAAGACTAAATTTTATAATGTTGAATAATTATATATTTAAAAACAAATGAAAATTGTGGCACGGGCGGGGCGGCCGCAGGACTTTTTTCCCTGGGCTGGCGGTATGGTTTGGCGGATGTGGTGTTGTGCGGTTGAGCTGGTGGTTTCGGTGAATAGCAGTTAAGAAAAAAGTCGTAAGGCCTTCGCCTTGCAGGTATTTTTATTGTTTTTTAAAGTTAACCACTACCGTTTTGCCAATCTATAATATTTAAGGCTATCGGTTCCAGCGGACTTTAAAAAACAATAAAAATCCCGCTGCGGCCGCCCCGCTGGTCTATAAAATCACTACTTTTTATAGTTATTTTATTACCAATTCGCACAGCATCCTTCCATACTTTTCCCTCTCACAATTCAATAAATCAATTTGCTTTGCATTTCTTAATCTATTTCTTAGTTCTTCTTTTTGCTTTACAGCTATTTTCTTTTTTTCAATATTTCTATTCTTTATTTCCTCTGCGTTTATATTTTTTAATCTCACGTCGTCCCTGACTATAAATTCAGTTTTTCCTTTTTTAAACACTTTAAGCTTTACAGTTATAGTGTCTCCGTCATAGTTGTCAATATACTTTACATTATAAAAATTTTGATATTCCTTTGTGAAAGATGAATAGGAAAAAATAGAAATATAATAAGTATGAATTTTTTCATTAAACAACTCCTTTTATAATAAAAAAACACCTATTATAAAATAAGTGCGGGAGTTAGAACCGTCGTCACAGCCGACCCCTACAGGTTTTAACTGTTAAGTCTGGACATGCCTGTAAGCTCCCGCACGATGGCGTTCGCTTACAGAACGAAAAAGCTGTAATTACAGGGGTTCTATGCCTGCATCATTCTATAAACAGCGTGGTTAGTTATACAACTAACCGTTTACTATTTTAGGTTTTAAATAATTTAATTTCAAGTAAATATTGACTATTTTTTAAAATTGTTTATTTTTGTGTAAGAATAAAATAAAATAAAAAATGAAAATACTAATTTTAAATGGGCCTAACTTAAATATGCTGGGGAAAAGAGAGCCTGAAATATATGGCAAGGAAACCCTTGATGATATTAAAAATCACTGTGAAATTAAGGCAAAGGAAAAAGGGGCGGAAATAGACTTTAGGCAAAGTAATTTAGAAGGCGAGTTGGTTACTTGGATTCAAAACGCCATTGGCAATTTTGATGGGCTTATAATCAATCCCGCTGCCTATACCCATACATCCGTCGCTATTCTTGATGCCTTAAAAATGTTGAATATACCAATAATAGAAATTCATCTATCCAATATTTTTAAAAGGGAAGAATTTAGGCATAGGTCATATATATCGTCAGCCGCGACTGGTATTATATCTGGTTTGGGTTCCATGGGTTATCTTTTGGCTATTGAATATTTATTAAATAAGTAGAAAAAAATGAGAAAAAAAGTTGCTGTTTTAGGTCAGGAGGGTATTGAAAATTATAGTTTATCACCACTAATACACAATACATTTTTTGAAGAAAATGGAATAGATGGGGAATATTCGGCGATTTCAATATTGCCGGAAAATTTAAGGGTATTTTTAAAAAGACTGCAGGATGAGGGCTATGTAGGCGTAAATTTAACGATACCACACAAGGTTAATGTCTTAAAATTTTTGGATAAACTGGACGGCGCCGCTGAAGCTATTGGCGCTGTAAATACTATATTGCTTAAAAATGGAAAAATGATTGGATATAATACGGATGCCTTTGGTTTTATAGAAAATTTAGACAAAAAAGTTAAGACATGGAGGAAAAACAATAGGGTTTTGCTAATTGGTGCTGGAGGTGCATCTAGGGCTGCATTGTATGGGCTTAAGTCTAATGGAATAGACGATATAATAATTTGCAATAGGACATACGAAAAGGGCGTTGAATTAGCTAAAAAATTTAACTGCAGAGCTTTTCATCTTGAAGAGGCGCGTTCTTTGCTAAATGATAGAAGTTTTATAGTAAATACAACGTCTGTTGGCATGAATGGAAATAGCTTTATTGATTTAAGCCTTGAGGGAATGAAAGGCGATGTTATAGTCTATGATGTAGTCTATACGCCATTGATTACATATCTTCTAAGGACTGCAAAGGATTTGAATTTTAAAATTATTGATGGGCTTGGCATGCTATTATTTCAGGCTGCAAAATCTTTTGAGATATGGTTTGGCATATATCCGGAAGTTTCTGATAAATTGATTAACAAATGCTTGGAAAAGTTAAATGAAAATTGTTAATGCTGGCAGCTATAATATTTTAATTGAAAGAGGACTATTGGAAGACTCAGTTGATTATGTAGAAAAAATACTTCCATCTGATAAACATAAAAAATGTATTATAATAACTGATAAAAACATTAATAAATTTGGCTATTGCGATATAGTTTTAAAGTCGCTATCTAAAAAATATATATGTGAAAAAATAGTCCTATCGGCTGGCGAAAAAAGCAAATCTTTTTTAATATTTCAAAAAACCGCCGAAAAAATTTTAAGCTTAGGCTTTAGCAGAGATTGTTTTTTAATAGCTCTTGGAGGCGGTGTAATTGGGGATTTGACCGGATTTCTAGCATCAACGCTATTAAGGGGAGTACCGTTTATTCAAATACCAACCACATTGCTAGCCCAGGTGGATAGTTCAATAGGCGGAAAAACTGCTATAGATACGAAAAGCGGAAAAAATTTAATAGGCAGTTTTTACCAGCCGTCATTGGTTTTAGTGGATTTAAATACCATGAATACTCTTGACATGCGTAATTTAAAGGCTGGATACACTGAGGCATTTAAACTTGGTTTAATTGGAGATGCAGAATTCTTTGAATATTGTGAAAAATATGGAAAATCAGCAATATTGAAAAAAGATTTTGAACATCTTGAATATATAATTGAGAAAAGCTGTAAATTTAAGGCTGATATTGTAAAAAAGGATCCTTTTGAAACAAAGGATATTAGGGTTTTGCTAAATTTGGGTCATACATTCGGCCATGTTTATGAAAAATTGGTAAACTATAATGCAAAAAAGATACTCCATGGCGAGGCTGTAGGGCTTGGCATATTGCAGTCATTTCAATTTAGCAAAGAATTGGGTTTAATAGAATCAAATGATGTTGATAGGGTTTTAAAACATATGGAAGATTTAAAGCTATTCAATTTTGAAAAATTAAAACGTCTTAAAGAATATCAAAATATTGGCAGTTTTAGCGAATTTATGCTTGACAATATGAAGAAAGATAAAAAATCTAGCCATGGACAATATAATTTAGTTTTAAATAGGAGAATAGGGGAATCAATTTTCGTTAGGGGCATTGATTCAGATAAGCTCAGAAATTTTCTTAATAAGATATAGGCTCTGTTCCCTATTCAATCTAGGGTCGCACAATGTTTTATAATTTTGATTTAAATTATTTTTATTAACGGAAAGTCCGATACATTCTGTTACATCGTTTCCAGTCATTTCAAGATGCACGCCTGAAGGATAGATGCTGTTATTTTTGCATATTGAAAAAAATTTTAATATTTCTCCTTCTATATCGTCCAAATATCTAGTCTTTTTACCATCTACTTTTTTACCATTTCCATGCATTGGGTCGCTAATCCACACTACGTTTAAATTATTTTTTAATATATGTTTTATTAATATTGGAAAATATTTTTCAATATTTTTATTTCCCATTCTTACGGTTAAAGATATTTTTCCAGCCTCATTTTCTGGATTTAATAATTTAATTATTTTAACCAAATCATCCAGGTCTGTATTAGTTCCACATTTTATACTAATCGGATTTACTATTCCCCTTAAAAATTCCACATGTGCGCTGTTGGAATTTCTAGTTCTATCGCCAATCCATGGAAAATGCGTTGAGGACAGATATATGATATCATCCTTTTCTCTTACAAGAGATTCTTCATAATCAAGGAGCAGTGCTTCGTGGGTCGTAAAAAAATTGCCATCAATTTTTTCTATAGTTTTAAGAGTTTCAGAACTTTTATTAAAGGCTTTTATCATTAGTTCTGGATTTGGTTTTCTTGATTCCTCTGTGAAATTAATATTATTTATTATATCTCCCCTATAGATTGGCAGAGTTGTGCCATCTATAGTTTCAAATTCATTGCTCCTTGGCTTTGCATACTGCCCGGCCATTCTTCCAATTTTTATAACTTCACCGCCTGTTTTTTTAGATATAATACTAGCCATTTCTTGAATTGTCCTAACCGTATCAGCTGTATCATTATCAAAATTTAAAGTTTCAGCACAGTTTCCTCCAATTATTAAAAATCCTTTATTCTTTTCTAAACTTTTCAACTTTTTCTTTAAAAGTAAAATTTTATCTAGATCAACAAGTCCATCAAAATCTTTGAGTTCTTTTTTAATAGAATTCAATTTTTCTATATCATCATAAATTGGCATCTGCAACTTAAGACTTGATTTTTGCCAACTACTAGAATTCCAACTAACCATTAATAATGCAAAATTTATTATTTTTATATTCTATCATTTTTAAAAAATAATACAAGCCTTTTATTATTCAGACCATTCAAGTGAATCTAGAGACTTACAATTATTGCATTCCGGTTGCCAGTTAATATATTCCCTTTTGCATATGTTACATTTCCAACATGAATTTTTCATGGTTAGTATCTTGTTTTTTAAATTGTTTATAAGCGCTGAACTGCCATTGTCTTCCTGTTCTATTTTTAGCATTAGCTCATATAAATATTTTGTTTCGTTCATACTTTCTGCAATTTTTGCATACTTTCTAGCTTTTGAATAAATTTCATTTTCAAAATACGCTTTAGCTAGTATTAAATTGCTTTCATAGCTCTTTGGGTTTAAATTATATAATGATTCTGCTGATTTGATAGATTTTCTTTCTTTATCGGTTAATAGCGAAAAATATAATTCTGCCAATCTTGGATTTGTGTTATATTTCCAGGTTTTTCTTATTATTTCTATGGCCTTTGATTTTTTGCCTAGTCCTATATATGTTTCAACCAATAGAATTACTGCCTGTATGTAGTTTGGATTTAATTTATATGCCCGCCTTAAAATACTCTTTGCGTTTATAAATTCTTGGTTGTCGTAGTATTTTTTGCCGAGGGCGGTGTATATAAATAGTATTTCCTTCTGCATTTTATTTTGCTCAAAAATCTTGGCTTTTATTGCTATTTGTAAAATTCCATATGCCTTTTCCCAGTTTTTCTTTTTTATATATATGTCAAATAGCGATTCCAACGAAGCCTTGTTTATTGGCTCTATTTTTAATATTTCCTCTGCATATTTTTCTACATCATTAATGTTGTTTGCCTTTTTGGCCTGTTCAAGGCTTATCCTGAGGTTTAATAGGCTTAAATTCAAATTTGCATCCTCTATTTCTTTAAAGCTTTCCTCAGATTTTTGGTATTCTTCCTGCAGATAATAAAGCTGTGACTCAAGCAATTTTGAGAGATTGGTTTTTTTAAAAATTTTATTTGCCTTTTTTAATTTTGCGAAAGATTCCTTTGTACTTTTTGCGCTCTTATAAATAAACGCCTCAGTTATCAATTCAAGATACTGGTTAAATTTTTTTTGAAATTTTTTCTCATTCTTTTTATAATAGTTTACATTTGGATAAAAAATTGCTATTGATATATATATTAATAGATATAGTACAAGTACAAATCCAGTAATTAGGAATGTTAAAAAACCTGTTGTTGTAATTATTTGATATCCTAGGAAGTTTATAACTATCTCGCCATTATACATTAATAAATTACTAATGAAGATTGATAGAAATATGATGAATGCTATAAAAAATATTTTTTTAACCATAATCTTCTTAGTTGTTTATAAGATAATTAATTATTTCTTCAATTGTATCGTTTAGCAATACGTTTGTTTTAATGTCTTCCATTGTTTTTGGAAAAAAAACTGCATATTCTGGATTGCTTTCTAAAATTTCTAAAGATAGTCTATAGTTCCTAGTTTTTATTGAATTTTCTAGCTTTATCATAAACGCATCCGATGTGCTGTCATCAACATTTTCTATCTTTCTAATGATTATAAAGTTTGATAGGAATTTTGAAGCTTTATTATCATTATTTTTAAGAATATTGTGTTCTTTGTTGAAAATTGTAAATTCTGCTTTGAAATTTTGCATGATTATTTTTTCTGTTGGATATGCGTTTTTGTAGAGCTCTAGGACATTTATTTTATTTAGAAGCACAGTGTTATCCTTTGCTAGTAATTTTAATGATGACAGCTCTTCTGAATAGGCCAGTCCATTTGATATTTTGGATTGTATGTTGATTGCTATTTTTATAAGTTCTGTCCTTTGGGGAGATATATTGATATCGCTTAGTTGCGATTCTAGCTGGGTAAGTTTTGACTGTAAAGTTTTTATATATTCGCTATTGAATTCAATCTCTCTTTCTAGAACTTTTATATTTTCCGATAGCTTTTGAAATGTCCTGTTGTAGAATTCTTTGTCAGCCTTTAAATTTTCATATATTTCTTCCTGTCTGTTCTCCTGCTTTGTATTCTTAGCTTTGAAAAATCCTAACACTATCTCTTTTTTGAAAAATAATAGCATTGCTGCAATTAATATTACTATTGCAGTTAAAATTTTAAAGATATTGTCTGAATCTTTTTTTAATTTTGGAGGTTGTTTTGCTTCCATATTCTGTTCTTTGGCTTGGACTTTATTGGTGTCCAATTTTTCCTTTGGTTCGTCTATTTTAATGGCATCTTTTATGCCATTTTTGTTTTCTTCCTTTGCTGTATCTACTGTTTTTTCTAATATTTTTTTGTTTTTCTCAACCATAGATTCAAATATATTTTGTTTATGCTATAAATATATAACTAAACTTTAATTTTACAAGTTTTTTCTTGCTATCGGCAGCTTTCTTTGCGGGGGGCGGGGCGGCCGCAGGACTTTTTTCCCTGGGCTGGCGGTATGGCTGGGCGGGGGAGGTTATGGAGTTTTAGTTTAGCGGATTTTGTAAAGGGTGGCTATAGAAAAAAGTCGTAAGGCCTTCGCCTTGCAGGGATTTTTATTGTTTTTTAAAGTTAACCACTGTCGTTTTGCCAATCTATAATATTTAAGGCTATCGGTTCCAGCGGACTTTAAAAAACAATAAAAATCCCGCTGCGGCCGCCCCTTGGTTTATAAAATCACTATTGGTTATTAGATGGAATAATCCCAGCTTTTTTAAATAGTTTTTGCTTGATTTTTATTATGGGCTAATTATTCTTTCTAAGATAGGTAAAGGCTAGGAAATAATATGAAAAAGTTAGATAAAAAATATAATTTTGCCGAAAGTGAAAAAAAGTGGCAGGACTATTGGCAGGACAATAGGATTTTTGAATTTGATTGGAGTGATACAAATAGGGATAATATATATTCAATAGATACGCCGCCTCCAACTGTATCTGGTACTTTGCATATGGGGCATATTTTTTCATATACTCAAACGGATTTTATGGCTAGATATAAAAGGATGAGCGGAAAGAATGTATTCTATCCGATTGGATTTGATGATAATGGTTTGCCTACTGAAAGGTATATTGAAAAACTTAAGGGCATTAAGGGAAAAGAAATGCCGAGGGATGAATTTATAAAGATATGCAAAGAAAATGTGCATATTGCAGAAGACCAATTTCAGGATTTATTTAAGTCAATTAGCCATTCTTATGATTGGAATTTAAAATATCAAACAATTTCTGATACTTCTAAAAAAGTTTCGCAGATGTCATTTTTGGATTTGTATAATAAGGGGTTGTTATATAGAAAAGATGAGCCTTCAATATGGGATGTTGTAGACCAAACTGCTTTGGCGCAGACTGAGCTTGAGGACAAAGAGATGGAAAGCCAAATGAACTATTTAAAGTTTACTACTGATGATGGTCTTCCTATTGAAATTATGACTACAAGACCAGAACTATTGCCAGCCTGCGTTGCTTTGATTTGTCATCCGGACAATTATTCTAAGTATGCTGGAAAATCTGCAATTACTCCGCTTGGCGTTAAGGTGCCTATTGTGGCTGATGACAAGGTTGATAAAGAAAAGGGTACTGGCATGGTTATGTGCTGCACCTTTGGCGACCAAACGGATATTGACTGGTGGAAAAAATATAACCTGGATTTGAGAATTATTTTAAATGAAAGGGGTGAAATTGTACTTGGAAAAGTTAAGGACATAATTAATTCTGACTATTTTGCACTTGAGGGATTAAAAACTAAAGATGCAAGGGAAAAAGTTCTTGAATTGTTGGAGAGGAATGGAAAAATTACACGTGCACCTGAAAAAATAATCCATCCTGTTAAGGTTGGTGAAAGATCTAAGTTTCCTATTGAATTTTTGGTTACAAAACAATGGAATATTAGAGTTCTTGATATAAAGAAAGAGTTGCATGAAAAAGCCAGCCAATGTGAATGGCATCCGGCATGGATGGAAAATAGAATGCATGATTGGATTGATGGATTGAGCTGGGATTGGACTGTATCTAGGCAGAGGTTTTCCGGCATTCCAATACCTGTCTGGTATTCTAAACGAAAGGGTGAAGAGGGAAAGGTTTTGGTTCCAAAGTTTGAACAATTGCCAATTGACCCAATGATTGATTTGCCTGAAGGCTATATGAGGGATGAAGTTGCCGCAGATACTGATGTGCTTGATACATGGGCTACTTCATCCGTATCTCCGCAACTTTCTTCGTGGGGAATCACTGACGAGATGTATATTGATAAGGATAGATATGAGACTTTAAAACTACCGTTTGATTTAAGGCCGCAGGCTCATGAAATTATCAGAACCTGGGCTTTCTGCACATTGGTTAAGGCCTACTATCACCAGAATAAAATACCATGGAAAAACTTAGCTATTTCTGGATGGTGCCTTGCTTCGGATAAGACAAAAATGTCAAAATCGGCCGGAAATGTTATAAGTCCAATTGGTTTGATACAGAGCAAGGGCTCTGACGCTGTAAGGTATTGGGCTGGCGGTGCTACGCTTGGTTTGGATACCGCATACTCTGAAGACAATATTGCAGTAGGCCAAAAGTTGGTTACAAAGCTATTTAATAGTGCGAAGTTTGCGGAAATGAATTTTGAAAATTTAACCGGAAAAGTTTCAACTGCAAAGGAAGACATAGAAAATGGATTGATATTTGAACCAATTGACAAATGGCTAATATCTAGAATTAAAGTTACTGTTGAAAAAGCTACAAAGGCCTTTGAAAATTATGAATATAACAGGGCATTGGAAGCGGCAGAAAATTTTTTCTGGAATGACCTGTGCGATAACTATTTAGAAATAGTTAAGGTTAGATGCTATGGTGCCAGCGGATTTAAATATAAGGATTTGGAGCTATCTAAAGAAGAAACAGAAAGGATAAACAAGGGTCAGCAAAGTGCTATAAGAACAATATACTATGTATTTAATGCAATTTTAAAGCTATTTGCTCCATTTGTTCCATCTATCGCTGATGAGATTTATTCTTCATTGTATGAAGATGAATTTAACATCACAAAATCAATTTCTTCTAGAGGTACATGGCCTGTTGTTGAGAATTTGGTATATGACAACGAAGCCGAAGAAATAGGACAGACGGCTTTGGATATAATAGCTGAAGTTAGAAAATATAAATCTGAAAAAAATATTTCTATAAAAGAGGTTATAGACGAAATTAATGTTTATACATGCAATGCCGATAAAATGAATAGCGTTGCTGAGGATTTAGAAAATGTTTGCAACGTTAAGAGTATAAAATTTATTGAATCTAATGACTTTAGGGTTGATTTTTAAGCTATTTATAGGCTCAATAGATTTCAAATTATTTAATTGCTTGACCGCCAATATTGGTGGTCAAGCTGTTTGTAGCGTTGGATTTTATTGACTATGGGCTGCACTAGAGATTGCCATGTTCATTTATAACTATATTTTTTGACGATAAATATAATTACTAAATATTTGATTAATATTTATTGACATTTTAAAGATAATGGATTTTACTATAAGTGATAATTAATTAGATAATTATTGAATGTTTGAATACTTATTTTCAATTTTTGATATTCCGCTAGCTTGCATTTTAATCGTGCTAGCAATATTTGGAATGCTGTTCATCAAAAATATCTATAATGTTTTTTTAAGCTTATTTACTAGTATTTTTCTTATTATATTTATAGCATCAACAATGTTGACGCAGCAGATATATCTTGGCGAATTCCTTGTTATAAGTATATTTTTTATTTTGACAATAGTATTTTTTGTGTTTAATTTGAATAATAACTTTGATGATTCTTCTATCGTTGACGATAAAAAGTCAAAGCTAAAGATTTTTTTGGCTGTTTTAGCGTCTGCATTTTTGTTTGGCATAATAGGATTTAACTTTAAAAAAATTGATAATACAAATAGTAAGTTTATAATAAAAAATAGTTTGGTTAAGGACGATTTAAAGCTGCCAAAGGACCAGGATGAACAGACATATGATGTCTATGTGGAAAATATATCGCTATTAAATCAAAATAAGATATTTCAAAAGTTGACACATATAATCATGTTCTATGTTTGTCTGGTTGTCATTCTATACTTTTTTAATAGGAGGAGTGATAATAATGAAGGGTGATTTAGTTTTAAGAATAATAATGTCCTTTTTAATTCCATTTCTATTGTTGTTTGGATTCTTTGCGATAACAAGCTATAGAATTTTTGGATTTTATAGTATGGCTTTGTCATTTTTATATTTTTTATTGGTATATGTTCTGTCTTTTCTTAGGCATAAGTCAATAAATTCAAACAATATAATGTTTTTTAGATTTTTTGGAAGGACAATGGTTGGACTTTTTATATTTTTTTTATTTTTTATTTTGACGATTTTATTAAACTGGAAAATCCCTTTTATATATGACTATATTAAATTTTAGAATAATTATTTCATTGGTTTTGGTTTTTATGATAGGTATAGCTGCGCTGAGCTTTTTCCTTAGAAAAAGACCTATTATAAAGATGGTTAATTTGGCATTTGTATATCTGCTTACAATAACTTTTTTAATGTATCTTATCATAATAAAAAATTCGGAAGATATATTGTTTCCAATATTTATAATAATATTTATAAATTTTCTCCTGACGTTTCTTACGGGAGTCAGTATTTTAAATAATATATTAAACAACGGAGAAGAAAATGAACATAATTAATTTGCCATATTGTTTTCTTTTTATTCCGTTGATTTTTTCTGGTTTAAATATACTGCAGAATTACAAAACTACAAATGCGGTGATTACTGTAGCTGTTGTTTCTTTTATACTTCTATTGGGATTCTATCTAATTCCTGAAGTTTTGCCTAATGTCGTGCTACAAAATAAAATAAATGACAATATTTTGTTTATAATGGGCGAGTATAAGGTAGATCTAAAAAATTTAATTTTTTTAATATTGATTTTCTTTACAAAGCTTATATCGTTTATGTTTTTTGACGATAAAATGATATATACTAAAAAATTGAATTTTTTCTTTGCCATATATTTAATTAATTACTTTTCAATATGCGGAATATTGTTGACTAATAATATTTTCAATATGTTTATCTATATTGAATTTTATTCGTTTAGTTTGTACAATTTGATGTCCGACTATAGGCAGATAAACTATACGCGTGTTGCCTACAAATATTATAATAATGGTGTTGTTGGCTCTATATTGTTCATGTTTTTTGTATTTATAGTTTATTTTACGTTTGGAACGTCAGATATTGACTATATAGTTAGCCACTTGGATATCGTTAAGGATAATTATCTGTATAACTTGTCCATATTTATTTTCTTCGGAGCTTTGATATTTAAGTTTTTTTCTTTTAACTTTTATTTTTCAGGTGTTTTAAAGTCATCAGATATAACTAATTTATTGTTTATAAATATACTATTTTCCGATATAGTTATAGGTATATATATACTTTGGAAATTCCTATATTCACTGTTTAATCTTGATGTTATATTTGGTGTTTTTCATTTAAATTATCTATTCTATATTGTTGGTGCTGCTATTGTCATATATAGTTCCTGCAGAATAATGCTGAGAAAAAATCTGCTCCCTACGGTATATAGTTTTTCACTTATTGTTCTGGGGTACGTTGTAATGCTTATGGGTATTAATAATGACTTTAGTTTTGTATCAATTATTTCATTTTTAATAAACCATGTATTGATAAACTTTTTATTCTATTTGATTGCGGCGCTTTGTATATTTTTATTTGGAAAATCTGATACTCCAATAGTCTATGCGTTCAATAGATATAAGTATATAATCTATGCTATAGTACTTTCTAAACTAGCTTTTCCAATAGCGTTTGGATTTAATAGCTATTGGAATTTTGCACTATCGGTAATTGAGTCTAGAACATACTATTTATTCATTCCATTTGTCGTTGAAAAAACGATTATGGTATTTTTGTTTGTGAGATATTATTTTGTTTTTTGCAAGGAGTCAAAGGAAGCCTATTCTTTTCTTGAGTTGGAAAACAAGATTTCAATAAATACCAATTATATGATGGCAATTTTAATAATGTTCTTTTTAGTCGTTTTAATATCGTTCTTTGAAGGCATTATAGGAAATGTTTTATTTGAATTTATATCAAGCACTGGTAAATAGCATGCAAAGTTTATATTATTTTTTATTTAAAATACTTTTAGTTCTTCCTATACTTGGTATAGTGAATAGTACGTATATGAATAAATTTTTTAAAGTTCAAAAAATTATAAATAATATAATTTACATACTATTGATGGTTATTTGTGGTTATGTCTTGATAATGTTTGCAGCCTATGGAAAATATGATTTAAAACTATTTGCAATAGCTAGAGATATCCCAATTGTCTTTTCGGCGAACTCAATAAATTTGATGTTTGGTATGTTTATGTCTATTGTTGTATTGTTTTTGAATCTTGTATTTCAAAATTCTTTTAATTATTTAAATTTGCCGGATAAGTATGTTCTGTACAATAGACAAATCTCGTATCTATATTTTTTCTATATTCTTTTGTCTTTTTCAAGTAGTATTGTGGTAAGCATATTTATATATTTGCTAATTTTGATATATTCATTTTTTCTTATTACAAATCCGGATTTAAAGGAGTTTAGAAAGAATTACAATATAGTTTTTTGCATATCCTTTATATGCAGCATGGTTTTTATTTTAATTGCCGCATTTTATTTTTTCTATAATGAAAATAGTCTGTTTGTTTTCCAAGATATTAATGGATTTGATACTGTATCTGGGTATTGGGTTCTTTTTGTGCTGTTTTTATTGCTCCTTGTTAATATTTCTGGTCCATTTTATCTTATATTTAAGGAAAAATTCTACTATGAGGACTTTTTGCCGCTGTTCACTATATTTTTCTTTCCATTTATGTTCTTTAATACGTTTTTATTTATTAAGATAATTTATTACGTTTTTTATAATAGTTTTGACGCTATTAAAATTTATTTCCATTATTCAGAATTTTTTATGATTCTGTTGTTTTTAACTGCATGTTTCTTTGCAGGTAAATTTATTAAAAATAGTATAAAATTCATTCTTTTATTTTCCGTTATGAACTTTATAGTGTTTGTTTCTCAAATATTGTTTGTTACTACGAATATTGAGGTTGTAAAGGTATTTTCAAGCTTTTTGCTATTTATGCTGTCTATATTGCTTATTGTTCTATCCTATGCCGGTGTCCTATTTTTGCTATTGAAATTAGATATAACTGACATGACTATACTCTATAAAAATTCAAAGACTGAATTAAATTTCTATATATTTTGTTTATTTATGCCAATTTTAATGAACCTATTGTCGTTCTTTGATTTAAATCTATATAATTTTGACATTTTGTATCTAATTAATTTAGTTGAAATATTGATATTGTTTATATTCTATATGGTCTATATTTTTCTGTCTTTAAATAAAAAATTAAAGGACGACGCAAAGAAACCTAATGATGTATTGCCTATAGATAGAATTATGTTTTTTGTGCCGCAGATAATATTGTTGTTTATATTTTTATTTTTTATACTGCTAAAAAGCCAGATAGTAAAGTATATAGTGTTCTATAAATAATTAATAAAATAACTTGCATATTGCTAATTCCATATCTTGTACTTCCAGCGGTCAATTAACTATTTAAATAATAGTTAAGTTTATATATTATGGATAACAATGGAAATAGAACTTTTAAATAGTTTTGCTAATAAGAATTTAACGCCATCACAACTAAAAAAGGAGATTTTGAAAAATGATTTGTCTGCCTTTATCCATAAAACATTTAATACTATTAACCATGGTGTTAGGTATAACCACAACTGGCATATTGATCTAATTGCTGAATATTTGACGGAGGTCTATAGGGGAAATATTAAGAGGCTGATTATAAATGTACCACCTAGGAGCTTAAAATCCGTTTGTGTCAGCGTTGCTTTTCCTGCATGGGTTCTTGGCAATAGGCCATTTTCTAGGGTGATTGTAGCGAGCTATTCGGATATCTTAAGCATGAAGCATTCAACGGATTGTAGATTGGTTGTTAGTTCAAGGTGGTTTAGGGATACGTTTAAAGATTTTGAAATAAACCCGCTGCAAAATGAGAAACATAAATTTGCAACAACGCAGAATGGGTATAGATTTGCAACGTCTGTCGGAGGTAGTTTGACGGGAGAAGGGGGAGATATTTTGATAGTTGATGACCCGCACAATCCACAGCAGGTTATGAGTGAAAAATATAGGTCTAAAACACTTGAATGGTTTAGCAATACTTTTGTTTCAAGGCTTAATGATAAGAAGAATGGAGCCATTATAATCGTCATGCAGAGGCTGCATCCAAATGATTTGGTCGGTTATTTGCTTGATAAGGATGATAATGATTGGAGGGTGCTATCAATTCCGGCAGTTGCCGAAGAGGACTGTATTTACTCAATAAATGGATTTGAAAAATATAGGGAAAAGGGTGATATTTTACATCCGTCAAGGGAGGGAGCGAAAGAAATTGAAAGAATTAAAAAGGATATGGGCAGCTATATTTTTGCAGCGCAATATCAACAAAAACCAGTTGTAAAGGAAGGAAGTATGATAAAGGATAAATGGCTGCAGAGATATGCAAAAAATATTATTCCAAGCAAAACATATCTATCATTTGATACGGCAATCAAAACCGGTGCAAAAAATGATCCAACCGTTTGTACTGTATGGGGTGAATTGGATAATAATCTATATCTGCTTGAAGTATATAGGGAATGGCTAGAATATCCAGATTTAAAAAGAAAGACAATAGAGCTAATAAAAAAATGGAAGCCAGAGTTAGTGCTTATAGAAGATAAAGCTAGCGGTCAATCATTATTGCAGGATTTAAGGAAGGAAATCAAAACTCCACTAATAGGTATAAAAGTTTCAAAGGACAAGGTAACGAGACTAGCCAGCGTATCTCCTTTTTTTGAAGGCGGCAGAGTTTTTTTACCAACCGAATCCAATTGGCTTGCTGACTATGAAATTGAACTTTTTGGTTTCCCATTTTGTGAACATGATGACCAGGTTGATTCTACCAGCCAATTTTTAGAGTGGTATAAAAATAAAAAAAATATAGCCTCTAATGATATGAGAATAAGAAGAATTTAATATTAATTAAAATATTGATTTTTATTTTTTAAATTCTATAATGATAACGATATTATCAATATAGCTTATTATGTTAAAATATTTTTTGATTTTGTTTGTATTTTTATCATTGCAATCATGCACGGCAAATAAAGTTATAGAAGTAAAAAGCCCATGCGTGTCTGGGGACGGCGGACCATGCGGTCCAAGAAGACCTATAAATACATGGATAAATCAATCAAGTGCTAGAGTTTAAAAATGAAAAAACTATTAATAATTAACGTATTTTTACTTATTTTATTGTCAAGTGTATATGCCTTAAATGACAATAAAATAAACGGCTATATTAAAACTTCTTTATTTAAGAATAACATTACTGCCAGCCTAGTCGCCGATAATGAAAATAAAATAAGCAGGCTAGATGCTATTAAGAAGAAGACTATAGTTTCTCCAAAGTCACAGAAGGTTGAAGACTATGGGGCTGTATACAATGATGTTGTTAAGATGATAAAAGCTAACTACGTTGAGAATGTTGACGATGATAAGTTTTTTGAGGCTTCTTTAAATGGAATGCTGTCATCTTTAGATCCGCATTCAGCGTATTTTTCAAAGGAAGATTATGAACAATTGGTTAGTGATACGAAAGGTGAATTTAGCGGATTAGGAATAGAAGTTACAATGGATAATTCGCTTGTAAAGGTTATAACTCCAATTGATGATGGGCCTGCATTTAAGGCTGGTATTAAATCTGGCGATTATATTAGCAATATAGATGATAAGTCCGTTGTTGGAATGAGTCTTGTTGAGGCCGTTAATCTAATGAGAGGAAAGGATAGCAAAGATAGGGGAACAGTAAAACTTACAGTTCTTAGAATGGGCGAAAAGGAGCCGTTAGATTTTAAAATTAAAAGAGATATTATAAAAACTGATTCCGTTAAGGGAAGGGCAGAGGGCAATATTATATATTTGAGAATTTCTAGCTTTACTGAAAAAACCTATGTTGATTTGATAAGGGAATTCAATAGGGTTGAAAACGAAATAGGTAAAAATAATGTTAAGGGCTTAGTTCTGGATTTAAGAAACAATCCAGGCGGCTTATTGAATACTTCTGTATTTGTATCCGATGCCTTTTTGGATAAGGGAAAGAAAATAGTTAGTATAAAGGGTAAAGACGGAGTTCTTATCAATGAATATAAATCGGAAAACGAACAGGATTTGATACCTAATCTCCCAATGGTTGTTTTAATTAATGAAGGTTCAGCTTCTGCTTCGGAAATTGTTGCTGGCGCTCTGCAGGATAATAATAGGGCTATCGTTGTTGGCACGCAGTCATTTGGTAAAGGATCGGTTCAATCAATGATTCCTTTAAATAATGGTGGCGGTATTAAATTGACTATAGCAAAATATTATACGCCTAATGATATTTCAATCCAGGCGGAGGGCATAAAACCTGATATAGAGGTTAAGATGGCTAAGATTGAGGAAATAGATACAAGCAAATGGTTTACAAAGGAAAATGACCTAAAGGGGCATTTGGAAAATAATGAAAATAACCTTGTTAATATGGAATTGAAGAAACAATTGAAGGCTAAAGATACATCTATGTATAATAAAGATTATCAACTAGCCAGGGCTATAGATCTATTATTGGGAATTGATTTTTATAACCAAACTGGTAAAAGTAAATAATCCTAATTTATAGGAGTAATCGTTTTTGGATTTAGTTATGAGAAAAGTTTTATTATTTTGCTGCTTTATGTTTTTGTTTGCTGGTATATCCTTTGCTAGCGACTTTAAGGCTGTGGCGAGAGTTAATGATAAAATCATAACCCAATACGATTTGAACAGCTATACAAAAATTGTGCAGCTATATTTTAAAAATACTTCAGAAATGAATCCTGAAATAAAAAAGGAAATTCTGAATGGATTTATAGAAGAAATACTGAAGGGTCAGGCTGTTGAAAATGAAAAGGTTCCATTTGATAAGGAAGAATTTGATTATTTTTTACAGGCAAATTCTGAAAAGGACAATATAGATGAGAATGTTAAAAAATATGGAATAGATAAAAATTTGTATGTTGAAATTATGAAAAATAATTTTTTGTGGAACAAATTGATAGATTCAAAAATTAGACCAACTATAAATATAAACAATTCAGAAATTAATGATTCTTTGGAATATTTAACAGAAAAACCATTAAGGTCAAGGTATAATATTTCCCAGATTATTATTTATAAAAATAATAATTCAGACCCAAAGGCAATAGTTGATAAGCTATATGATGAAATTAGAGCTAAGAATAATTTTGAATCTATAGCAGAAAGGTTTTCTCAGGATAATAAAAAAAATAAGGGATATATAGGTTGGGTTGATGAAATGGATATTAATCAAACAGTCTATGATGCGATTAAAAACCTGCAGGTTGGCTCTATATCTAAACCAATATATTTTGGCGACCAAAACTCTGGATTTTACATGATAATAAAACTAAACGATAAAAAACAGGAAAAGATTGCAAAGAAGGATGATGTTGCAAGGGTTCAATATTTTATATATAATCAAAAGTTGAATTTGGAAGTAAAAAACTACATAGATACACTATATAACAATGCCTTTATAGAAATATACTAGATATTGCATATTGGCAATATAGCTATTGGAATCAAATTAATAATCTTTAGTTTTTTAATTTAAATTGCTGTTTGGGTTTTGGTCCATGCAATATAAAAATTCTTAAAATCTTGGATATATGTCAAAAATAAATAGTTGCAAAAAAAATTGCTAATAATGCCTAATATATAAGGGTGATTTAATATATTGTTTTTAAAGAAAAAATATGTTGAAATAATTAAAAATTACTTTAAAGTTTATTGTAGATTAAAATATTTTTTAATTAATATTATGAAGAAAAATTTTATAAAGATAGCTTGTCTTTCTGGTGTTTGTTTGTCTATAGTTTCATGTGGTCCAAAAATTAAGACCGAAAGAGTTTCTCTGCAGGAATCTGATAAAAAGGCTATGACTATTACAGATGAATGGGTTGCTACGGATACTGAGAATGCAGCAAAGGCAATTCTTCAGCAAACGGAAAACCATAGAGGGTTTCAGACTTATCTTGCTAAATTAGGAAGAAGACCTAAGATTTTTATAGGCGAGGTGCAAAATCAAACTTCTGAAGCATATTTTCCAATAGGCGATTTGAATGATGAATTATTGAATGAGTTCTCTGCATCCGGTGACTATGTTCTTATAGATGCTGCTGCTAGAGAAAAGATTTTAAAGGAAATTAAATATCAAAATGATGGCATGGTTAGACCCGAAGATGTTAAAAAGATTGGAAAAGCATCTGGAGCTGACCTTATAATTTTTGGTGATGTGAGAATGAAGCCCGAAACGTTATCTGGAAGAACTGTTAAGGACTATTCTGTTAATATAAGAATGACAGATATAGAATCTGGGGAAGAGGTTTTGAGGACTAGATACAAGACTAGCAAGTATTCAAAAAGAAGCGGATTTGGCTGGTAGAAATAATTACTATATAAATGAAAGTTAAAATATTTTTTCTATTTCTAATTTGTGTATTTTTTGGAGCTTTAATTAGTAAGCATAACGAGCTAATTAAAGTTCCAAAGGAAGAAAGGCAACTGATTCAGGTTTCTGAAAAAGTTATAGTTGGAAAGGTTGCAAAGATTAATGATGGAGATAGCTTTGTTCTGGAAGATGGAACCAAGATTAGGTTGTTCGGAATTGATGCTCCAGAGTTAAGTCAGATCTGCATTCTAACCACAGAAGTTCAAAATAAGGATTTGTCAGAAGCTACTGTAAAAGAAGAGGAGATTAATTGCGGAGAAAATTCCAAGAATAAGCTAAGTGATCTAATTAATGTTAATGAAGTAGCATGTTTGATTAAAGGTAAAGATGCCTATGATAGGTTTGTTGGCGAATGCAGCTTTGAAAGATACAATAAGAGAACCAGAAGAAAAAATAAGATAAATATAAATAAAGAAATGGTGCTAAGCGGCAATGCAGTAGCATTTCAACAGATTAGTGATAAATATCTTGAAGATGAAAATAGGGCTAAATCTGAAAACAAGGGCATATGGGCTACAACATTTGATATGCCTTCAGTCTATAGAAAAAAGCATAATAAGTAATATTTTGTTTGAGCAATTCCAAATACTGTTGTCAAAGGTTTTGCGGAATAAATTCCTTTGGCAAACTGCTGGCATAAGATTTTATTTCATATAAAATTTCAAATTCTCCTCATTTGACATAAAATAGTCAAATAAATCTCTTAAAACCTTTGCTTCTGTAAACATTGGATGTGAATAAATATTATATTTTATCAGCCGTATAAATTCTCAAAAAAATTTGATAGCAAATTATATTGACAATTGAATAAAAAAAATCAAATATAAAACAAGTTGTTATTTAATTTTTGGTGATGTTTTCAAAATTGGAATTTTTTATAGCTTTAAGATATTTAAGGTCAAAGAATAAGGAAAAATTTATATCTATAACTGCTATTTTTTCATTTATAGGTATAACGCTTGGTGTTGCTACCCTGATAATAGTTATGTCTGTTATGAATGGCTTTAGGGAAGATTTTACTAATAGAATATTGGGTATAAATTCCCATATTTCTGTCTTTCCAGTTGAGCGAGAACTATTGAATTATGAAGAAGCTATAAAAATAATAGAAAAAAATAAAAATGTTAAAAATACTAATCCTATAATTGAAGACCAGGTTATGATTTTAACAAATGATAATACGAGCGGCGCTATTATTAAAGGAATAAAAAAAGAAGATTTGGTTAAGAAAGACAAAATATACGATAATGTTTCGGCTTTTAATTTTTCTAAAAACTATGAAGATAATGCTATTTTGCTTGGTCAAAGTTTGGCTATGAAATTAAGGGTTGTTGAGGGAGATAATGTTAAGGTAATTTCTCCGGAATCTAATTCTACAATACTTGGTACTATACCAAGAATGAAAACCTATAGGGTGGCAGGTACATTTGCTAGCGGAATGTATGAATATGACGCTGGTGTGGCTTTTATCCCGCTTGATTCGGCACAAAAACATTTTAGATATCCAAATTCCGTCAGTGGATTGGAAATATATCTTAAAAATACTAATGACATTGAAAATACCTATGTTGATATAGCGAGAGATTTAAAAAATAATGGTTTTGATGTAAATTTGATAGATTGGAAACAGTCCAATGCTGCATTTATAGGCGCTTTGAATGTTGAAAGAAACGTAATGTTTATTATATTGACACTAATTATACTTGTTGCCACTTTCAATATAATTTCCAGTTTAACGATGTTGGTCAATGATAAAAATAAACAAATTGCACTCTTGAGGACTATTGGATTTAGTAAAAAAAGTATAACTAGGATATTTTTAATTTGTGGATTGCTTATAGGTATTACAGGAACCTTTATAGGAACTGTTGTTGGCATTTTGTTTGCAAAAAATATTCAAAATATAAAAGTTTGGATAGAAAGTGTTTTTAAATTGGAACTATTTTCACCAACAGTATATTTTTTAACAGATCTGCCTTCAAAGATAATAGCTAGTGATGTGATATATATAGTTTCGCTATCATTGTTTTTATCGTTTCTGTCTACGCTGTATCCGTCATATAAAGCCTCAAAAACAAATCCGGCTGAGATTTTAAGATACGAATAAATATTATTGATTTATTTTTGTAATTATCTTGTTATTTTGAATAGTTGTTTTATAATATTGATTATTAATCTGTTATTTATTTTCAAAAATGTGGACGTTATGTAGAATTAAAAGGAATTGCTATTATTTTTTTGTGTTTATTATTGCGTTTGTTTTATTTATTCTGCCATCTTATTTTCCTTCATTCTCAGTATTTATCTATATTGCTATAACTATTTTGTATTTTGCAACCAACTTTATAAAAATATTTCTGTTTTTAGTTGGCATGAAAGTTCATGATATAAAAAATTATTACAAAAAGGATAATTTAAAAATTCCTGATTCTGAATTGCCAATCTATTCAATTCTATTGCCAGTCAGAAAAGAGAAAGAATTCATATTGGTAAATTTGCTAACTGCAATATATAATTTAGAATATCCTTCCGAAAAGCTTGATATAAAACTGGTAGTGGATGAAAATGATAAAGAAACTATAGAGATAGGCAAAATGCTGTTGGATAGATTTAAATTTGACCTTATTGTTGTTCCAGATTCTAATATTAAATCAAAACCAATGAGCTGTAGTTTTGCCTTGAATTTTGTAAAGGGAAAATTTTTAACAATCTATGACGCTGAAGATAGACCAGAAAAATATCAACTTAAAAAATCAATTGAAAGATTTAACAAGCTTGGTGATGATTATGTATGTTTGCAAGCTGCTTTGAACTATTATAATAAATATGATAATTTTATCTCCTATTGTTTTTCTATAGAATATTCCATGTGGTTTGATTTTACAATTAAAGCAATATCCAAATATGCAACATTTTTTCCGCTGGGAGGTACGAGCAATCATTTTAGAACTGATAGACTAATTGAATTAGGCGGTTGGGATGGTTATAATGTTACTGAAGACGCTGAGCTCGGAATAAGAATTGCTAGGGCAGGCTATAAGGTTTCCTTTTTGAATTCAATAACTGAAGAAGAATGTCCGATTACTGTAAAAGCCTGGATTAAACAAAGAACAAGATGGATTAAGGGTTTTATGCAAACCTTCTGTGAACATACTATACTGAAAAATCCTGTTGGTGTTAATTCTAAACATAAATTTAAGCCAATTAGAAAATTGAAATTTTTTGATATAGTCATGTATAATAGTTTTATAATTATGTCATTTTTCTTTTTCATATCAATAATTGCAGTATTCTATAACTATGTTATAATATTGGATATCAGAGGTTTCAAATTTCTATCGTTCATAATCTATGCCAACTTATTTTCATTATTTGCAATGATATATGGTGCATTTATAGCTGTTGTTTTCAAAAACAAAATGAAAATTAACTTTGTATATTTTTTATTGTTTCCACTATATTGGGTTTTGCATTATATAGCTGCATTTTATGCTCTTAAGGGTTTAATATTTACTCCGTTTTATTGGGCAAAGACTGAACATGGAATTTCAAAAACCGTAAAAAGAAAATAATTAAAATTTTAAATTATTTTTTAGTTTTTCTGTGCCTAACTAATATTTTAATTAAAAATATTGATGCCAGTATAGATGTGGTAATTATTGCAGAACCAATAGCATAATACATATTTTTAACCCTATTTTCTTTTTGCTTTTTATCGTAAATATTTTCAAATGTCCATGCTAGATTTTTTTCAAGATTATCAATTTTTGATGCTATAAAGTAGTTTTGAAGTCCTTCATGGAATGGAGTCATTTCGGCATAAAACCAAAATTCATTGATATTTTTATAATTAATGTCATAATAATACTTATCTATTAAATTATCTGGCTTTATTCCGATAAAATGTCTGACTACAACATTCTGATCTTCATTAGACTTTTTTGTTCCATCGCTTGCATTATATTTATTGTCTAAAATTTTGTAATTATTTTCAAAAGCTTTGTTTAATATATCTTGGTCTGGGTACGCTAGATATTTTGAATATTTTTTTCCTAATTCAAACAGTTTGTTTATAATATTCTCTTCTCTCCATTTTTTTGAGTTAATTAGCAAAACTCCAGAGTTAAAATATCTATGTGATGGCGAAATATCCATCTCTTTTGGGCAGCTTGCTGAGGTTGTTTCATCTACTGCGCCAATATAATAATTGTCAATATTTTCGCTATATAATTTATTTATATCGTCTATAACTATTGTATCTGCATCTAGATAAATTACCTTGTTTAAACTTGGTTTTAAAATCGGTATTAAAAATCTTGAATATATATCAAGACTTCCATATATTTTGTTATCAGCAAAATCACTGAAGAATTTATCAGTATCAATTTTAATAAATTCTATTGAAAAATTATCAAATTTTTTATTTAAAAGTTCTATAAGTTTTTTAGTAGAATTTGTTATTCCGCCATCTATTATATAGAAATTAATGAATGAGTTCGTGTTGTATAGTATGCTCGCCATAGATACGGCAACATATGGCGCATATTTTTCATTGCTTGCGAAGAATACTGGAATAACATTTGTTTTTAGAGCATTGTTTGTATTTATTTTATTCATACCATTTGTACTCCTGTAGTCTACTGTAAATGTAGTATGATTTATAAAAATTAATAATATTATAAAAAAAGTTGTAAATATTCTGTTTTTTAAAATTACCAACATATTTAATCATATTCTCCAGCTATTAACAAATGGTATTTTTAATTATTAATTTGTCAATAGTGTTATGGAGTTTAGTTTTTATATTAAATTCTTGGCGGTAATTGTGGAGAGGGCGGGGCGGCCGCAGCGAGATTTTTATCGTTTTTTGAAGTTAACCACCTTCATTAAGACTATCTTAATTTTTTAGAATTGTCAGTTTTGGCGGACTTCAAAAAACGATAAAAATCTCTGCAAGGCGACAGCCTTGTGACTTTTTTCGTAAGCCACTAAGTCAAGCTAGTAGTTTTAACGTTGCCATCTTATATGTCCAATCACATGACCTATTAATGGAAAAAAGTCCTGCGGCCGCCCCGCTGGTATATAAAGTAACTGCAGATTATTTAAATCTAGTTTTCAACTATATCATATTGTCCGGCGTAATCCTGAAATTTGCTCGTTGCACTATCAAATCTAAGTATTACATTTCCAATCGGACCATTTCTATGTTTGGCTACTATGACTTCAGTTTTATTTCTTAGGGTATTCATCTTTGCTATCCATGCCTCCATCTTTGGATCTCCATCCAATGGCTTTTTTCTTTCCTCATAGTATTCTTCTCTATATATAAACATAACTATATCGGCATCCTGCTCAATTGTACCGGATTCCCTTAAGTCCGATAGCTGCGGCTTTTTATCTTCCCTCTGTTCAACTGTTCTTGATAGCTGTGACAGTGCTACTACGGGTATGCTAAATTCCTTAGCGATAGCCTTTAAGCCCATTGTGATTTCACCAATTTCCAATACCCTATTTGCTTTTGATTGCGCAGTTGTACCTTGAGCAAGCTGCAGATAGTCAATAAACAGCATGCCAAGATTTTTTTGCCTAACCATTCTTCTAACCCTTGTTCTTATAGAAGCTATTGATAGGGCGGGGGTATCGTCAATATAGAATGGCAATCTTGATATTTCGTCCGCCTTTTTTACAATTTTATCAAAATCTTCTTTTTCTATATCTCCAGTTCTGAAATTTGTAGCATTTATTCCAGTCTCCCTTGAAAGTATTCTTGATGCTATCTGGTCTGCAGGCATTTCTAGTGAAAAGAATCCCACTGACTTTCTAACCTTTGATTTGCCTGATTTATATTCTTCGTCAAAAAATTTAACAGCATTGTATGCAAAATTAATTGCAAGCGCTGATTTACCCATAGATGGCCTTCCAGCCAATATTATTAAATCTCCAGCCTGAAATCCGCCCAATAGTCTGTCCATATCAATATAATTTGATGGAACGCCGCTAACGTTGCCATCTCTTTCAATCGCCAATCGTGTTTTATTAACCGTTTCTGCCAGTGAATTAACTATACCTGTAAAACCCTTTGTGTTTTCGCCGAGATAGCTAAGGTTAAATAGTTCACCTTCGGCTTCTTCTATAAGCCTCTGGGCAGTCTCATTAGAGCTGTTCTTATAGGCCTTATTAACGATATCTTCACCAATAAGCACTAGTTCCCGTTTCAGCGCCAAATCCTTAATTATTGTTGCATAATCCACTATATCCACAACGCCAGCACCCATATTCAAAAGTACTGATAGATAGTTGCTTCCGCCAATTTTGCTTATTATCTCATCATTATCAAAAAATAATTTCAACGTTATACTATCCGCAACCAAATTACTTCTTAATGTTGTCTGTATGATATAGTCATATATTTTTTGATGGGCTGGTTCATAGAAGCTTTCAGTCCTTAATATATCATTTACCTTTCCAAGATAATCATTGTTTAAAATTATCGTACCGAGGACAGTTTGTTCAGCCTCTATATTAAATAATTTTGGTTTTTCCAAGGCAGTATTATTTTCCATAATAATATTTATTAAGCTCAAATTAAGTATATACTAAGTTTAACTTAATATATTAAAAAGTAAATACAAAATTACTTAATTATTACTTAATATTATTTAACCAAACTATTATTTTATTCTTTACAGCCTTATCGTATTTTTTTGAAAGATTGTTGAAAGACTCGCCCTGTCCAACATTTGCATTCTTTGCGTTTGCTTTAAAATCTTCAAAATATGTTCCATAATTGCTACCTTGTGTAGAAAATGGTATAACTTTTTTATTGTCAAAATTAACTTTCTCTAGAAACGATAAAACTGGCGTTGAAGCGGTATACCACCATATTGGACTTCCTACAAATATTGTATCATATTTATTAAAATCCGGAAAATTATCTTCTATTTTTGGATATTGTTTTGTTTTTAACTGTTTTTTAATTCTTAAATAGAAAAACGGATTTGTTTTAAATTTTTCAAGTGTTTTTATCTCATATATATCAGCATTTGTTATTTCCTGTATCTGCTTTGCTATATCTGCAGTTTTGCCGCTTAATGAATAATAAACGACAAGAGTTTTGCCAAGATTGTTGGCATATGTTTCTGTCTTATCCATATATTGGGCCATTTCTTTTTTATTCCTTAAATTAACCCTTGTTAAATGAAATAATGATATAACACCTATTATTACAATAATAGCAATTACAATATATAATAAATATTTTAGCATTTTTAATACACCTATTTGTTGAATAAATTAAATATACCTATACAATTTTTATATGTCAATTAATAAAATTGGCAGTAAACTAATACTGCCAATAGTTTTTATTTTATAATAACATTATCGTCTTTTACATCAACCATAACCTTTTTTTCTGGTTTGATTTTTCCACTAATAATTTCATTGGCCAGTAGGTTTTCAACATCTCTTTGAATAACTCTTTTTAGCGGTCTTGCACCGTAGATTGGGTCGTATCCTTTATCAGCCAGATATTTATAAAGACCATCTGTAAACTCTATACTATAGCCTTTTTCCTTTAATCTCTTTTCAAGATTGCTTAATTGAATTCTAACGATGCCATCTATATTTTTCTTGCTTAGCCTGTGGAATAATATAATTTCATCCAGCCTGTTTATAAATTCAGGTCTAAACGCTTTTTTTACTTCATCCATAACTAAATCAAATACTACTTCCGCATCTTGGTCATCCTTAAGATTTGCTAGATGCTGCGCACCAAGGTTTGATGTCATAATTATAATGGTATTTGTAAAGTCAACAGTTCGTCCCTGGCTGTCCGTTAGCCTTCCATCATCCAATACCTGAAGCAAAATATTAAATATATCCGGATGAGCCTTTTCAATTTCATCAAATAAAATTACCTGATATGGTCTTCTTCTAACTGATTCAGTAAGTACGCCACCCTGTTCGTATCCTACATATCCTGGAGGCGCACCAATTAGTCTAGCAACTGCATGCTTTTCCATATATTCCGACATATCAATTCTTAATATCGCCTTATCGTCATCAAACATGAATTCAGCTAAAGCTTTACAAAGTTCAGTTTTACCAACACCAGTTGGTCCTAGGAATAGGAAACTTCCAATAGGTCTGTTTGCATCCTGCAGTCCGGCCCTGCTTCTTCTAACTGCGTTAGATATTGCAATAACAGCCTTATTTTGTCCGACAACTCTTTTTTCCAAAAATTCTTCCATATGCAATAGTTTTTCCTTCTCGCCCTCCATCATTTTATCTACAGGAATGCCTGTAATTTTAGAAATAATTTTTGCAATGTCCTCTCTCTTTACGGATTCACTGGCAACATTTGCATTTTCTTTTTCAAGCATATCCAGCTCTTTCTGCAGATTTGGAATTAGACTATAGGATATTTCTCCAGCCTTTCCAAGGTCTCCCTTCCTTTGGGCTACTTCAAGCAGATATTTAGCCTCATCAAGTTTTTCTTTTATGGTATTTATTTTATCAAGCTTAGCTTTGCCGGCCTGCCATTTAGTTGTCATTTCAATGGATTTTTTCTCCATTTCATCCAGCTCTTTATTTAATTTTTCAAGCCTTTCCTTTGAGGCGTCATCCGTTTCATTTTTTAATACCTCTGCCTCAATTTTCATTTGGAGTATTTTTCTATCAATTTCATCTAATTCTACAGGCTTGCTATCTATCTCCATACGTATTCTGCTTGCTGCTTCATCAATCAAATCTATAGCCTTATCCGGTAAAAATCTATCAGTAATATATCTGTTTGATAGAACGGCTGCAGCAACTAATGCGTCATCCTTAATTTTAATTCCATGGTGCATTTCGTATTTTTCTTTAATACCGCGGAGTATTGATATAGTATCCTCTATTGTTGGTTCTGGCGTATATACCGGTTGAAACCTTCTGGCAAGGGCTTGATCTTTTTCTATATATTGCCTATATTCATCAAGCGTTGTAGCGCCAATGCAGTGCAAATCGCCTCTAGCTAATGCCGGCTTTAAAAGGTTTGAAGCATCCATGGCGCCATCTGTTTTTCCAGCGCCAACCAGCAAATGCAATTCGTCTATAAATAAAATCACCTTTCCATTGGATTTTTCAACTTCTTTTAATAGATTTTTTAACCTTTCTTCAAATTCACCCCTATATTTTGCACCTGCTATCAGAGCGCCCATATCCAATGACAATATTTCTTTGTCCCTTAGACTTTCTGGAACATCGCTATTTATAACCCTTTGGGCTAGTCCTTCAACTATAGCAGTTTTACCAACCCCCGGCTCACCAATCAGCACTGGATTGTTTTTTATTCTCCTTGAAAGAATCTGTATTGTACGTCTAATTTCCTCATCCCTGCCAATTATTGGGTCAATTTTTCCGTCCTTAGCAGCTTTTGTGATATTTTTTGTAAATTTGGTCAGAGCCTGAAATCCTCCTTCCGCCGTATCAGTATCGGCTGTTTGACCATTTCTAAGCTTGTTTATAACATCTGTCAGGCCCTTTTCATTTATACCGTGCGACTTAAAAATCCTTGCTAATTCGCCATCTTCTTCAAGTATTCCAAGCAAAACTATTTCTATAGTTACAAATTTATCCTTTCTTTTATCAGCTATTCTTTCAGATAATATCAGAATTCTTGAAAAATCTGTACTTAGCGTTGGCTGCATAGCGCCATCTCCACTTACCTTTGGCAGTCTGCTTAGTCTGTCGGCTACATCATTTTCAATAAGTTCAATATTTCCACCAGCAGATGATATTAATTGTGATACTAATTTGTCATCATCCTCTTCCATTGCCGCAAATAAATGCAATGGCGTTATAAATTGATTTTGTCCAGCTATTGCTATAGATTGTGCAAGTTGAATAGTTTGTTTAAGTTTTTCTGTATATCTTTCAAAGTTCATAGTAATCCTATAATTATTACTAAATATAATATAGGTTGTATTCTGAAAAATTCAAGGGTTTTGATTGATTAAAAAAATATTATTTTGATGTAAGCTAACTAATTTTATTCCTCAAATACCCCGATGCTCTGCATCGGGGTATTTGAGGAATGAATTAGGAGAAATAATAAACTTTAAAATAACAAAAGGTAATGTATTTGATAATATACCTATCATGGATCTAATAAAGAGAATAAAAACAGGTGGTAAATTATTTGGAGACAAAGGATATTTAT
>CALXSC010000033.1 GCA_944391025.1 uncultured Rickettsiales bacterium
AAATGCTCCGCCTCCGAGGTCTAGAATGCAGTTTTTATTGTTTGATATTATGTTTGCTATAGTTTTATTTTCCAAATCTCTAAAATAGTTTTCTCCATGGATTTTAAATATATTTTTTATACTTTGACTGCTGTTCTTTTCAATTTCTTTGTCTATTGAAAAGAATGTGTAATTTTTATAGTAATTTTTTAGCTGGTTTGCGGTTGTGGTTTTTCCACTGCCCATAAAACCTACTAGAGCTAAAGACATAATTGCAATTTAAATTTATCCATTATAGTATAATATTATAGTTATATAAAATTTCAAGTGAAATGTCTGGCAATACCTTTGGAAAAATTTTGAGACTAACCAGCTGGGGCGAGAGCCATGGCGAAGCTATAGGCGGCGTACTTGACGGAGTGCCTTCAAATATTGAACTATCTGAAGAAGATATTAATTATTATATGGAAAAAAGAAAGCCAAATGGTACTATTGGCACTACATCAAGAAATGAAAGTGATAGGGTAAAAATTTTGTCAGGTATTTTTGAAGGCAAAACCACTGGTACCCCAATTTCATTCATTATTGAAAACGAAGACGCAAGGAGTAAGGACTACTCAAAGATAAAAGACCTATTTCGTCCTGGCCATGCCGATTATACATATTTTATAAAATACGGAAATAGGGACTATAGGGGAGGAGGCAGGGCTTCTGCACGGGAAACCGCAGTACGTGTAGCTGCTGGAGCCATAGCTAGAAAGGTTATTCCCCATATTAATATAAAAGGAGCTGTGGTGCAAATTGGTGATATAGCAATTGATGAAAATAATTGGAATGATAGTGAAATAGATAATAACTGTTTTTTTAGTCCGGATTCAAACATAATATCCAGATGGGAAGAATTGCTTGAAAAGGTTAGGGCTGAAGGAGATTCTATCGGAGCGATGGTCAGAGTTACTGCAAGCAATGTTGATGCTGGACTTGGCGAACCTGTATATAATAAACTTGATGCCGAATTGGCAGGCGCAATTATGGGAATAAATGCTGTTAAGTCTGTTGAAATAGGCGCTGGACGGAATGTGGCTAGTATGAGGGGCTCAGAAAATTGCGATGGCATGCTAATGGATAATGGAAAAGTTGTTTTTGAATCAAATAATTCTGGTGGTATTCTTGGCGGCATATCAACTGGACAGGACATTATTATAGAATTTGCAATCAAGCCCACAAGTTCAATAGCTGTAGAGCAGAATACTATAACTAGGGATTTTAAAAATACTAAAATATCAACTGGGGGCAGACATGATGTTTGCGTTGGAATTAGAAGCGTGCCAGTGGCTGAGGCTATGGTCGCTTTGGTGCTGGCGGATTATTATTTATTAAATAAAATTTACAAATAGAGGTTTTATGCTAGAGGATTTAAGAAAAGAAATTGACGAATGCGATAGTGAAATAATTAGACTTTTAAAGAGAAGAATGGAGATTTCAAGGGAGATTGGAAAGATTAAGAAGGAAAATAATCTGCCGCTCTATGATGGAAAGAGGGAAGAGGCTCTAATGGAAAAGCTTAAAGGCATGTCCAGCGAAATTTTAAGCAAAGAGACTATAGACAATATCTATAGAGAAATATTATTTGCTTCAAAAGAATTACAAAATAGATTATTTTATTAGACTATGGATTCAATTGAAATAAAACCTTTTTTAACTAAAGCAAATAGTATTGTGGAGCTTGATATTCCTAGCAGCAAAAGTCTATCTATAAGGGCTTTAATTCTTGCCTCAATAGCTGAAGGAAATTCTATTATTAGAAATGTTTTAAAGTCTGATGATACTGTGAATTGTATTAATGCCCTTAAAGATTTGGGAATAGAAATTAAAAATAATGGAAATGATTTTGAGACTATGGGGTGCGGAGGTGTATTGCCAATAGCAAAGGATAAGATCTATTTCGGTTCATCTGGTATTACAAGCAGATTTCTATTAGCTATTATCTGCGCAAGTCTATCAAGCGATAAAGAATATCATGAAATTATTCTTGATGGTAGCGAACAGTTAAGGAAAAGAACTATAAAACCACTTGTTGATGCTCTCAAGGCTATGGGTGCTGATATTATATATATAGAGAAAGAAGGGTTTTTCCCTCTGCTGGTTAGGAGCGCAAGATTAAACAATATTGATAATATTGAAGTTTCCGGTGCGCTATCTAGCCAGTATGTGAGCGCTATTCTAATGATGTCGCCATTGCTTAATAGAAACATAAAAGTTCATGTGAAAGATATTAAGAGTTCTGAGCATCCATATGTAAAAATGGCAATCAAAACGATGGAAGATTTCGGTATAGATGAAATAAATGAGATTTCAGAAAATGTATATGAAATTTTCCCGCAGAGATATAGAGCTATGGATTTTGCAGTTGAGACTGATCTAAATACGGCAAATTATTTTTTTGCACTGATTGCCGCACTTGGGGGGCGAATTAGAATTAGAAATGTAGATAGATTTTCACTTCAGCCTGGACTTAAATTCCTTGAAGTTTTAAAAAAGATGGGATGCGAAATTATTTTTGAAGATGATAGCGTAATTCTAAATGGACCTAAAAAACTTAAGGGTGGTTTTAGGATTGATATGTTCCATATGGCGGAGATGGCTACGCTTCTGGCGGTATTGGCGGTTTTTGCAGATTTGCCTATTGAAATATATGGCGTAAAGCATATCAGAAACCATGAATCCGATAGGATAAGCGCTATATCAAGGGAATTAAAAAAGGCCAATATTATAGTTGAAGAATTTGAGGACGGATTAAAGGTTTTTCCAGGAAATCCAGAATTTATAGAGGCAGACAGCTACGACGACCATAGGATTGCGATGTCTCTAGCAGTTTTAGGGGCTGCTGGCAATGGCATTAAAATATTAAATCCAGGTTGCGTATCAAAAACCTGTCCTGAATTTTTTGAATTATTCAATATATCTATTGAAAAATTAAAAATGAAAAGCTAGACTTTCTACAGTTAAAATTAATTAAAAATAATGTCAATATTATCTGATAGAGAAATAATTGAGCTGTCTAAAAACCATGGTATGATTTCCCCATTTGAAGAAAGACAGGTAAAAGTAAATGAAAAAAATGAAAAAATAGTGTCCTATGGCACTTCATCCTATGGATATGACGCCAGGGTCTCCAATGAATTTAAAATATTTACTAATGTAGATTCTGCGATAGTTGATCCCAAGGCATTTGATGAAAATAGTTTTGTATCAAGAACTACTGATGTTTGTATAATACCTCCAAATAGTTTTGCTCTAGCCAGAACTGTGGAATATTTTAAGATTCCTAGGGATGTTTTAACGGTTTGTCTAGGAAAATCAACCTACGCAAGATGTGGTATTATTGTTAATGTTACACCGCTTGAACCGGAGTGGGAAGGGCATGTTACCCTTGAGTTCTCCAATACCACGCCGCTTCCTGCAAAAATCTATGCCGGTGAAGGTTCTTGCCAATTCCTCTTCTTTAGGGCGGACCAATGCTGTGAAACTTCATATAAGGATAAGAACGGCAAATATATGGGTCAAAAGGGCGTAACTTTGCCTAGGGTTTAAACTATTTTTTTATTAAGTAATTTTTGGCTAATTGAGTTAAATTAACAATAAAAATATTGAACTTTCTAAAAATTAAAAATATATTTGGATAAGAAATATATAGGATTTTTTATGGACAAGCAAAAACAGGAAAGAATAGATTATTTAAAAAAGAAAATTCTCAAACATAATGAGGCATATTACAAAAATGATTCGCCGCTGATTAGCGATGCTGAATATGATGAGCTTAAGGAAGAATTAAAAAAGCTTGTTGGCGATAGTATGGATGACGAAGTTTTAAATCTTGTTGGCTACAAAGTTCTTGATGAATTCCAAAAGGTTGAGCATAGGATACCTATGATTTCTTTGAATAATGGATTTGATGAGGAGGATTTGAAGGATTTTAATGAGAGGTGCCTTAGGTTTTTGGGTATGAATTCAAACCAGGAGTTGCCAATGTTCTGTGAGCCGAAAATAGATGGACTTTCATTTGCTGCAAGATATGAAAATGGAATTTTTGTTCAGGGAGCAACCCGTGGTGATGGCGTTGTTGGCGAAGATATTACTGAGAATTTAAGAGTTATAAAATCATTGCCCAAGACTTTAAAAACTGATAATCCGCCTAGAATTTTAGAGGTTAGGGGTGAGGTTTATATGTCAAAGAGTGATTTTGAAGTGCTAAACCATAAGGTGGAAAAACCGTTTGCAAATCCAAGGAATGCCGCTGCTGGTTCATTAAGGCAACTTGATACTGCTATTACTGCTAGCAGAAATTTGAAATATTTTACATATACTATAGGTGAAGTTTCAGATGATTTTAAATTAACTACCCAAGAAGACCTTATAAAGACCTTTGGAGAATATGGATTTACAACTGCCAGTCCAACCAAGCTATGCAGGACCATAAAAGATGTTTGGGATTTTATACAATATTTTAATGAGATTAGATATACGCTTGACTATGATATTGATGGCGTTGTATGCAAGATAAATGATTTTGTACTGCAGAAAAGACTTGGAAATGTAACTCACCATCCAAGATGGGCTTTGGCTTTTAAATTTCCAGCGAAACAATCTATAACTAAAATTGAGAAGATAGATATACAGGTCGGCAGGACTGGAGCTTTAACGCCAGTTGCTAGATTAACCCCGGTTGGTGTTGGCGGTGTTTTGGTTTCAAACGCCACTCTGCATAATAAGGAAGAAATTGAAAGGAAGGACATAAGAGAGGGCGATATTGTAAAAATACAGAGGGCGGGAGATGTGATACCGCAGGTGGCTGAGGTATTGAAAGACAAGAGAGAACCCGATAGCAAACCATATGATTTTCCTACAAAATGTCCTATTTGTGGAAGTTCATTAGTGTATGAAGATGTTGTTGTTAGGTGCAGTGGAGGAATTAACTGCCCAGCTCAGGTTATAGAAGGCTTAAAACATTTTGTTTCAAAAAAGGCCTTTGATATTGATGGTCTTGGCGAAAAGCAGATTGAAAAATTCTATGAGGAAGGACGAATTAGGAGTTTTTTAGATATATTCAAACTGCAGGAGAGGGAAGAAATAATAGAGAATGAGTATAATCCAAATAGACTTGATTTATTTAGCTTTAATAGTGATTTGCATTCTTCGGCTGAAATTGATATGGCAAACTATCCTAAATTGCCTATAAGATATAGCGATGGTTGGGGCGATAAATCCACAGACAAGCTTTTTAAAGCTATAAATAAGGCTAGGGATGTTGGATTGGATAGATTTTTATTTGCACTTGGAATAAGATACCTTGGTGAAGTAAATGCCAGAACTTTGGCGAACTACTATACTACTTTGGATAATTTTTTGAACAAAATAAAAATAGCTAGCGAAAAGAATCTATTTGGAGCCAGGGAAAGCGAAGAATATGAAACCTTCATTTCAATTGATGGCATAGGTGAAAAAATTGGAAATTCAATATTGGATTATTTTACAGACCCTAGAAATATTAGAAGAATTGAAGAGTTAAAGAACGTATTAAATGTTCAAGATTATATACAGAAAATAAAATCAAATAGACTTGAGGGAAAATCTATAATTTTTACTGGCACTCTAGAAAACATGACCAGACAAGAGGCTAAAGCCAGGGCTGAAGAAATGGGCGCAAAGGTTGTTGGCAGTATTTCCGCTAAGACTGATTTTATTGTCAGCGGTGCTGATAGCGGAAGCAAGCTAAAAAAAGCTCAAGAGCTTGGCGTCAAAATCCTTAATGAGGACGATTGGCTAAAACTCATCTCTGAATAAGGTTCATATAAAAATATGAAGCTTTTAGGCTTCATGTATTATTTTTTAGAAAAAGAAGAATCTTTTTCGTGCAGGTGCGTAGCTTGCTTCCAATTCATCAAGTTTTTTCTTGAAATCTTGATCTCTGCAGAATTTTGATGCTTTCTGTAATATTTTTACCTGTGAATTTTTTGAATCGTAGTATAAATCCTTTTTTTCTTCATCGTTAAGTCTTGAATCCTTAATCAGCAAGTATTCAACCTGGTCTAATCTCTTTGAATCTATTGCAATTTCCATTAGCGTTTTGTTTCCGTCCATATGGCTTTTTGCATCTATTTTTCCCCAAACCGCTATTCTTCTTTCCAGCCTTTCCAAGTCTTCAAACTCTCTATTGATTTCAGCAACTGAGCCTGGGAATTTTTTTCCTAAATATTCTTTTACAATTTGACCGTTTTCTGTATTTGCATATTGAGCAATTACTGAAACTAGTTTTGATTGTTTTTCTTCTTCAGACGCTTCATTCAATTTTGTTTCTACTTTTTCTATAACTTCACATAGATTTTTTAATTGAATGCCTTCTACAATTGTTGACTCTAGCTCTAGGTTTGCCCCATTAGCAATTAAGTATTTTACAGCGTCAATATTTCCAGATAGAAGCGCCATTTCAATTGGGTATCTGCCGCCTTCTGGTAGATAGTTTACTTTGCCTTGTTCTTTTAATTTCCTTACTTCAACTATATTTTTTAACACATCAAAAGTTTTGTCGCCAATTATAGTTTTTAATTTATGTAGATTATCCAATATTTCTTGGCAAAGATTTATTGCAGATAAACACTGTCTTAGATTTTCTTGCTGCTTTTGGTGTTCTTCACTTCCTTCTTCAAATCTTCCTAAATTTGCTTCTATTCTAGTTTTTAATATATTCATTGCGGCTATTCTATTCTCTGCTCTTTTTGTATCTTCCATTATTTTATCTATATTAATTCCCATTTTATCATTTATAAAACCAACTAATTCAGCAATTTTTTCTTCATTTTTTGATGCCAGAACTTCATTCTTGAACTCTTCAATCTTTTTTAATAGCGGTAATCTTGCATATGTGCTGCGTATTGCATTTGCCACACTATAGGCACTTGTAGCCGCCATAGCGATTGTTCTAAAATCCAAAGAACCATTATATATTGTTGTTGCTAAATTTATTGTTGGCAATAGAACATTTGATAAAAACCTGGCCCTTTCTTTGTTCACGCTGAATTCGTCTTCTTTTATAAGTTTTGCTGTATAGCTTTGCAGAAAAGATGACATATAATCCAATAATATTCTGCCATCAATCTGAATGGCTGCACCATATACTTTTCCGTTATAGTCTTTAATTCCTGCTGCCAGTATCTTACCGTGACCTTTTATAAATTCAGAAACAGGGTCTACTGCTATCGCAATTAAGGCGCTCAATAATCCCTCAACTATAGCTCCTTCTTCAATTGTGCTAGAATCTATAATGACTGGATTTCCATCAACTGTTATTATTGTTTGTCCCGCAGAATCAGCTGACGGTGTTCCTACGCATCCCTCCAAATATGAAAGAGGTCTTGTAAATCTTAATAAATCTCTTGAATATTGGGCAACTTTTCTTACAGGAGCAGCTATTGTTTCTCCAGCTCCAAAGTCGCTAAGTATTTGAGATATTAGTGTAGCTGAACTTAGGACTGGATTTACAACGGTTTTAATATAATTAGGTATATAAGTGCTTTCTAACATATTATTGATTATTTAAAATTTCGTTATTTTGATATTATAATTGATTTTTGAGGGCATGTCAATATTTTTTAAGATTAAAATATTCTTGATTTTTAATTGTAAAATTGTAGCTTTAAATAAAATATTTATTACTCGGCTATGGAAAAAATTATAGAAA
>CALXSC010000034.1 GCA_944391025.1 uncultured Rickettsiales bacterium
GAGACTTTGACAACTCATGCCCGCAGTTTGCCCGACTAAAAGGAGGGAAAACAGGGCTTGATGTTGGGTTGAATTAAATTTTAAATTATAAAGTCCAAGCTTGCTTGAGACTTTGACAACTCATGCCTGCAGTTTGCCGAAGTAAAATGAAGAAGCGTTAGATAGGCTGGTGGTTGGTTTTTAACTTGTTAAAATATATCCCTTATTTCTTACTGTTCTTAGAAATTTGGCTTTTTTGGAGTTCTCTTCTATTTTCTTTCTTAATCTGGCTATTGATACGTCAATACTTCTTTCATTCAGATCGTCAAATAGCAATTCTTCTCTTGTTAATGGTTTATTTATATTTTTGCATAGTACATTTAAAATTTTAGTTTCTATATCAGTTAGATATATTATTTCGTCATTTTTTGTTAATAACTGCCTATTGAAGTCAAATATATAGTTTCCAAACTTGCAATCTAAGATTTTCTGTTCATTCCTATTAAGTATATTGTTTATTCTTAATATTAATTCCTTTGGTTCAAATGGTTTAACAAGATAGTCATCACATCCATTTTCAAAACATTCTGTCTTATTTTCTATATCGTCCATTGCGGTTAACATTATGGCTGGAGTTTTGTTTCCGTTTTTTCTTATTGTCATCAAGAATTCTATTCCGGATTCATTTGGCATCATTAGATCAATGACCATTAAATCAAATAGGAATTTTGATATTTCTTTTTTTGCCTCAGAAGTATCAGCACTAGTCGTAACAAAAAAACCATTTTTGTTCAGAAATTGTTTTAATAGTTCCCTTATTCTCTTATCGTCGTCAATTATAAGTATATGATATTTTTTTTCTTCAACCATTACAGTAATGTTCAAATAATACTAAATAAATTTTATATTTGAATTGTAATAAAGCAATACATTTAATTATTACAATTTATTTCTTTAATACATACGCTAAGTTGTCTAATATTAAGCGCCTAGACACTCTTTTATTAAATTTCGCACAATAAAACTTAGTTTAAATCTGCCAATTCTATGTTTAAAGTCTAACTTTTGCTTTAAACTACTTCGCCATGAATAAAATTTTTTATCAATGTATAAAAGTATGCGCCATCAAAAAAATTTTATCAACTCCTAGCATTTCTTCGTAAAAGTGAAAACAAGGTGGGCGGGATGCAGGCGGCTTGCGAAGCAAGGCATCTGCAATCACGAGCCTGCGTCCCACCGCAGTTTCCGGCGGAGTGAAACGTAGCATGAAGAAAATAAGCCCTGTGCGATGACTGCTTGCAGGCAATCGCAAGCCTGTCGTCCCACCGTAGTTTGCCGAAGGAACAACAAGCCCTAAATGTCGGACAATGGAATGCTTGCATTCCAATTGGACGACTTACGGGCGAAGTTTGCCGAAGGATTTCAAACTACAAAAGAGTTTGTTGGCAGTGTCTAAAAGAATGAATAATTTATTTAGATTTTGAATTGACTTTAAAAATATAGCTTAATATGCTTTATATATAATAATTTTATATTATGCTTATGTATACTGGAAATCAAACTACAATATTGAATGAAGTATCTTTTTTTGGAAAGCCAAAAAATATGGAAAAGGTTGTTAATGTTAAAATTCTGCCTTCTGAAGTTGATTGTGGCATAGTTTTTAAGAGGGTTGATTTAAAAGAAAATAATATTGTTAAAGTTGATTTTAAGAATGCGTATATAGAAAATGATAAACTTATATTGAGAAATCAGGATGGCGCCTCCATATCAAATATAGAACCTCTATTGGCTAGTATTTGGGCGGCTAAAATTGACAACCTTCTAATAGAAATTGATGGTGATTCAATTCCGTATATTGATGGTACCAGCGAACCTTTAACATTTCTTTTGACAATAGGGAAGATAAAGGAATTAAGCAAAAATAGAAAGATTTTTGAAACATCCCAGGAAATCGGCATAAGGATTGATGACTTTGAAATATCTATAAAACCAAATAAAACATTTGTAATAAATGTAAAAACCTCTGGTAGTTCATTTGAATTTGATAATGGGGTTCTTCCATTTAAAGATTGGCTATCAAAGGTTGGCGACAATTCTGAGGATGTAGCTAAATATGATATTATTTTAACGATAGCAATAATATTTTTAAGCAACATGTTTTGTCTATTTGAGGTTGAGTTTAAAAATTATAATAAAAAAACAACGCTTGAGTTTTTTAAGAATTTGTTCGTTAACAAGCCAAATAATTAGTAATATATTAAATGCTATTTGAACCATATAATAATAAAAAACTAATAAATCTTAATTCTATAGAGGATAAGATTGTTAATGACTTTAAAAGTGGCAAGTTGCATCATTCTATTATGTTTGTCGGCAGCAGAGGGCTTGGCAAATCAACATTATGCTACCATATCGCAAATAGAATATTGGATAGCGAAACAAGTCTTAAAGAAAACGTTCCAGATTCATTGTTTGGCGATATTGTTGAAGAGGATGGGTTATCTGATGATAATCCGACGTTTAACCTTATAAAAAATAGAAAGCATCCTGATTTGTTAGTCATAGAAAAGGAAGTTGATTCAAAAACATCAAAGGTTGACAGGGAAATCAAGGTAGCGTCTGCAAGGAAGATATTGGATTTTATGACTTTGGCGCCATTTGTTTCAAAGAGCAAGGTCGTTATTATTGATAGTATAGACGAAATGAATACATCGGCACAGAATGCCATATTAAAGGTCCTTGAGGAACCGCTGAAGAATACTTTTATATTTTTGGTTTGCCACAACCTAAACAATGTTCTTGAGACAATCCATTCTAGATGTAGGGAGTTTGATATTAATAACTATAGCATGGAAGAATGGGAAAAGGTTCTTGAATATGTCTATAGGGATAAATATAAACTTCTCACAAGAGAGCAGCTTGCTGAACTATATAGGCTATCAAATGGGTCGGTTTCTTTTGCTATTGATATAATGGAAGGAGATGGATTATTTTTATACAATCATATAGAAAATCTTTTATCGCAAAAAATTCTTAATATAGAGGATTTACATAATTTTGCAGACCAATTAAATAATAATGACAAGTTGTTTTTTCTATTTTCAAATTTTATAATTCTTTTTCTATATAGAATACTTAAATATTTTTCTACTGGAGAAGGGGACGGCGTTTTTAAAACGAAAAATATGAATTTTATTTTGAAAAATAATGAAAAAAAATTATTGGATAAAATAGAATTTGCACAGGAGATCTTGAGAGACACTGGTATATTTAATCTGAGCAGAAAGCACTCCGTAATTATTTTGTTTAATGAACTTTTTAAGTAATTATATTAGGATGAACCGGTTTTGTATTCTAGATACATGAAAAACAGTATCACTAGAATTAGGAACAATATCATTAAAGCGTTAAGCAAAAAATTTTTCATTATTAAAAAGAATTCCACCATGATAATATTATAAAAGATAAAAAATAAAAGTAAACGATTTTTTATTTAATTTAAATTTTTGAGTATATATTATTTGATAATTTTTATTGACTTAAATATTATTAATTATTAATCTTTAATAAGTTATTTAATTTATATATATATTAATAATTATGAGTGGAAGTAAATTACCTTTAATGAGAAAAGCTGCAGCTGTGTGGTTAGTTGAAAATACGGCATTAACGTTTGAACAAATTGCTGATTTTTGTGGTATGCATGAACTTGAAGTTCAAGGTATAGCGGATGGAGAGGTTGCTGGTGGAATAGTTGCACAAAGCCCTATTGATAGCGGACAATTAACAAGAGAAATGATTGAAATTTGTGAAAAAGATCCAAACAAAAAATTGGAACTTAAAAAACAAATATCAGAAGAACTGGATATAGTTAAAAAGAAGAAGGGAAAATATACTCCTATAGCTAGAAGAGGCGATAAACCAAATGGTATAGCATACCTATTGAAATACTATCCGGATATAACTGATGCACAAATTAGAAAATTAATTGGTACAACTACTACCATGATTGATTCTATTAGAAATAGGACGCACTGGAATATAAAAGAAATAACGCCAAGAGATCCTGTTTTGCTAGGACTATGCAGCCAATCTTTATTTAATTCAGTAATTGATGAAATTAAGAAAGGCACTAAGAAATAGTAGGGCAGTTTTATTATTTTATTAAAAAAATGTGAGAGTAAAAAATGGTTAATTTTTTAACTTTAAATGGTAGCATTAGAAAAGATCTAGGTTCAGCTAATACTAATAGACTAAGAAAGGAAGGATTTATTCCTGCTGTTATTTATGGAAATAATGGCGAAGAAAATATTTATATATCTGTTTCTAAAAGAGATTTTGATAAAGAATATTTAAAAGGTGCAATTGAAATTAGACCAATTGAATTGGATGTTGATGGAAAAAAATATAAAGTTTTAACATATCAAATTGATTTAGATCCAGTAAGCGATTTGCCTAGACATATTGATTTTATTAATATTGAAGGCAAAAAAGAAGTTAAGGTTTACATTCCAGTATCTTTTGTTGGAAGAGAAAAGTCGCCAGGTGTTAAGAAAGGTGGTTTTTTAAATATCTTAAAAAGAAAAATTCAATTCTATGTTGATCCAATGAATATTCCAGCTTCAATTGAAGTAGTTGTTTCTAGTATGCATATTGGCGATAAAATAAAGATAAACGATATTAAATTGCCAGCTGGCATTAGACCTGTTGATAAGACAAACTTTAATATTTGTAGTATTACTGGTAGAGGTAAGTCTACAACTGATGATGTTGCTCCAGTAGCAGCGGATGCGGCAGCACCAGCAGCGGCGCCAGCAGCAGATGCTAAGAAATAGTTCTTATAAAATAGTGGAAGTTTTTCCACTATTTTTTTATATAATTGATAGCTTAAAATAGAATAACAATAATTCCTATATTTTTATATTCAGCAATCAAGCTCAAAAGTTTGCAAAATTCTATTGGGTAAACGAATTATATGCTGTAAAATAAATGTTGATTAGATAAAAATATTGATTTTAACTAAACAAATTTAAAGTGATTTGTACGCTTAATCCGTGCAACTTTCTGGATTTGCTAAATACTATTGAGCCATTATTTAGGAGAACTATATCCTTTGATATCGCCAGTCCAAGACCAACGCCTTTGTTGTCCATATTCCTTGATCTGTCTGTTTTAAAAAATGGTTCTGAAAGTTTTTCCAGGTCTGATTTATTTACGCCACATCCGTTATCCTCAATTGTTATGGATATTTTGCCTTTATCCATTTTGGACAGTGTAATGATGGTTTTTGTTCCAAATTTTAAGGCATTGTCTACTATGTTTTGCAATACTCTTTTGAAAGCTAGTATTTGTATTGAAACAATTTCATTTCTATCCATATTCTTTGTTCTAAAAATAATATTTTTGTTAATTTTTTTGTATTCTCTGATAAATACATTTACATAGTCATATATATTTGTTAAAACTTTATCCTCATTGTTTATATTTTTTGTGAAGTTTAAATATTGGTTAATTATGCTTTCCATATATTCAATATCTTCGGCTAGATAAGACTTCGATGGGCTGTCCATCATTTCTAGCTCTAGCTTCATTCTAGTCAATGGAGTTCTGAGGTCGTGTGAAATCCCAGCCAGTACTACGGTCCTTTGGTCAACAAATTTTTTTAGTCTTTTTTCCATTTCTATAAAAGATATGCTAAGATCTCTGATTTCTTTAGCTCCGGTTGGTTTAAAGCTGGATATTTTTTGATTTAATGAAAAGTTTCTTACATGTTTTTTTAATAGTTTTATTGGTTTGACCTGATTTTTCATAAAAATTATGGCTATGGTTAGTGTGACAAAGGATAAAAATATGTTCCACATTATAAATATCCTTGCAGTTTTTACTATTAGCTCTTTTTTATTTACAGTTATGCTCAATACTCCATCTGGCTTTTGTATTGATATTACAAAATCGTTGTCTCTTTCCCTAACGGCCATTGGGTCTTTTATATTGCTTAGCAGTGATTCTACAAAAAACTGTTCCTGGTCAAAAAAAACGTATTTGTCTGTGTTTTTTATTATATTTTTTTTTCTAATTGTCGCACCCTTTTCAAAATATACGCTTAGATTTGCGCTATTATAATCTTCATTTTTTTTGAAATTTTTATCTATAAATAATATATTTTGAATTGTGCTTTGTGATATTTTTTTTATAACATTTTGCAGATGGGTTTGATAAAATACATAGGTTGAAATTAGCTGAATTATAAAAACTGGAAGAATTATAATTAGCGAAAACCTATAAAATAGTCTTTTGGGAAAATATTTTTTTATCTTCATTCTTTAGATTTTAAATAATTTTCAACACCAAGCGGTAAATTATTTTCAATAATATCAGCAGTTATAAAATTGTCAATTTTTTTGTTAATTTTATCATTTAGACTCTGCATGCGATATTCTTCGCCGATATAATTTTTACATATTAAGTCAACAATTCTTTCTTTCTCCATCTGATTTAATTTATATTTTTGTATTATTAATTTTTCTATTCCAATATGTATTGCCTCATGAAAAATGCTAATAGAAAATGGCATGGCATGGTCAGCGCATCTTATTATTATATTATTTTCCGTTGAGTTGTAGCTTCCGCATGTACCGTAGGCGGTTAATATTATTTTATATTCTTTTGCAATTTTGAATTTCCAATTATCGTTTAGAGTTTTAAATATTTTTTCAACATCTATAATATCTTTAAAGTTTTCTATGGCGTCATTTATTATGGATTTATGATTGATTAAAACATCCTTAAGGTGATATTTTTCCTTAAAGAGATTAAAATATAAATTTTCTTCATATTTTGATAATTCCCCAAGTCCCATTAGCTTTTTGTTGTCTATCTTTGCAAGCAGTTTTTCTTCAAGTTTTTTCCTAAAGTATGGAATTGGTATTTCAAGTTCAGCCATTGAGCCGTTTTTTATATGGTTTGGTATTTGCGTAATTTTGTTTACTAATATATTGAATTCTTCCTCTTCGCCCGCGACTTTTTTTAAAAGTTTTAATTCTGGATATACCTCTTTTTTGAAATCAATTATTAATTCTTCCTTTTTATCGTCGTCAATCAAATTTACTCTACTATTTTCTGTATTTTTTGAAGATAGCAGAATTTTACACAGTTTTTTAACAGTTTTAAACTGTGGAAATTTAACCCATGAATAGTCGCCATATTTTTTAGCAAACCATGGGGTATATCTAATTGTTTCAACTATTCTATTAAATTCGCCCCTTGAATTGTTTGCTACTAATTTTAATTTCAATACCAAATCAATTATTGTACAACTTCATATCATAGAAGTTTATATTTTATTTTCAAGTGCAAAAAATAAATAAAAACAGGTATTGTACACTAAATCAACAAAAAGAATCTACAAGTTGGATGAAAGCTGCAAAATAGAGACAGAAAGGTATGGAAAAAGGTAGAAAAGTGCAGGGATGCTGGAGGGGGCGGCCGCAGGGCTTTTTCTTTTGAATATGGTAATTGTTTGAGGTAATAACTATCTCTGATGATGTGATGTGGGTCTGGGTTAATTTTGGATAGAAAAAGCCCTAGGCTATAGCCTAGCAACGGCAGGAGTGCCAATATTATTTATAAAAGATAAAGTATATAAGAAAGAAAACATGTATATAATTATAAAAAAGATATAAAATATAGAAGGGCATTCCTATGCCGTTGCTGCGGCCGCCCCCGCTGGTCCAATGATAATATTGGTTGTTTGGCGAGGTTGGTTGAGTTTGTGATTATCATAAAGACCATTAATAAAAAAAGAGGGTCTTGGCCCTCAATTTTATTTTTTGGTTTAAATTAGACACTGTTCTCAAAGGTTTTGAAAAATAATCAAACAAATCCAACAAAATCAATATCTAGATGTTTTTGCATTTAAAATCTACTTTTGCTTCAATCTGCTTCGTTATTAATAAATTTTATTTTTCACCGTATCTGTATACGCCATCAAGATAAAATTTACTAATGCCTCGCATATTTTTGCAAAAGCGAAAACAAGGGCTGGATGTTGGAAAATAAAAAGAAGCTTGCTTACTTTTATTTGACAACTCATGCCCGCAGTTTGCCGTAGCGAAGCGGAGGAAAACAGGGCTGGATGTTGGATGCCCGCAGTTTGCCGTAGCGAAGCGCAGTGTCAAACAGCCCTAAATGTCGGAAAATAAGTGTATTAGGGATGTATGCTTGAGCCATCGCTTCGCTCTAATCGTACTTCGGCAAACACTCGGGCTAAAGCCACTCATTGGTGATTTCAAGCAAGCTTGAATCCCCTTGCCTTTGCACTTGCATAACATCACTAATACCGAAATTTGCTGCAAGAAAACTTGATGTTTGCATCAAAGTTTGACGACTTATGGGGAAGTTTGCCGAAGGATTTTATTCTGCAAAAACCTTTGCTAACAGTGTCTAATTAAAAACTTCCTTTTACAATTCCGAAGAACTCGTCGCCCTTCATACTTGCGCCACCAACCAATACGCCGTTTACATTCTTTAGGTGTAAAATATCCTTGGCATTAGAAGCTTTTACGGAACCGCCGTATACAACTTTAAGCTCGCTAGTTTCTATATGTCTCATTTTGTGGAGGATGTCTTTTATATAGCCTTCCATTTCATCAATTTCAGTTTCTGTTGGAACTTTTCCTGTACCAATTGCCCATACTGGCTCATAGGCTATAATTATATTTTTTAGATCAACGCCCTCTGTTGAATTTAATACCTGTTCACCAACAACCTCTAAGTGTTTTTGGGCTTCCCTTGTTGCCAGGTCTTCACCAACACAAACTAGCGGGGTTATGCCATATTCTAAACACTTTGTAGCTTTTTTAGCGACTAGAGAATCTGTTTCATGCTGCAACTGTCTTCTTTCAGAGTGTCCAACCAGTGTATATTTGCATCCAATTTCCTTTAGGAAAGCCGGACTTGTATTCCCTGTAAATGCGCCTTTTTCTTCATAATAGGCATCTTCAGCTCCAATGAATACTTTAAATTGCTTCATTTTTGCATTGTATTCCTCAGCCTTTTTCATTGCATATTCAATATAAATATCTGGAAGGCAGATTAAAATTAATGGAAGTTTATCTTTATCAATTTGATTATTTTTTTCAAACTCAATTGCATTTTTTGTAAAGTCTTCAAACCATTGGTCAACCATAGCTTTTGAGCCATTCATTTTCCAATTTCCTGAAATTATAGTAGTCATATTTATAATTCATTTTTATTGTCAATAATTTACACAATATAGCAAATTAATTAATTTTCAATGTTTTTTATATATTGTATATATTTTCTATTATATTATTAAATAAATCGTCGGAATTTTTTAACTCTTTCTATGATTGTATTTTTTGCTGTTTTTATATCCATTGATTCTCCAAAAATATTTTTTTAAAAGTAAATGATTTTTATTCATATAGAGCAGCCAGCGGAGTTTGTGGCGCGGGCGGGGCGGCCGCAGGACTTTTTCTACTGCTTGGGTTGTCTATTGGCTTGGTGGGGGCGGTGGTTACTATTTGGGCTGGCTGTGTGATGGGAGGGAAAAAGTCCTAGGCTAAGCCTAGTCGGACTTTCTATTGTTTTTTTAAAGTCCGCCAAAACCGACAAGGTTAAAGATTTTGAATTTTTTCTAAAAAGGTGGTCAACTTTAAAAAAACAATAGAAAGTCCGCTGCGGCCGCCCCGTTGGTATATACAAAAACCATTGGTTATGTGGACTTGATTTATTTTAATATAAAATTGACTTTTAACAAAATTAATATAATTATTGCTTTAAATCAATAATTTTTGAAATTTATGACTTTTACCGTAAAGGCGGTTGGCGACAAAAAGCCTGATATTTCAAAGGCTTTATATATATCTGACGGTGTCTTTATTGCTGGAGATGTTAGACTTGGCAATAATGTTAGCATATGGTCTAACTCTAGTTTAAGAGCCGACCTTGCTTCTATAATAATTGGTGACAATACTAATATACAGGAAAATTCTGTTGTGCATGTTTCATGGTGTGAGGATTGGGACTATACAAAAAACCCTAAGGGACATGTTATAATTGGAAACAATACAACAATAGGCCATTCATGTGTTATACATGCCTGCAGAATAGGAAGCAACTGTTTGGTCGGTATGGGATCTATTATTGGCGATGATTGCATAGTTGAAGACGGCGCTTTTGTTGGGGCCGCTTCAAATGTTACTCCAAGAACAATAATTAGAAGCGGTGAGCTGTGGTTTGGCAATCCTGCTAGGTTTATGAGAAACCTAAGGGATATAGATATTGAATATATGAAAAAAGATTTGAATGTTTATTTAGAGATGGCCAAAAAATTTGTTGCGGAATAGTATTATGGCTATTGGGAAAGATGATTTAAAGCTATGGGAGGATTTTAAGTCCAATCTTGAAAAAAGCAAAAAAGTTGGCAATGGACGCATTAGTGAAACTGGTAAGAAAATTATAAGATTGATTAAGGAAAACATGAAAAATCGCAAATGCGATGATGTTGCCATTGGAACATTTGACGATGGCAGTGATTTTGTGCTGGAGAAAGGCAAATCTTTAGGCATAGATAGAATGTCCGACAGAAAACTTAGCCAGGGAAAGTTTAAAATTGACTATAGACTTGATTTGCATGGATCTACACTGGAACAGGCATATGGCAAGATAAAAAATTTGTTTGAAAGGGCGGATTTGAATAATTATAAATGTTTGTTGATAATTACTGGCAAGGGACTGCATTCCACAGACAGGACAATAAAAAATAGCATTTCCGATTGGTTTAAGGAGCCATATTTTTCAAGTAGAATTATAAAATATATTGACGCTAATGCAACCCACGGTGGCAGTGGTGCTATCTATGTTCTATTAAAAAATAGGTGATAGCTTCTAATAAAACTTTACTTTTATAAAATATATTGTAGAATGTTGGTTGTTTATTATTAAATATGAGAGATGTATGAAAAAATTTTTAGTATTTTGCTTCATTGCGTTATCATTGGTTTCTTGTGGATCTAACAAAATTAAAAAAGATAAAGTTGTTGCAAGAATTGATAATTTGAAATCTAGACCAAAATGGATTAAGGAATCAACTCCTTTCTATGTTAAAGATGAAGAGATGTATATGATTGGGCAGACTAAATTGCCAGCTAGAGATGCTAATATATCCATGGGCTATAGAATAGCTGAAAATAATGCAAAGATGGCTTTTTCTGCTATGATTGAACAGAGATTGAGCTATATTTTTCAAAATGCTGAAGAAGGTTTGAATATTAATGCTTCACAGGCAAAGTATGTCGCTGGTGAAACTTCAAAAGTTACAGTTAATTCACTTATGCTAAGCGACAGATATTGGGAGCAGGTTGTTTCTACAGTTGATGCTGAGGGCGCTAGACAGATGTACTATGTTATATTTGCTAGAGTAAAAATTAGTGAGGATGAATTTAAAAAGGCTGTAAACAATGCTTTGGAAAAGAACAAAAATAAAAAATTATCTGAAAAATTTAAACAGCAGGTTGACAGCCATTGGGATGATTTAGTCGATCCTGAAATTCCAAATAAAAAATAGGATTAAAATAGAGTTCCTGCAAAAGTAATTACATACTATTCAATAACCAATAAAGATTTAAGATGATTTTTAATATATTTTTCCACAAAATTCCAATTTTTACTTCAAAATACTTCGTTTTTTCTCGTTTTTGGTTTAGGTCAACGTATATTTATACGCCTCCCAAACAAAAACTCAAAAAAGACTCGTCTTTTTTCCTTTGGCAAACTGCGGTGGGTCGCAGGCTGTCATTGCAAGCTAGCTTGCATGCCCCCCACCTTGTTTTGTATAAATTGTTTTTTATGGAAAAATTACTTTTGCAGGAGCTCTAAATGAAAAAATATTTTAGATTACTGTCAATTTGTATTCTGCTTACTATTGCATTCGTTGATGGAGTATTTGCTGCACAACCTAAATGGACTAAGAAAGTACCGAATGAAGATAATAATTATAAATATTATGTTGGTAGATGATATTCTACCAAGAGTGAATATGAAGCCATGAATGAAGCAACCAAAGACGCCTATACTCAGGCGTTAAGGGCTCTTGGCACCAGGGTTAAAATGTCCAATGAAATTTATCAAACTGAAAAAGAAGTTAGGGGAACTGTTAGAATAAGTGAAAATGTTAATACGGCAGTTAGATTTGAAGATTTTGAGCTTATAGACCAATATATTGATAATAAAAAGGAAAATATAGCATTTGGGTTCTATATAGATTTTCTAAAGATTCTATAGAAAAAGAGAAGGAGAGATTAAAAAATCTTACTAGTGCAGATGTTGATGCTATTCCTTTCTCTGTATATGGCGATAGCAATGATATTAAAAATGGCATACTTGAAGTAGTTACTGAGCCGGCGAGCGCTACGGTTTTAATAGACAACGAACCCTATGGAAAAACTCCATTGAAGTTGATGGGACGGTTAAAACCTGGAAAACATACCCTTGAAATAAATAATCTGTTCTATGATTCAATTATTGAAGACGTTATTGTCGTTCCAAATAAAACTATTAGAATAGAAAAAAGATGAATAGGTCAAAGACGAAGCTTAATATAAATACATCGCCGGTTGGTGCTGATGTAGTTATGGACGGTGTTTTGCTTGGCAAGTCTCCTGTTAAAAATATGGAGATAGATACTGGTAGAACTATAACTCTTGAACTTACCCATCCAGAAGCTTTTAAAATGACAGAGGAAAGAACTATTACAAAATCTGGCACTGAAGATATTCATTTTGATTTAAACAAAAAACCTGTTATTGTCAACTTTGAAACTGTTCCGTCGGATGTTGATGTTTATGTTGATGGAAAATATATAGGGAGAACGCCGTTAAAAAATGAATCAATAGTGCCTAGAGATAAAAATAATGTTGTTTTGAAAAAGGATGGCTATAGGGACTATAATATAGAACTAAGCCCAAAGGGCGGTGAAAAAATATATTATCCAACAGTTAGGATGGAAAAGGGGGCTGGCAGCGTTAATGCTGACAATGAATATACATCAAGCACCAAAGGCAGCAGCAATAGGACGAATCTAGATTTTTACGGAATTGGAAAGGTTTATTTTGGCGTGACTGACTATAAAATAACTGCTGAATACAGCGGATACTACCAGGATAGCGGCAGCGACTCTTCAAACGGATTTCTTTTTGGGTTTGCTTTTTGGTTTGGCTATAAAAATCTCGAGGCTACCTTTGATGTGAATTTTAGATGGATTGATGATCTTGACTATGACTTTACATTTAATTTGACCAGTTTTGCGCTTAAATTAGATTATTTGTTCAAGAATAGAAGCCCAGTTACCCCGTATATTGGTGCTGGTGTAGCATATGATAACTATAAATTAGAAAGTGACTATAGCTATTCCTATTATGGAAGTTCCGAGGATGATATTACAAACAGCGCAATTTCTTTTTCTCTAAGGGCTGGTTTGAGAATTGATGTTTCTACTAATGGCAGTCTGGATATTTTTGTTGAAAAGAGGTTCAAAAATACGTGGGTTGATGATGATATGGAGGAATATTCATATAGCAGTCGTTATCCTTGGAATAGAGTTGCAAATATGTACCACATGACTGGAAAATATGAGGATTTATCATTGAATTTTGGATATGCATATAAATTCTAACAAATTTTAAATATTGCAAATTATTTACTTGAAAAGAAAAAAATAAATCCTATTATTCTATAAGATATGAATAAATTTTTGTAAAATGGCCTATATTATAGATGGTAGAACTGGCTCTTGGGAAGTTGTTATTGGACTTGAAGTGCATTGCCAGATAAAAAGTAATACAAAGTTATTTTCTAGGAGTTCAACCGAGTTTGGAAAAGCTCAAAATTCTAATGTGTCCTTCTATGATGACGCTATGCCCGGACAGTTGCCGGTTATTAATGATTTTGCTGTTAGGCAAGCTGTAAAAACTGGTTTGGGACTTAATGCTGAATTTAATAAAAAAAGTGTTTTTGATAGAAAGAATTATTTTTATCCTGATTTGCCTTCTGGTTATCAAATTACTCAATTCTACTATCCTATAATTAAAAGTGGCTGGTTGGAAGTTACGCTTGAAGATAAAACAAAGAAAAAAATTAGAATACATGAGGCTCATATGGAGCAGGATGCTGGAAAGTCAATCCATGACCAACATCCGTCTTTGACGCTTGTTGACCTTAATAGGAGTGGCGTTTGCCTTTTGGAGATTGTTTCTGAGCCAGACCTGCGAAGTCCATATGAAGCAATGGAATATTTAAAGGAGCTTAGGACCTTGTTAAGAGCCCTTGATACTTCCAATGCCGATATGGAAAAAGGCAGTATGAGATGCGATGCTAATATTTCTGTCAGGAAGGTTGGAGATACAAAACTCGGCACTAGGTGCGAAGTTAAAAATATGAACTCTATCAAAAATGTTGGTGAAGCTATAGAAATTGAGGCTAAAAGACAGGTGGAAATTCTTGAGGACGGCGGTGAAATTAACCAGGAAACTAGAAGGTTTAACGCTTTAACTGGTGAAACTACTACGATGAGAAGTAAAGAAGATGCTATTGACTACAGATATTTTCCAGATCCAGATTTAGCGCCGCTTTATATTTCTGATGAACTAATTGAGGAATTAAAGAAGGAAATGCCGGAATTGCCAGAGGCTAAAAAGGCTAGATACATTTCCGAATATGGATTAAGCGAATATGATGCAGGCGTTTTAACTGCTTCTACAGATATTAGTTCATATTTTGAAAAGGTTGTTGAAAAGCATGATCCTAAATTGGCTACAAATTGGATTACTTCCGAACTATTTGGAAGGTTGAATAAATTGGCTATTCCTATGGATGAGAGTCCTATTTCTGCTGAAATGCTTGTTGAACTATTAGATTTAATTAAGGATGAAACAATATCTGGAAAAATTGCAAAGGATGTCCTTGACATAATGATTGAGACTAAAGAACATGCTGGAAAAATTGTTGAAGAAAAAGGACTAAAACAGGTCGTTGATACTGGAGCTATTGAAAAGGTTATAGACGAGGTAATTGCAGCCAATCCGAAACAGGTTGAGCAATATAAAGGTGGAAATGACAGGCTGTTCGGTTTCTTTGTTGGCCAGACAATGAAGGCTAGCGGCGGAAAGGTTAATCCGAAGGTTGTGAACGATATTCTAAAGAAAAAATTAGGTTAATTTTTAAAATATGGATAGGTATTTAGCCTATCCATTTTAATATATTTTATTAAATTATATAAAAATAACTTGTATATATTAAAAAGTGACTTTATACTTCTAGTTGCGGAAATAATATTCTGTTATATGATTCAAAAAATTTATAGCTATTTTAAAAATTTACATAATAAAGTACTTCTGTCAATAATATATCTCTTTTTGTTCTCGCCATTGTTTATAACGTTTATTTTAAATAAAAATATTTTTTCCTATAGATTTTTAGGCGTATTTATAACAATTATTACAGTTTTATCATTTGTTGCTATAGTTGCCGTATACTATTATAATTTTTTTATAGATAAAAGAGAAGACCAGACTAGGTTTGCGCAGACTAGCCATTTGAAAAAAATATTTTTTTCCTATTTGTATATAATATGTATTTTTGCAAATTTGTTCTATATGGCGCAATATGCACAAAATATCAGCAGCACGGAAAAAGTTGAAAAAACTAATTATTATTTTAATTTTAACGGTGATGAAAAATCTATCTATGAAAACAATCTCTATCTATTTGTGGACTGCATTTATTTGAGTATAACAACAATTACTACAATAGGCTATGGTGAGGTGATTGCGAGTCATGTATATGGGAAATTTTTGATTGCTATTGAAGCCATGCTAGGACAAATTATGTGGGGTTTGTCTATGACTTTGTGGTTTGTAAAAAAATAATAACGAATTCATTTCTGAATTTGTATAGTATACATTTAATTAATTATTTTTCAATCCACGCATGACTTCAAATATGGTGTTAAATATTGAATTTACATGGTTACACAAGTATATAAATTCAAATTTAACTTTCAATACTATATATTCCATCTTTCTTAAAGTCAAGAAAAAATATCCATTTTCTCAGAGCCTGCCAACCAACCATTGCCATCAACACTCTATTCCAAGTAAAATCTCCGTTATCTAAGTCTTTTGGTTCAATTAATCTTTTCTTTTGTGTGAATAATAGTAAAAGACTATAATAAACATATTCTAATGATTT
>CALXSC010000035.1 GCA_944391025.1 uncultured Rickettsiales bacterium
GTGGGACGACAGGCTAGCAAATTCAAGCAAGTGCGAAGGCAAGGGGAAATGTGCTTGCACAATTTCACCAGCGTAGGGCTTTAGCCCGAGTGTTTGCCGAAGCACGATTGGAGCGAAGCGATGGCTCAAGTGCGAAGGCAAGGGGATTGAAGTTTACTTCAAATCACCAGTGAAAACAAGGGACAAGTTGCGGGAGCTTGCTCACAGCAACTAACTTGTCGTTGCCCCGCAGTTTGCCATAGCGAAGCGGAGGAGCAAAGCGAACGATTGCCGAAGGAACAACAAGGGCTGGATGTTGGACAATGGAATGCTTGCATTCCAATTGGACAACTCATGCCTGCAGTTTGCCGAAGGAATAACAAGCCCTAAATGTCGGACAATCAAACTTGTTTGAATTGAACGACTTACGGGCGAAGTTTGCTGAAAGAATAACAAAGGCTAGATGTTGGAAAACTTAATGCTTGCATTAAAGTTTGACAACTCATGCCGCAGTTTGCTGAAAGAAAATGAAGAAGCGCTAGATAGGCTGGTGGGTTAGTTTTTTATTGAGCATAATTTAAAATAGTAAAAGAATTTATTCAAGGAGAGCAGGGTGAGTATAATAAAAATAACCCATTAACATTAATATTAATAGGTTATTATTATATTTTTTAATCAAAATCCAGCGATTTTATAGGAATAACATGGACATTCTTTTCCTCCTCGGCAGAAGTTTTTTTCTTTTTTCTTCTCCTTCTATCCCTTTTTATTTTTTTTATTTTTCCAGTATCTTCAATTAATCTCTTTTTAATATAGTTATCCAAAGCGTCCAACATAGGCTTTATATTTTCATTCTTTTCTATGTTTATATTGTCAAACGCCATTGTCTCAATATGTGAATCACTTTTGTTTAATAACTTTTCTGTTATTTCTTCAACAGAATTTGGCAAATTAGTTTCATACACAATCAGACCAACAGAAGAGCAGGGCACTATAAAAGTAAAATCTTTAACCTTTGCAGGCGGAGAAAATAATATATAGTCTGTTATTTCGGGTCTTCTCATAACAACCTGTAGACCAGCCCAGCAAGCTGAAAAAAATGAAAATAACCACAATATTTTTCCCTCGTTATGTCTTTCATTTATCCAATTCAAAACAGAAATAACCTCAAACAGCTCTTGTTCTTTCTTTTGATTTTGATCCGTTATAAAATTATCAATTCTTTTAAAATTAAATACAAAAATTGAAAAATTATTATTTAATAAAACGGAAATAACGGATTTAATCGCCTCAGGAATTTCATCGGATTTTGATTCTGGGTACAAAATCAAAACCACAGGAGAATTTGGATTCTTATCCTGATAATGTTTTCCCTTTAATTTACAATTTGGTCCTTTAAAAATTACATCAGTCATATCTTAAAAAGGTAATTTCATATTTTTTAAATTTATTCCACCCGTTGCGTCATTCATTGATTCAGCACTTTCTTTATCGGCTTTCTTTCTGGCGTCATTAAATGCAACAGTAAGCAAGTCTTCTAAAATATCTTTCTCATCTTTAACGAATAGACTATCATCTATTGATATAGATTTAACCATTCCAGTACCCATAATCGTTATAGAAACTGCATTGTTACCAGCAGTTCCTACAAACTCCATCTTTTCAAATTTTTCTTGATTTTCCTGCATTTTGCGCTGCATTTGCTGCGCTTGTTTCATCATTTGTTGAATATTCATTTTAGCCTCTATTTATTAATTCTAATCTTTCATTCAAATCACTTAATTGATTTGAAAGATTCACCATATTATCTTTAATTTCACTTCTTAGAAGTCCATTTCTTAAAAAATATAATTCTTTCTTTAGATTATTTGCAAAAATTAAATTCATTACAATAAAAATTGTTATAGAAATCCATAAAAATATACTGGCAATAAGTAAATTTCTACTTTCGGAATAACTCATATCTCTTATTTCTTTTCTGCTTTCATCAATTAATGTTTTAGTATCCTCCAAAATCTCCATCATGGTCTTCATTATTGTTTCAGCCTCTTTCTTACCTCTGTCTCTTTCGGTATAAAGTTCTTCCAAAAATAACCTAAAGTCTCCTCTTATTTGTTGTTCAAGATCTGTAATTCTGATAATTTCTTGACCTTGAATATCATCGTGTTGAACCTCCATATGCCTTGGTATTGGAGGCTGCTTTAAAGCTTCCGCAGAAATTGCCTTTCCCGAAACAATGACAAATAAAGTCATAAAAATAATACTTTTTTTCATCTTTTACCTCTTATTTTTTACAATTTTATAATAAACTATTTCAAGCTTGATATAAGTTTATCAATCTTTGCATCAAGTTTATCCAACTTTTTATTAATATTATCTATAGCATCCAAATTCCCAGTTTTTAACAAAGCTGCAGATAGAGCTTTCATTTTACTATAACTTCTCCAGAAAAAGAATACCAATAGAAATATTCCTAAAATTATTATGGCAACTATTAATTTGGCTATAAATATGTATGTTGGCAAATTGTTCATAAGATTTTCTACGGTAGAAATAATCTTATCTTTAGTCGCAATTAGACTATTATATTGATTTGTAGCGTCATCAATTAACTTTTCGCCTTTACCAATTATATTATTATTTATTCTATCTGTAGCCTTCTGTATTTCTGTATCAAACTTTGTCGTTATATTATTGATATTCTTATTAATGCTATCCTGCAGTTTTTGGATTTCTACATCTAATTTTTTAATTATTTCATCTTGAGTAGATTTTGTAATATCGCTTAAGGTTTTATTTAAACTGTTACCGCTAACGTCTACTTTTCCATTTTGGCTTATTTTTATATAGTCATCTAATTTTGCAGCGTATGAACCTGTTGATATAACAAAAAAAATTAATAAATATTTAAAAATTTTCATATTATCCTCTTATTTTAACTTTATTGAATAATGTAATAAAACTTTTGGTTGTACTATCCTGTATTATATTAAAATCAATTTTTAAAAAGTCCACTAAATAATTAACTATATTTTTTACATATGACGGTTCATTTGTTTGTCCCCTAAATGGAGTAGGCGCCAAAAAAGGCGAATCAGTTTCTACAAGCATTCTGTTTAAAGGCACATCCTTTATTATATTTCTTAAGTCTTCAGCATTTTTAAATGTAGCTATACCGGATATTGAAATATATCCTCCTAAATCCAATCCAGTCCAACACAATTCTTTTCCCGACGAAAAACAGTGTAGAACGAATTTAAATTCGTCGTTTTTTATTTCGCTTTTTAAAATATCAATCATGTCTTCGTCAGCAGCCCTTGAATGAATAACTAATGGTAGTTTTTCCTGTCTTGCAGCCTCAATATGAATTTCAAAATTTTTCTTCTGTTGTATTTTGTTAACCGGTTCATAAAAGTATTCTAAGCCACTCTCACCGATGCCTATAACTTTTTCGTCTTTAGCATACCTTCTAAGAATATCAAGCGTTTGTACTCCGTCTACTATATTTGACGGGTGAACGCCCAAACTGGCATACACATTATCAAATTGTTTTGCAGTTTTTAGAACATCATCAAATTCTTTTATCTCGGTTCCAATATTATTTAGAATTCCAATACCATTTTTATTAGCTCTATCCACAACTTCACCTAAATCAAGATTTTTTTCGTCTTGAAGCATATTTAAATGACAATGGGAATCAACTAAAAAGTCGTACATAAAATTCCTATTTTTTTGTTTTAAAGTTATTTATGGCAGCCTGATTTAACATAGCTTGTTCTTCCTGGTTATTTTTGAATTCTTCCTCTATTACATCATTCTCAATACTTTCAAATTTAGTAAACATAAGTGCGCTATATATAATAATCAGGTCAAATATACAAAATCTTACAATATTATAAATTAAATTATTCATAACAAAACCAAACCTCACAATTAGAGTTATAACTCCAACCTGTAGAGCATATGTTATTAAAACCATTATTATTGTAAGCAGCATAAATCTAATAAGATTATTCTTAACAAGATTATAGCTTCTAGCCAAAGCTTTTCCACCGTTAAGAACCTTCATAGTATTCTTTTCCTTGTTATTGATATCTCCAACAGCGCATAAAAATACCGCAAAATAATAATAGAAGAAAAAAACAATGCCAGGAATTACTAATAGTAGGCTAAGAAACAAAACAGCAAACATATATATAATAAATGTACCCAATGTAGGTAAAAATCTTTTTATAACCAAGGAAAACAGATCTTTAATATCATTAGCACCTTTTGCTTTCATAACGCAAACAGTGTTTCCATAAAGAATTATTTTAATTGTTGAGAACAATAAAATAAATGAACCATAGTATGCTATATTGAAAGATATTGGCGTTGAAAAAAATTTCATTATAAAAATAGCATATTGGGTCTTAAAAAAGTTATTTATTATAATAAAACCAACAATATTTGCAAAAAGAATATAGAGAATATTTTTAAAATAGTATTTAAAACTTTTTTTAATATTTCTAAATAAAAACAATCTAATGTCTACTGTACTTTTCTTTTTTTTTGCCATAGTAATAAAATTATTTACAAAGATTTATCATTTTTTCATACGCTTCATTAAATCCAATTAATGAGTATGTATCATTGGCCATAGTTCCGGCCTTTGAATACCCTAAAACATACATTTTTTTTTTTTTTTTCATTTGCTTCACCATTTCAACATCGTCATTTCTATCATATGTCCATGCTTTTTCTTCATTTGAAAACATTGGAAATTTCCTCTTTAGTATTGAAACTTCTATATCCCTGTCAGGGTCATATAGGAATCCAGAGCTAAGGCTTACTTCATCATAGTTTGCACCTTTTACCCTCGTGACAATAACATATGGTTCACCTCTTTTTTTATAGTTTCCTTCTTTTTTTATTGGTAATGATGCTACATAGCAAATATCTTTGCCATCAATTTGCGTTTGAAATAATGTCCAATCCTTATGTATTGATACAGGCGTTGAAGCAAACAAACTCGTTCCAATACATAAAAATAATATAATTATCAATAAAATTTTTTTCATAAGCTATTTATTTTCCTTGTCTTTCTCTTTATTGTCAAATTTTGTGTCTTTTAAATCCTTATTATCATACTTATAATTAGCTTTGCCACTTACAGCTTTTATTTCTGAAGCCCTCTTTAAATCGCCTTCAATTGAAGCACCATCCTCAACGCATAGGGATACGTACTCTAGGGTTCCTTTTATATCAGCTTTGCCGGAAATATTAATTCTTTCACTCTTTATTATACCGGTAAATTTGCCTTTGATATTTAAAGTTTTAGCTGTTATATTGCCGCTAACAGAAGCAGTCTCCCTTAATGTAATTATATTTCCATTAATATCTCCGTCAATTTTACCTTCAATTTCCAATAGACCTTCAGAATTTAAGTTTCCCTTTATATTCAGATCCTTAGAAATAATAGATGTATTTCCCTTTGAAAGATTAATTTCTTTTCCAAACATTTGATTTTCCTATATTATTAATATTTTTATTTCACTATTATTAGTAATATAATTTTTAAAAATGATAATTTCAAGCTTTTTATTGTCATTTTAAAAATAGAGTAAAAATAAAATTTTACTTGAAAAATATAGTTTAATTTTTTATAAAAAGTTATGTTATAAATTTTTTATAAAAAAATGATTGAAAGAACTTTATCTATATTAAAACCTGATGCAGTCAGAAGAAATCTAATTGGAAAAATAAACTCAAAGTTTGAAGAAAATGGTCTGAGAATAGCGGCGCAAAAAATGATAGTATTGACCACTGAACAGGCTAAAAGATTCTATATGGAGCACAGTGAAAAAGGATTTTTCCAAGATCTAATTAACTTTATGACTTCCGGACCTATCGTTGTACAGGTTTTGGAAGGTGAAAACGCAATATTAAAAAATAGGGAGTTAATGGGAAAGACAAATTTTGCAGAAGCTGCCGAGGGAACTATAAGAAAAATGTATGCAACAAGCATTCAAGAAAACTGCGTTCATGGTTCAGACTCTTTAAATAGCGTTGGTAGAGAAATTAGTTTCTTTTTCTCAGAGACTGAAATATTTTAATAAAATTTTATTTTCAATAATAGGAGGTATTCGTTTTAATAATTATGAATATCTTCTATTTTTTATACGACACTAATTTAAATGCAAAACTATTGGATGATAAAAGGGTTGTTAAAATGATTGTTGAAACTACGCAACTATTGTCCAATGCGTTATTTTTAAACGACGAAATGCCAATTTATAAACCAACGCACCTAAAACATCCATGCAGCATCTGGGCAGCAAAATCTTCAGGAAATTGGCTTTGGCTTAAAAAATATGGATTGGCACTAGCAAATGAATATACAAAGAGATATGGAAAAATTCATAAATGCGAACCAATGATAAGAAATATGGAATGCCCAAAAATCAAGGAAAACAAATTCTCGGATCCGCCACAGTGCATGCCTGATAAATATAGAAAAACCAGAAGCAGCAGATGGTATATAAATTACTATATAAACGAAAAATTCAATGAAAATTATTTCAAACATACAGATAAAAAAGTCTACAATTTTTGGAAGAAACTCCATGATAAAAATAATAAAGTTTTACTTTAAGTATATTTATTTTAAATACTAAATTACCGTGTTTTATCATATAAAATAAAAATACTTGATTATTGAGCTTTTCAACTATATATTGAAATTATATTAATAAAACAAAGAACAATATGACTAACTTCAAAGAAATTAATCCAAATGATTTCAACATAAGTCCATTTAAATTAATAGGCAATGATTGGATGTTGATAGTTGCTGGAGACAAAAATAAAGCAAACGCAATGACAGCTTCGTGGGGCGGACTAGGTGTCATGTGGAATAAAAATGTAAGTTATGTTGTTATAAGGCCCCAGAGATATACAAAAGAATTTGTTGATAATTTGGATACATTTTCTCTATGTTTTTTTGATGATGATTATAGAAAAACGTTAAACTATATGGGCACTACATCCGGCAGAAATGAAGATAAAATTAAAAATTCAAAACTAACCCTTGATTTTTTTAACGATACGCCAATATTTACAGAAGCTAAAAATGCAATAATTTGTAAAAAGTTATATACCCAAAATTACGACCCATCTCTATTTCTAGATAAAAAAATTGATGGACAATGGTATCCAGATAAAGACTACCATACATTATATATATCTGAAGTCCTAAATATATTAAGGAAATAGTATGGGGCAGGGTGACTATATTGTTTGTTACTCTAATGGCCAAACAATTATTAACATACAATCAATAATTTTATTCTTTACTTTTTGGTTTATGTGATATATTTTTAATATGGTTAATTTTAAATATTTCTATGGAGCAAAAAATTATAGATGGCACAGCTTTATCCAATAATTTAAAAAATAAAATAAAAGATAAAGTCCTAAAAATAGCAGAAACTAGCAATAAAGTCCCATGTCTAGCGGTTATAATAGTTGGCAATGACCCAGCAAGCGAAGTTTATGTAAGGAACAAGGAAAAGGCATGTAAAAAGTGCGGCATAAAATCTTTAAAATACGAACTTCAGGAAACAATTACAGAAAAGGAACTAATAGATTTAATCAATGAACTAAACAATAACGATGATGTAAACGGAATTTTAGTCCAATTACCGCTGCCAAAGCATATAAATGATAAAAATATAATAAAATCAATATCTCCAAAAAAAGATGTTGATTGTTTTCATATGCTAAATGTTGGAAGTATGTTTATTGGTGATTTTAATTTTGATAAATCAATGCTGCCATGCACTCCAAAGGGATGTATAAAACTAATAAAATCAGTTATTGGCGATAAACTTAATGGTAAAAAGGTTTGTATAGTAGGAAGATCAAATATAGTTGGAAAACCAGTAGCTCAGCTCCTTTTAAATGAGAATTGCACTATAAAAATTGTACATAGCAAAACTGAAAATATAAAGGAAGAATGTCTGTGGGCTGACATTTTAATAGTGGCAATAGGAAAACCAAAATTTATAACAAAAGATATGGTTAAGAATGGCGCTGTGGTTATAGATGTTGGAATAAACAGAATAGAGCAGGGGCTATGCGGAGATGTGGATTTTGAAAATGTTATTGAAAATGCAAGCTATATAACTCCAGTACCAGGCGGTGTTGGTCCAATGACAATAGCTTGCTTAATGGAAAATGTCTATAATGCATTTTTGGAACAAAATTCACTATAGAAACAAATTCATTTTTAATATTTCAACTTTTTGATGTAAAAAATATTTTTAAAAATGCCAATAATGCAAGTAAATTCAATATAATTTATTTTTAGCAATTGTTTGACAAATTAAAAGTTCGTTCTATAATTGTATATTATCAATAACTTGAAAAAAACCATGAAAAAAAGTTATATATATTTATTAATGGCATTTTTTGCAATCAGTGGATTAAATGCCTATGCTGATGTAAGCGGTTACACACAAACAGTTGCGCAAAATACAACAGTCAAAAAGTCAAATAGCCCGTATTTAGATAATAATGGTGATGTTATTACTGTTGCAGACCTTAAAAATATTAAAGATGACGAATATGTTACTCTAAGGGGATATATTATTAAAAAAATAAGAAAAGAAAAATATTTATTTAAAGATTCAACTGGGGAAATAACTCTAGATATTGATAAGAAAATTAACAGTCAATTAAAAAATGTTGACGAAAACACTTTGGTTGAAGTATATGGTGAATACGACAAAGAACATTTTGAAAAAAACAAAATAGATGTTAAAAAAGTAACCATAGTTAAATAGGAATATTTTAATAGTAGATTAGGGGAGATATTTATATTTCCTCTAATTTTTATTAGCTTTCACAAAACATATTAATAATAATTTTAAATCGCTCCCTTTTATTAAAGAGAGCGATTTTGAAATACTTGAAATTTAATTAACTATTTTAATAGCATTTTGAAATCAACAACAACAGCCCTATCTTTTGTAACTAAAACAGGATTTCCATCAATTGCTGTAATCTCAGGTATTTCAAGAACTAATTGTTGAACCTTAGCCAACGTTTCAGCTAAAGGTTTAACAGCTTTAGGTTCTTCACCCCTAACACCGTTAAGTATTATACCAACCTTAGTTTCCTTTATCATTTCATCAAAGTCACTGGTAGGCAAAATTCTTAATGTTGTATCTTTCATAACTTCAGTATATATACCGCCAGTACCAAATACCATAACTCTGCCAAAATTCTTATCAGAATTTACGCCAATAATAGTTTCAGTAGCTTTGGTAATCATTTCTTGAATCAGTACACTTGCACCTTTTAAACTAAATTTGTTAATTGAAGCATATAGACCTTCC
>CALXSC010000036.1 GCA_944391025.1 uncultured Rickettsiales bacterium
ATCCTCTACACCAAAAATTTCTATTTCTATATTTGAATTTCATATTACCATATTTTTGATATATCATTATACTAGTTTTACCTTTTAAGAACCCCATAAAAGATGATACAGATATTTTTGGTGCAAATACTATATGGTACTTGCAATTCCACTTTGTATGTGTTAAACTTTTAACATCGTTATTATTTATCATAATAATGGTCTCCATTTGTTTATAAAATAATAAAATAAACTATACAGCAAATCCTTAAGTATAGTTAAACAAATGGAGTATTTTTACAAGAATAAACTAAAACAAATGGAATGCGACTATGTCATAATGTCTCATCGCTAAAGCTAAACTGAACCCCCAGTCTAACTGGGGGTTTTAGATTACAAAAAGCTAGCCATATTAAATTGGCTAGCTTTATATAATTTTTTCAAAAACTAATTATTTTGAGTCAAACCTTTCCAAATATATTCAGTTGTAAAAGGCAATAATGGAGCGATAGCCTCAGACATCTTAACCAAAACTGTATATAGAGTATCATACGCCTCTATCTTATCGGTGTCATGTTCAGATTTCCAGAATCTATTCTTATTTCTTCTTATATACCAGTTATTTAAAACTTCAAAGAATTCCTCCGTCTCTTTACAAGCTGTTGATGGAGTATAGCTATCCATAGAAAGCTTAATATTTTCTATAGTTCTCTTCAATTTTGAAAGTATATAGTTATCCATCATATTATTGGACCTATTAATAAGTTTTCCCTTTACTCCATCACTATTGGCATACATACAGAAAAAATTATATGAGTTAATAATAGGTTTTATGGACATCCTTAGAGTCTCCTTTATATCCCTTCCATCCTTATCAATTCTTAATTCTTCACCTTTTAAAACCGGGCTTTTAATCATAAACCATCTTAAAGCATCAGAACCATATAAATTACATACATCTAATGGATCAACATAATTTCTAAGTCTTTTTGATAATTTTTTACCCGTCTCATCAACAGCAATACCATAAGAAATACAATTCTTAAATGCCGGTTTATCAAATAGAGCCGTTGATAGAATCAATAGAACATAGAACCAGCCCCTTAATTGTCCATCACCCTCAGTAATAAAGTCCGCAGGAAAATGGTTCTCAAACCATTCTTTGTTCTCAAATGGATAGTGCTTCTGCGCGTATGGCATAGAACCGCTTTCAAACCAGCAATCCATAACATCAGTAACCCTAACCATCTTTGATTTTCCAGTAGGGTCATCTGGATTAGGTCTAGTTAAGTTATCTATGAATGGTCTATGCAAATCTGTAACTTTTACGCCAAAATCCTTCTCCAATTCAGCAATTGACCCATATACATCAATCCTTGGATAGTCCGGATTATCGCTCTTCCAAACAGGTATTGGACAACCAAAAAATCTATTTCTAGAAATAGACCAATCCCTGGCACCCTCTAGCCACTTTCCAAATCTTCCATCCTTAACATGGGCTGGTATCCAGTTTATTTCCTGATTGTTCTTTATCATTTCTTCTTTTATCTTCTCAACATTTACATACCAAGAAGGCAATGCCCTATAGATTAAAGGAGCGTCCGTTCTCCAACAGTGAGGATAGTTATGCAAATACTGTTCAGTCTTTAGCCACTTGCCCTCTTCTTTGAGCTTGATTATTATAAGGTCATTAGTTTCAAAAACCTGCTTTCCAACGAATTCATCTATCGGAGCTATAAAATTTCCACCGTCATCAACTGGACAAACCGTAGGTATACCAGCCGCCTTGCAAACCATATTATCATCTTCACCAAACCCAGGCGCCGTATGAACTATGCCAGTGCCATCAGTAGTAGTAACATAATCGCCATGAAGAATACTAAAAGCAGCCTCACTAGCCTGCACCTCTGGCAAATTTTTCAGATATGGCAAAATTGGTTCATAGTGAAGTCCAACGAGCTTTTCGCCTTTAAATTCAGCCAAAATATCAAAATTTCCCTTGTCATCTACAGCTAGTTCCTTCTTGTATTTTCCAAGAGTTTCCTTGCCAATAATATAAAATTCATTATCTTTCTTCAAAAGAACATAATCGTAATCCCTATTAACAGCTAAGGCTAAATTTGAAGGCAAAGTCCAAGGAGTTGTAGTCCAAGCAAGCATATTTACTTTATCAATATCTGGAGAAATTTCTTTGATAAAGTCAGGGACACTTTCTAATTTAAATTTAACAGTTATAGCCTTATCAGCCTTTTCCCTATAGGAATTATCTTGTTTTGTTTCAGCGTTTGATACTGGAGTTTGACAAGTCCAAGAATATGGCATAACTCTAAAATCTTCATATAACAAACCTTTGTCATATAGTTGTTTAAACACCCATATAACACTTTCCATATATTTGAGATTCATTGTTTTGTAGCCATTATCAAAATCAACCCATCTTCCAGAACGATTTACATAATGTTTCCACTCATTAACATACTTCATAACAGAAGTTTTGCATAGATCATTAAACCTGTCTATTCCATATTCTTCAATAGCTTTTCTGCCACTAATACCACTTTCTTTTTCAACACCCATTTCTGCTGGAAGTCCATGACAATCCCAACCAAAAATTCTTTCAACTCTCTTACCTTTCATTGTTTGATATCTCGCAAAAGTATCTTTTATATAACCTGCAAGCATATGTCCATAGTGCGGCAACCCACTAGCAAATGGAGGACCATCATAAAATACAAATTCTTCGCCATTCTTTCTAATGTTAATAGATTCTTCAAATATCTTGTTTTTATTCCAAAATTCTAATATCTTCTCTTCCATTTTTGCAAAATCCAAATTCTGATCTGCATCAGGATAATACTTTTTCTTCTCCATTTTAAAATATTTTTTGTTACTGACTTCAATAATAGGATTCTATAAAATAAATATCAATAGAAAAAATCATTTTATCATTATAAAAACTTTAGTAAACAACTTTATTTTCAACACTTTCACATTTGCCAGAAGTATCATTTAATACCTTGTCATAATTTTAAAAATACAATAGAAATATAATATAAAATACTTGCAAATTATAAAATTAAACTTATAGTTGTATTATTAGTTTGCTGCATATTATATGAATAGAATATTAAAAATTTTACTTTTATTGCCATTATTTTTTTCAAACACAAACGCAAAGGAGTTAAAAATGGAAAATTTTAAAACTGATACTTTTAAAACCGAAAATAGTAAAGAAATTTCAATCACATTCATAAAACACGCAAGCCTTATGATTAAATTTGGAAATAAGGTAATTCAAATTGATCCAATTTCTGAATATACTGACTATACAAAATTTCCAAAGGCTGATATAATTTTGATAACCCATGAGCACCATGACCATCTAGATAAACATGCAATAGATATTCTTAAAAAAGGAAATACGCAAATAATACTCAATAGAAATTCACAGGAAATAATAGAAGAAGGTATAACTCTAGAAAATGGTGAAATGTTAAGAATTGATGATGATTTCCAAATTGAAGCGGTTCCAGCATACAATACAACGCCAGATAGATTAAAGTACCATCCAGAAGGCAGGGATAATGGATATATTTTGAATATGGATAATGTAAGAATATATATTTCTGGCGACACTGAAGATATACCAGAAATGAAAAACCTCAAGAATATAGACATTGCTTTTATATCTGTAAATCAGCCATATACAATGACGCTAGAACAGGCAGTGCATGCAGCGCGCATGATAAAAGCCCCAATTCTATATCCATACCACTATAGCGATACGAATATAGAAAAACTCGTTGAACTATTAAAAAACGACAAGAGTATTGATGTAAGAATTAGGAATATGCAATAAGTATATTTATAATCGATAATTAAATATAACCCCAACTTCGCTTTTTACATCCATCCCATCTTTAATTTTAACTGATATGTTAATATAGAACTCAATATATTTACAAAGTAATTAGCTATACTTTTTATTCTTGATGTAGTTATATTAGTTAAT
>CALXSC010000037.1 GCA_944391025.1 uncultured Rickettsiales bacterium
GGTGTTTATAGCTTGCAAGATTTTCTAAAAAATAAGCAAGCTCAGGAAAATGCTCAAAAGGCATTTAAACAAGCCCAATGAAGACAATTAACTGCGCATGGGGCAGACAGATATATTGGTAAAGAAATTAACGGAGTCAAAATAACTCAATGGGGACTTTTAGCTGCTGCACATCTTAAGGGACCTGGAAGTGTTATGCAATACCTTGCAAGCAATGGTAAAGATATTCCCAAAGATAAATTAGGAACAAGTGTAGAAAACTACATGAAGAAATTTGGCGGATATGATGTATCTGAAATAACAGGTCTAAAAAGTGACATTCCCGCTGATGTACATCCACAAACCGCAAAACCTGTAACTCATACTCAGCCTTCACAACTATTTAAAGTTGGTATAGAAATGAATGTAGATAAAAATGGCAACCATATCTTCACCCCTCAGGAAATAGGCGATATGGCACCTAATGAATTTTACAAGAACCTCCCAATTATAGAACAACAGTTAAAAGAGGGGTTAATAAAACCTCAAAAACAAGAAGTTGACTACTCCGGCTACCTTAACCCTGCAACGGGCGACAGTAAAATATTTTCACGGGAAGCAATTTCTCAAATGACGGGTGATGAATACACCGACAATGAATCAGCCATAATGGCGCAATTGAAAAGTATCGGAATACCTTATGAGTCAGACCTGGAACTTGCAAGTATGCGCGGCGGCGGACTGGTTTACGTAAGACCTTACACCAGAGAGGACGGCACAGAAGTCAGAGGTTACTGGCGCTCCGCTCCGACAGTATAACCAAAAAGCAGGTTTAATCCTGCTTTTTATTTTATCTATCCTGAAATTTATATTAAATAAATGCACTACTTTGTGGCATTTGGTGTAAAAAGAAAGGAAAAGATATGAAACATCTGGTTGAACCTATTAGGGATAAGAAAAAGATTAGAGCTGTTGAAGATTATCTTGCAAATAGAAGCAAACGTAACAGGTTGTTATTTGTCTTAGGCTGTAATTCAGGATTAAGGGTATCGGATATTCTTGCGCTGAACGTAAAAGATGTACGAAACAAAACCCACATAGAGCTAACCGAAAAGAAAACAGGAAAATGCAAGCGGTTTCCGATAAATGATAAATTAAAAAAGCTTATCAATGAGTTTATAAAAAACAAAGCGGACAACGAACCATTATTCCTGAGTCAAAAGCAGATGCGCCTAGATCGTTCTCAGGTTTACAGGATGCTGAATAACGCGTGTAAAGCTGTCGGAATTGATGTGAATATCGGCACACACAGTATGCGCAAGAGTTTTGGCTATCACCATTACAACCAGTTCAAAGATGTTGCGATGTTACAAATGATATTTAATCATTCATCACCTCAGATAACTTTACGTTATATAGGAATAAATCAGGATCAAATTGATAACAGCTACCGCCAGTTTGAGCTGTAAATGCACCATTTCAAAAGGCATAGAATTATTCATATTGATGTAATTTCTACATTATCTACCTTTTATAGCATATTTTTACGGACATGACAATAAAAAGCTTTAATACTTTTGATGTATTTTTTACAAAATGTAAAGAATATCTAACTTTGAAAATAAGCGATTAATCTCTTTTTTCAGCATTATACACCAAAATGAATATTATGGTGTATTTAAAAAAGGTAACGCATATGAGAAAGAGAGTAAATGGTTTGTTGAAAAATGTTTTAAGACTAGCATTAACAGTATCCTGTTGCTTTACCATGAACATTTCAAATGCAGAAGATGGAACACTGACTAATATGAAGGATTCTGCAGCTCAATATCTGTCAGGTAGTCACTCTGTATATGAATTAAGTACAATAGAAAACAACAACTCAATTCCCTTAGAGATTGCGGGTACAACGTATTACTTTACACCTAATTCAACAGATAATTTTAAACTGTTAAGTTCACTATCAAATATTGGGAATAGTTATTTAATTGAAACAACAGCCGATAACGCTTTATTTTATCTTAAGAATGGTGAATCCACTACATATTATACTTATGATTATTCAGAATTCCCAAATAGTTTATATTACCTTACAGATGCAGAAAGTATTGGTAACAATACAATTATACAATATCAATGGAATGATAAAACAAAAACTTTTGAAGCATTAAATTATGATGTTAATTTACAAAAAAATGAGTATGGAGCAGGTGATACCCAAATAGTAAGTCGTATTCCGATTATAAATAGCAATATTATTTATAACTATAACTATAACGATACCGGTAATTATATCAATAAAATTGGCGATGAAGGTGGAGCAATAAATAATAATATTAACTTGGGAAGTTTAGCAAGTAATTTTATTCTGAACGGGGTAAGGAATTTCCCTTCAGCAAGTGGTTATTATCCTGTTTATGGCGGTGGAATATCAAATAAAGGTTCTATAGAAGATATTACAGGAGACTTCGTTGCTAACTATATTATTTCTAGTTCTGAAGCAAGTGGCTTTGGGGGTGCTATTTATAATAAAAGTCAAATTGGCAATATTGTAGGTAATTTTATTAGGAATACTATTGATAATGCAATAGGATATGGCGGAGCAATTTATAATGATGGGACAATAAATAATTTAACAGGAGATTTTATTTCTAATGGTCTTTCTCCTGACTATAACTCAGCAAATGGGGTGGATAAAGATTCTTTTGGTGGGGCAATTAATAATAATGGAAACATCTATAATATAACTGGTAATTTTTTAAATAATTATGTTTCTCATATTTATACTGGCGGCACAAAAAAAAGTTTTTCAAAGAATGCCCTAGGTGGAGCTATCTATAATACAAATAATATAAACAATATAACAGGCGATTTTATCGGGAATTATACTAATACAGAAAAAAATGGTCCAATAAGTTTATATGCTTCCTCTGGTGGAGGTGCAATTTATAATAGCAATTCAATAAATAATATCACAGGAGATTTTATCAAAAATTATAGTAATGGATATTTTGGTATTGGTGGAGCGATTTATAATGATGGTAATATTAATAATATAATTGGTGAATTTATTGAAAACTCAATAAATTCATCTAGTACTGCTAATGGCGGTGCAATTTATAATCGGATTGGAACAATAAATAATATCTCCGGGAATTTCTATGGTAATAATACGATATCAGATAGCATTAGTTATGGTGGTGCTATCTCTAACAATGGGATTATAAAAAATATAACTGGAAAGTTTGTTAATAATTATACACAATCTCCATCTGTATCTTTTGGCTCTGGTGGTGCTATTTTTAATTCTGGTACAATAGGGGAATTAAATGAAAACGGTCAGTTAAATGGTGGAATAAAAAATTCAATATTTTTTGATAATTATACAATTGGAGGTAATGGTGGTGCCATATATACAAATAAATCTTTAAATATAATTGCAGATAATGGCCTTTCCTTCTTTAAAGGAAATCATACCTCAAATGATAATAATGCTATATTTGTGGAAACACAATCCAGTTCAGTTATACAAAATCCAACATTAACTCTTAATTCTATCAATAATGGTACGGTTCATTTTGAAGATAAAATAGATGGAGGTTATGTTGGCGTTTATGGAACTACAAGAGATGGTTATCAATATAATTTAAGTATTACGGGGGATAACACCTCAAAAGTAATACTAAATAATTCCGTAATCAATGCGAACGCTAGCCTTAACGATACAAACCTATACATGAATGAAACTGCGTTTGCAGATTCAACGACAAACCTTAACACAAACAGTGGTACTGTTCAATTGGCAAACGGAACATCCGAGAATTATCAAATAAACCGGCTTACATCATCAGAAAATGCAAATTATACCGTGGATGTAGATTTAACAAAACTTGCGCCGGTTCCGGATACAATTACAACAGGGACAGGCTCAACCGGCACGGTTACAATCTCAGATATAAACTTCAATGGAGAATTGAAAGAGTTCAACGCACAGATTTTGAAAGCTCAAGATAGTAACATTCAACTCGGACTTTCAGATGAGTTAAAAGAAAAATACAATAAAACTACTGAAGAAACAATTACATCAACCGATACTGTAATACCTACAGTCAACTGGAAAGATACGTTCAACAAGTATGAACAAACCAACACAACGACTACCGGTTTGGAGCTT
>CALXSC010000038.1 GCA_944391025.1 uncultured Rickettsiales bacterium
CTAAAAATCATAGACGATAGATATGGAATTCCAACAAAAATATTTAACGCAACCATAAATAATTTAAGTAAAACCAGTATAAAATCTTTTTTTAAAAATATGGGCTATGCAGATTTTAAAACACCAAATAGAGATTTTGCATCTCAATTAAATGAAGTAAAATCAATAGAAAATTTCTATAAAAATAATGAGTTCAATGGAGATTTTGATAGAATAATAATTGGGCAAAGAGATATTATAGTGCCATTCAAAAATCAAAAAAGAGCCTGGGAAAATAAAAAATTTACAGTGCTTGACTGCGGTCATTATATATTTAATCTATTTAACACGTGGGATGATATTATAAATGTTAAATAGCGAAAAATTTGGCAAAAACCTATCAAAATACAATTCAAACGCTATAATTCAAAAAAACATAGCCAAAGAGTTAATTAAATTAATAGGGGACAAGGTAGGCAAAAATTTCAATACTATATTAGAAATTGGATGTGGAAGCGGATTTTTAACAGAGGAAATAAGCAACAATATCAAATATAAATATCTTATTCTAAATGATTTAACGCCTGATTCATTTAGCTACATAAATAAATTTAGCAATAACTTTATCTGCGGTGATATAGAAAAAATTGAAATGCCAAACCATCTAGATTTAATTATATCAAGTTCCGTATTTCAATGGCTTAATGATTTTGAAAGTTTTACTTTAAAAGTTTTTGATAAATTAAATACCAATGGGATATTTGCATTTTCAATGTTTATCAATGATAATTTTAAAGAAATAGATGAAAAGTTAAATATATCTTTAAATTATCTAAACAATAAAAAATTATTGGAAATATTGGAAAAAAAATTTAAAATAATAATGGTTGATGATAAAAAGAAAGTATTAAGGTTTAACACATCAAATGAAATACTAAGGCACATCAAAGACACTGGTGTTAATACAATAAATAAAACTAAATTGACAAAAAATAAAATATGTGATTTTATAAGTAGCAATACTTTAAATTTAACATATAATTATAATTTTATAATAGCGAGGAAAAAATGAATTATTCTGAATTTGATAGAAAATATATATGGCACCCTTTTACACAAGAGGCTACAGCACCATTAAATATAAATATTGTAAAAGGCAAAGACGCCTACCTATATGATGAAAATGGAAAACAATATATTGATTTAGTATCATCATGGTGGACAAACTGCCATGGCCATTGCAATAAAAAAATTGCTGATGCAATACATAAACAGGCCTTGGAACTGGAACATTTAATATTCGCAAACTTCACACATAAACCAGCAGTCAATCTCGTAAAAAAACTGCAAAATTTTCTAAATCCTAAACTATCAAAGGTTTTCTTTTCAGATAATGGTTCAACCGCAATTGAAATAGCTCTCAAAATGACATATCAATATTGGCAGAACAAAGACGATAACAATAGAACGCTGTTTATAACAATGGAAGGCAATTACCACGGAGACACAGTAGGCACAATGTCCCTAGGCAAATCATGCGGATTCTACAGTCCATTTGAAAGGCTATTATTCAAGGTTGACAACATACCATTCCCAGAGACCTGGATAGGCGACAAAAACATTGAAGAAAAAGAAAAAAAATCACTAGAATTTGCTGAAAAATTACTAAAAGAAAAGAATAAAGAAATTTCAGCCTTTTTTTTAGAATCACTAATCCAAGGCGCCAGCGGCATGAGAATGATTAGACCAGAATTCGTAAACAAAATATGCAAACTATTTCAAAGCTATAACATACCAGTAATATTTGACGAAGTTATGACCGGATTTGGCAGAACAGGCACAATGTTTTCATACGAGCAAACGGAAATAATACCTGATATAATATGCCTATCAAAGGCACTAACCGGAGGCGCTCTGCCAATGGCACTAACAATAACAACCGATGCAATATATAAAGAATTTTTCAGCAGCGACAGCAATAAAACATTCCTGCACGGCCATTCCTACACAGCAAATCCATTAGCCTGTGCCGCAGCAATAGCCTCATTAGAAATATTTGAAGAAACTAATGTTTTGAAAAAAATACAAGATATAAATAACATACACAAAGAAGAATTATCAAAACTGGAAAAATATGATTTTTTAGAAAAATTTAGAACCTTAGGACTAATATCGGCCTTTGAAATTAAAAATAATAGTGGTTACGGCTCTGACTTTAGCAATAATTTAAAAAACAAGTTTTTTAAAGCCGGGTTACTTCTAAGACCGCTTGGAAACGTAATATATTTTCTACCTCCAGTTTGCTTTTCAGAAAACGACCAAAGGGAAAGCTATAAAAAGGTTTTAAAAATAAAAAAAAATTCAATTATTTTATAAAAATTTTTATAGTTTTTTTGAATTAAAAATGGCTACAATTACTTGAAAAATCAAGATTGCTTGTAGCCTATATTTTAGCGAATATATTTTTATAGTCAAGCTATAACCAACTAATCTATATTTTAGATTATTATATAATTTTAGCGAATATATTTTTATAGTCAAGCTATAACTTGAAAAGCCATTTGGTTGTTGGCAATTTTATTTTAGCGAATATATTTTTATAGTCAAGCTATAACACGATTAGGCGCACAGTGCACGTTAATCTATTGAGCCATCACAAGCATCTACAAGATTTAATGAATTTTATTCGTATAATTTTATTGAAAATTTGATTTAATGGCTGCCGAACCAGGACTCGAACCTAGATAAACGGAATCAGAATCCGTTGTCCTACCATTAGACGATTCGGCAATATAAATCTATATTACAATTTTAAATAAATTTTTCAAGAAAAATTTATTAATTTTTATCATTATTTTTTAATGTTTTACTATAGTGTTCACAGAGTTTATATATTGGACAAATTTGGCACTCTGGTCTTTGGGCTTTGCAGCAATATCTTCCAAGCAATACAAGGCTATAATTAACGTTTTTATAATATTTTTCTGGCACTATATCCAAAAGCTGCCTTTCTGACTTTAAAACATTATCGGAATCGGTTAGCCCTAATCTATTGGAAACACGAAATACATGGGTATCAACAGCAATTGATGGAATATTAAAAACGCTATTTAGTACTATATTTGCGGTTTTTCTTCCAACACCAGCCAAAGAGACCAGTTCTTCACGAGTCTGAGGAACAATTGAATTAAATCTCTCAATTAATTGTTTGCTCATTAAAATTATATTTTTTGCCTTATTATTATATAGTCCTATAGATTTTATATATTTTTTGAGTTTTTCTTCCCCAAGTTCTACCATTTCCTCTGGTGTTTTTGCTACTTTATATAATTCTTCCGTAGCTTTTTCAACACTTTTGTCTGTAGCCTGTGCGGAAAGCATTGTTGACACAAGTACAGTATATGGGCTTATAAAATCCCAGCCGGTTCCATTTTTTAAATCAAACCTATCCTCCAATATTTCAAAAATTTCACCGGCCGTCTTTCTATTCATATACAAAAACTACGCTTTAGATTTTGATACTCCTACTAGAGCAGGTCTTAATAGCCTGTCTTTAATCATATAGCCAGCCTGCATAACCTGTACAACCTTTCCCTCTTCTCCATCTGATTCAATTTGCGCTATAGCATTATGCAAATCAGGATTAAATTCCTCATCCAAAGGAAATAATCGTGTTAATCCATTTTTGTCAAATACTTTTTTTAGCTCATTCTGTGTTAATTTAATGCCGTCAAAAAAGTTTTTAGCTACCTTTTCATTGCACAGATCCGCATCCTTTATACTATCAAACGCTAGATAAAAATCCTCCATAACAGGAATTAAATCTTCGGCAAATCTACTTATTGCATATTTTGCAGTTTTGTCATTCTCTTCAATAGATCTTTTTCTTGTATTATCAAGCTCAGCAAGCGTTCTCATAAGAGTTTCCTTAAGCTTCTTATTTTCCTCCTCAAGATTGCTCTTTACATCTTCCTTATTTTCTTCCTTAACTTCATTTTCAGGATTTTCTATCGCCTCTTCAAACTGTGCCCCTTGATTTTCTTCAATATTAGAATTTTTATTTTCCATATCCTCAGAACCCTTTTTATCTTTCTTTCCAAACATTTTTTAGACTATTATTCATTTAATTATATATATAATCTCTTAAGCTAAAAATTCAAGTTAATTTTATAATATATTTAATTTTAATAGTCGGATATTTAAATAAGCTACTGTGATTTTATGAACTGGCGGGGCGGCCGCAGCGGTATTTCTATTGTTTTTTTTGAAGCACAAAGTCCAACCGAAATGTGCTTGCACAATTTCGGTAGCATATCGTTGGACGAAGTGCCGAAGCGAGTGAAACGAGCAAGAAGTCTGCAAAAACCGATAGCCTTACCATCCAAATTTGGCACAGGGGCGCTGTATAACTTCAAAAAAACAATAGAAATACCGACTAACGCTTTCGTCTTAGGACTTTTTTTCTTCACTGCTTCTGCCAATTCCACTGCCAAGCCTTTCAAGAACCAACAGCCACTGCAACCCCAGCCGTTTCATAAAAAAAGTCCTGCGGCCGCCCCGCCCCACCACAATCACTATAATTTATTATTTTATTGATTTTTATTTATTTCAACTTAGAATTAGTAGCGAATACTGTAAAATAGTCCCGGTATTCAAGATATCAAAAAACCTTTAACGAGCGACTTAATTTATTAATTAATAATTCTATATAAAAATATATAATATAATATTTTGTGTCGGTAAAAATACTTTGTGTTTTTATTACTATAATGGTAGTAAAAACCGGAGGGGATAGGGACATCATTAGCAGGTATTTTGCAAATTTGGCAGAGAAAACAAGCCCTAAATGTCGGAAAATAAAAAGAAGCTTACTTCTTTTTATTTGACGACTTACGGGCGAAGTTTGCCGAAGGAACAACAAGGGCTGGATGTTGGAAAACTTAATGCTTGCATTAAAGTTTGACAACTCATGCCGAAGTTTGCCGAAAGAACAACAAGGTGGGCGGGATGCAGGCGACTTGCGAAGCAAGGCATCTGCAATCACGAGCCTGTCGTCCCACCGACGTTTGCCGAAGGAATTCCACTTTGTATGTGCTAAACTTTTAACATCGTTATTATTTATCATAATAATGGTCTCCATTTGTTTATAAAGTAATAAAATAAACTATACAGCAAATCCTTAAGTATAGTT
>CALXSC010000039.1 GCA_944391025.1 uncultured Rickettsiales bacterium
TAATTCTTCAACTTTTGCTCTATCTAAATCTTTTTCAACTTTTATATCACCTCTTAATTTTCCATTAACTTGAATAGCTATTGTAATTTCTGTATCAATAGTCAATTTTTCATCATATGTAGGCCAAGAAGCAATATCAAGTGTAGGAGTTTGTTTTAATAAAGAATTTAATTCTTCACAAAGATGTGGAGTAAATGGAGCAAGCATTTTTATTAAATTTACGATACATTGATATTTAATAACTTTATCTTCATCATCTTGTGGGGTAAATTTTTCAATAGCATTAGAAAATTCTCTCAATCTAGCAATAGCTTTATTAAATTCTAAATTTTCAAGGAAAGAACTAACAGCTTTTACGGCTTTATGATTTTCAATTAATAAAGCATTAGTTTTATTAACTTTAATATTTTTTAATTTATCTAAATCATTTTCTTCTGCAAAAGTTGCTCCTAATTTCCATACTCTATTTATATATTTCCAAGCACCTTCAATACCTTCTGTTGTCCATTCAAAGTCTTTGTCAGCAGGTGTATCAGATAATACAAATAATCTTGCAGAATCTGCCCCATAATCTTCAATAATTGTATTGATGTCAACAACATTGCATTTTGATTTACTCATTTTGATAACACCTTCACAAGTCAATTCTTCACCTGTATTTATATCAAAATATTTTCCATTTTCTTCTTTTACATTCCAAGGATAACACCATTCTTTTTTCTTATTTCTGTAAGCTTTATGACATACCATACCTTGATTAAATAATTTTTTTGCTGGTTCTCTAATAGATTTATCAAAATAACCCATATCAGCTAATGCTTTTGTAAAAAATCTTGAATACATTAAATGCATTGTAGCATGTTCTATACCACCAACATATTGATCTATTGGGAGAATTTTATTACATAAATCTTTATTAATTGGGTTGTTTTTATCTAAATCAACAAATCTCATAAAATACCATGAAGAATCAACAAATGTATCCATAGTATCAGTTTCTCTAATAGCTGGTTTACCACATTTAGGACAAGTTGTATATTTCCATGTTGGGTGGTTAGCCAATGGGTTTCCTTTACCATCAAATACAACATCTTCTGGCAATTTAATTGGCAAATTTTCTTCTTTTTCTGGAACTACACCACAATGTTCACAATATACCATAGGAATAGGACAGCCCCAATATCTTTGTCTAGAAACTCCCCAATCTCTCAATCTATAATTAGTTTTTGCTTTACCAATTCCCATTTCTTCAATTTTTTCAATAGCTTTTTGTTTAGCTTCTTTTGTAGTAAGTCCATTTAAGAAATTAGAATTAATAGCAATACCTTCTTCTTCATATGCTTCATTATTTAATTCAAAATCTTTTCCATCTGGGCTAACAACAACTTTAATCGGCAAGTTATATTTTTTAGCAAATTCATAATCTCTTTGATCGTCTGCCGGACAAGCAAAAATAGCCCCTGTTCCATACTCCATCAAGATGAAGTTTGCAATCCATACAGGAAGTTTCCAATTTTTATCAAATGGATGTTCTACAAAAATACCTGTATCAACACCTTTCTTCTCCATAGTTTCTAAACTTTCTTCATCTATTGGAGTTGTTTTACATTCTTCAATAAATTTTGCTATATCTTTATTAGTTTTTGCAAGTTTTTCTGCTAATGGATGATTAGCAGAAATACCAATAAAACTCGCTCCATATAATGTGTCAGGTCTAGTTGTGTAAACTTCTATAAAATCAAGTCCACTATTGCCTCCCTTTGTAGGAGTTGTATTGACAAAATCAGCCACACCTTTGCCTCCATTTGTAGGAGTTGTATTGACAAAATCAGCTGTACCTTTGTCCCCCTTTTTAAGAGTTGTATTGGTAAAATCAGCTGCACCCTTGCCCCCCTTTGTAAGGGGGGTGCTGACGAAGTCAGCAGGGGGTTGAGAATTTAAGTCTATTTTTCTTTTATTTACTTTTTCTTCCAAATCCAAATAAACTCCTTCAATATTGTTATATATATCTTTGTTATTATATCTAATTACTTCAATACCCAATTTATTTAAATTATTTGTTCTTTCTATATCATATTTTACTTGATTTGAATGAGTATCTCCATCAAGTTCAATAGCTAACATAAGTTCGTCACAGAAAAAATCTACAATATAATTATCTATTGGTTTTTGTCTCGTCCATTTTAAATTTTTAAAACTTTTATTATATAGAACATCATACCAGAATTTTTTTTCTAATGGTGTTTGATTTTTTCTGAGTTCTTTGGCTTTTTCAACTAAATCTTTATTATATGGAATATATTTTTTTAAGCTCAACCCCCCTGTTGCTTCGCAACTTCCCCCCTTACAAAGGGAGGCATGGAGAGAATCATTTTCGCAACCTTCATCATTACAAAGTGGGTCAGGAAGAGTATCATTTTTATCTATATAAAAACGAAGTGTAGCTCCTTGACTTTTGCCAATCCAATTTTCTTGCATTAATCTAACTTTTTCAGGCCAGCCAGCTAAATCACCATTTTTAATACTTTCTAGCAATTTATCAGCATAATCTGTAATTTTTAAGAACCATTGTTTTAATTTTTTCTTTTCAACTAAGGCATCACTTCTCCAACCTCTACCATCAATAACTTGTTCATTTGCCAAAACAGTTTGATCCGCAGGATCCCAATTTACATAACTTTCTTTTTGAAAAGCTAAACCGTGTTTATATAAATCTATAAATATTTTTTGTTGAAAACCATAATATTCAGGGTCGCAAGTGGCAAAAACTCTACTTTTGTCAAAAGACAAACCACAAGCATACATGGAATTCATAATTTTTTCTAAATTTTTATAAGTCCACTCACTAGGGTGAATATTTCTCTTAATTGCGGCATTTTCAGCAGGAAGTCCAAAAGCATCAGCACCAGTTGGATGAAGAACATTATAACCTTGAAGTCTTTTAAATCTAGCTATTACATCACTAATAGAAAAATTTCTTAAATGTCCTAAATGCATTTCACCAGAAGGGTATAAAAACATAGGAAGCATATAAAATTTTTCTTTTTTATCACTAGGATTAAAATAAAATGTATTATTTTTATCCCAAAATTTTTGCCATTTCTTTTCAACTAATTTATGATTATAATTTTCAATTTGTTTCACAGAACTTAATTTTTTATTTAACTCAGTTATTATATAATACAAACAAAGATATTAATTGTAAATATTTTTTAATTTTTTTTCTTGTGTTTTCTATTAATTTAAATTAATATTTAATTAGTGTTATAATATATTTAAAAATGGATTTTCAAATAGACCAAAATGAGATAGCCCAAAGAGTTACCAATGAGGTATTAAAAGAGATTGAAGAATCAAATACTACATTCACTAATGATGAAATAAAAGAAAAGATAAATAATAAGCTTGATGAAATTTTTAAGGCATATAGAGCTAATGAAGATAAAATAAAACGCAAAAAAGATGAAGAGGATGAGCGGATTATAGAAAAAGAATTTACCGATATTAATGAGTTTGGCAATCCTATAACTAAGGATGACAAATTTGATTCCCTTTTAGAATCTATTGAGAATGAATATGGGAATGAAGAGGAAAGTATTGAAGACGAATTATCTGAAAAAATTGAAGAAAACGAACCGGAAGATAAGAAAAAGTTCATTGAAGAATTTGCTGACCTATATAAAAACGAATTACAGAATTCAATTGACAGCTTCAAGAATGCCTATGAATCTTTTAAGCTAATGAAAAAAACATCAATTGTTGAAAAGGTTTTAATACTTTTATTTTTGGCTGTGCCAGCAATATTCGGCGGACTGCTTACTTTATTTTTTATACTTATATTGCTGTTGTTATGGCAAATTCATATACTGCTTAAAGTATTTATAAAATTTTTTGATAGAGTTGAAACATCAATAAAGGAAACAATGGCTAAAATCAGAAAGAAAATTGATACATTAAAAAATAGCGGCGGTTTTTTTAATAGGTTGATTTTTTCTAATTCGTTATATTCACTTATAATGTTTAACGGCATTTTATACATGCTTGTAAAAGGCATGATGCTGCCGTTAAAGTCTGCAGCGGAGATTGACAGAATTTTGGCTAATCTTGTTTCCAAAGGTGTTAGGGCTGCTACTATGGGTTTAAGAGGTCCATCTGAACTGGCTTTAGCTAATTTAAGAGAAAATGCCTTGAGGTCTGGCAAAACAGCCCTAAAGGAAACTGCTAAGGGTAGAAATAAACTTCAATTAAGGGATTTATTGAAGGCTAGGCAAAATTTGCGTAAAAAGAATAATGACATGACAAAAAAGGTTGAGGCGGTTAAAGGTGCTGTTCTTAAAAATAAAGCCATTTTTCTTAAAGACGCAATTGCAAAAGATATAGGTGCAAAATTACAAGTGGCTCAGAATGGCTTGGTTGAGCAAAAATTAAATGCAATTGCAGAAAAAAATAGCCAAATTCAAACTCCATCTAGTTCTACATTGTCCAATGTTAATAACAAAAAAGATGAATTAATGGATTTGATAAGCGCAATGTTAAGAGATAGTATTGCAGATAGAATTAAAATTAATCTAAAAGATAATTTTTTAGAACAGCATTCCGAAAGACAAGATTCTAGAAACTCAAAATCACAACAAAAGCCACTGGAAGCATCGGTAAAAGAAGTGCTTGATGAAGATAGAAATGCTACAAATGTAGGAGAGAGTCATGCGATAGGTATTGCCGCAGGTATGTATAATAACGATGTTCAAAGTCAAGTAAATCAAGCAGAAGCATCGGAGTCTTTAAAACAAGCAAACAATATGTATGAACGAGGTGTCAACACTGCTGAGGCATTAAGCGTGGCTTTTAAAGATTTTGATAAAATGGATTTAGATGAACAATTGGATAAAGCCATAGCTTTTGGGTACTATAGAGACGCTCAAGAAGACCGCGGGTTCAATGAAGAATTAAAACAATATGCAGAAAGCGAGCCAAGTCCAACAGCGAAAGAAGTAGCTGAAAAAGATTTGGAACTTGCACGTGAAGATTTGGAAAACGAAAAAAGACAATTTCAAGAAAAATATGGCGCAAGACCTGAAGAACTTATGGCTGAGAAGATGAAGGAGCACGGTTTTTCGCCATATGGCACTTTGCCAACTAAAGATTTTATAGAGTTAGCAAAAGAAGTAGTTGTAGAGCAAGTAAAAAACGGAACAATTGATGAGAAGCAGCAGTTTGATATGATAAAAGATTTAGGAGAATATGGCGCAGCCTTTGTTGAAAAGGAAAGAGCTAAAGGCAAAGTAGTGGAACTAGATCCAAACACTAAAGAAAAAAGTCATGTTGATAGTATAAATAGAAGCAGTGGACGAGAGATTGCATTATAAAATTATGATTATAATTCTTAATTATTCTTTTTTATAATATTGATTTGTTTTTGTGTTTTATTTTTTATTAACTGTATTTGTTTGCATAATAATTAATACTTTAAAATGTTTAAATAACATTAAAACTATATTTAATACTATTTTTTAACAGTTAGACTAGATGGGACTTTTTATCTTATATTGATATAATTCGTCATCGTGAGAAAAACGATGTTTTTTGTTGTAATCTCGTGAAGTGAAATACTGCCCAAAATTGCCACGTCCGCTGCACCTCCTCGCAAAGACGGAATTTATTTGCAATTGATTATACTAATATAAGGTAAACAAACCCAACTATATTTTTTAATTTTAAATTGATTTTTAATTTTTTAATTATATTATGAAAAAAAACAATGTGGGTTTTAATATGAAATTTATAAGAAATTTTTTCTATTATATCGTTGATATGTTTTCTAAAATACCTGTATATTTAAGAGGTCTGGTAATATTCTTTCTTATCGTTTTTGTATCAATTGTATTTAATAAATTAAATACGCCCAGCTATTTTATGGACAATGGACCTGGATATGTAATTTTGAAAAAATCTGTTTTAGAAGATTTTGATGACTATGTAAATGGTGACAATAAAGATGATTTGAATAAAAAAGTTGAAGTTAACCAAGAAGATAATTCTGTAAAGGTAACGGTTAAAGAAAACCTAAAGAGCAGTGCACCAAAGGTTAATACTCCAGGAAGAAGAAAAAATGAACAAAGAAAGGAAGAAGCTTCAAATAGCGCCCATTTGACATCTTTTATAAATGATTATGTTATTGGCGAGGAAGATGCTCCTGTCTCTATTGTTGAATATTCTAGTTTTAAATGCCCATATTGCATAAATTTCCATAAGGAAAATATGGAAAAGGTTAAAACTAATTATATTGATGCTGGCAAGGTAAAATATGTTAAAAGGGTTATTATACAAAAGGATACTTTACTGGGTGTTATGCTGCCATATTGCGCTAGACCTGAGGTTAAATACGCTGTTATGAACGATTTGTTCAATAATGCTGGCACATGGACTAAATCATCAACGCAATCAAAGGATCTAAAAGAAATAGCTTTAAGAAATGGATTTACAAATGTTAGTTATAGTGCGTGTATAAAGGATGAAAAGTTAGCAAATAGACTACTAAATAAACAAAATATTGAGTTGAAAGATTTGAATATTTATTCTACGCCAACTATATTCATTAATGGTGAAAGACAGAAAGGAAATATGTCATATGGGGAGCTTAGTAAAAAAATTGACGAGGCCTTTTTGAAATCAAAAGATAATAATTAGTTTGTGCTTATAAAAAAATATAGAAACAGTTTTTTATTTGGATTATTGGCGGGTTTAGCTTTTCCGCCAATATATTTATTAATATTTCTGCCTATTGGATTCTATTACATAATTACTAAAATAGTTGATTTGGTTGATGGAGGAGAAGATAAAAAACTGTTAAAGTCGTTTTTATATGGTGCTATTTTTGGCTTTGGATACTATCTAAGCCAACTTTATTGGATTAGTTTTTCCCTTCTCGTTGATGTGAAAACCTATTTTTGGCTCTTCCCTTTTGCGGTAGTCGCTATACCTATAGCATGCGCATTATATTTTGGCTGCGCAACGCTGTCATTGTTCTATATTTTAAAAAAATCAGAAGTAAAAAACAAGTTTGTGATAAGCTTGATCTTTTCTTTTTTATATGTATTTTTTGAATATATGCGTGGTTTAATATTTCCATGGAACCTGTTTGCGTATACACTAGGATTTTCTGACATATTTATACAGATTGTCCGATATATAAATATTTATATATTTAATTTCCTTTTAGTTTTATTTTTTTCATTTGGATATGTGCTTTTTGAATATAAAAATAAGAAACTTATTATTATAAAAGAAAATCATTATTATATAATATTTTATCTATCCATTATATCATTTTTATTTTTATTTGGCATAATAAGATTATGGAATGCAGAGTCAAAAACATTGGACTTAAATTTTAGATTAGTGCAGGCGAACATACCGCAGACCTTAAAGTGGGATAGGGAGGAATCAGAAAATAACATAGCTAAATATATGAAATTAAGCACTTCAGATGGCTACGGTGATAATGATATAATTATTTGGTCTGAAAGCTCAATTCCATACGTTTTGACAAAAAATTCTGTACTTGGAACAAAATTTGATGGAATAGGTGATAAAATTTTAATAAGCGGCGCCCTAAGAGGTGAGGTTAAAAATGGCGAAATAGAAAAAATATGGAATAGTATATTTATTTTTAAAAATGGAAAAATAATTGATTATTATGATAAAACTATCCTTGTACCATTTGGTGAGTACATACCATTTTCCAAATACCTTCCATTTATAAAAAAAATTACTGAAGGGGATATTGAATTTTCTAAGGGAAACGGCAATAAAACCATAGATATTGAAGGAATTAAAATAAGCCCAATAATTTGCTATGAAATAATTTTTCCAAACAATGTTATAGACCCTTCAAATCCGCCAGATTTAATCGTAAATTTAACCAACGACGCTTGGTTTGGTACATCAAGCGGACCATACCAGCACTTTGTGGCAGCAAAATTTAGAGCCATTGAAAACAAAATACCAATTATTAGGGTTTCAAACAGCGGCATAACCGCCTATATTGACGAATACGGAAGAGTATCCAAAAAAACAAAGCTAAATGCATCAAATAAAGTTGATATAAATTTTGAAAATTAGAATTTTAAAAGCCAATTAAATCATTTTAAATTTAATTTTTTATCTCATATATTATATAATTTTTTTATATATTCATAAAAAATTTTAAACAATTTTTCTGATTTAATATAATAAAATACATAGTTAATTTATGTTTATTGGTGTTTACAAAAGTCATTTGTATAAAAATCAAAAAACTTGATTTTTTAAATAGCAAATTGTATACTATAAAAAGTAGTAAATAAAATTTCTTAAATATGACTATTTTCAATAGATTTCTCAATTTGGATACAAATAAATGTTTTATGATGAGCGATGGTTTAGGTCAAACTGCTGGACTAGGTACTACTTTTTCTGGACCTACTAAGCGTGGTGAGTCTAATGGAAGAGATGAAATGTTTTATTTTTTAGCGAATCAAAAATTTCATACAGATATGTTCTGGTTTGATTTAGAACATAGTGAGGATGATAGAAAAGATTATGTAGAATTCACTGATTTAATTAATAAATTTACAACTAATATACAAAGAAATTATAGGAGTGGATCTAATTACAATTCGCCTTCTCTTACTAGATGGGTATTACGTTCAAGTGAATTTTTGAGTGAAGCCATTGTACCTTCTTTAAATTCTGATAGTACAATTGATCAAGAAACTCTTAAAGAGAAAATGAATACTTTATTTACAAAAAATTATGAAGGTTTTGATAAAAAAGATCTTGGAAGACTTATAGAAATAGCCTCTAAGCATATAAGTCCAACAATGATTGAAAAAGCTAAATTATATGTTGCAATTAATAAAACTAATATTGTAGATCCAGCGATAGAAAGAGAGTACTCTAAGGATCCATTAGTACGGAAAATTAGAGAGCTTAGAGAAAAAAGAAAAATTGACAAAAATGTGAGTGATGAAGAAGTTTTTTCATTGTATTCCGAAGATCTTAATATTCAATCAAATGAAAGGACAGCCTTTACTAGAGTTTTAAACAGACTTGAGAAAGCATCTATTCATACTTTTACAATTGAAAATATTAAGACAGAATTGTTGAGTCAACTTCCTTATAGCAAAATTTCTGACTATTTGGTTGCTATTAAAGCGAAGGATGAAGCTATTAGAGGAATATTAGAAAAAATTATACCAAATGAAAACTGGTGGCCATTTACTCATAGTGAATCAAAAAGAATTACAGAGATGATCGAATCTTCTAAAGAAAAGATAGGAAATGGTCTTAAATATAAGCCTGAAGAAATTGCATTTGATCCTAGTTTTGTCCCAGTTGAAGCTTCTTATAGTCCTACAATGAAAGAAAATGTTGAATTCCAACTTAAAGCTTGTCAAAAGATAGAAGATGAAGGTATTGATAATTTTCCTCTTGCTAAATTTATCTATGATCATATGAAGAGTTTTGATTCTTCTAACCCTGAATCATTCAATGGTAGTGAACAGCATTTATTTAGATTCTTTGGAAGTCAATTTAAAAATTATACAAATTATGTTAATTCTTTAAGCGAGCCAGAAAAAAGTTTTTCTATTCAAGGATTTTTAGATTTTCTTGGATCTGAAAATAATAAAATACCTGGCAACACTAAAGGAAAAGCATACGAGAAACTAGGTGAAGAAACACTAGGTAAAATTGGAAAAATGTTGTATGCACAGTTTGGTGATATAAACTTGAATGATTCTAAGAATAGAGATTTTTTTGAAGCCAATTTAAGGCTAATGCATAATGCTGCTGCGTATCATTGCTATAGTCCTGAGAACCATGATAAAAGGACTTATAAACCATCAATGAATGATTTTTATAGGGCATATTTATTTCCTACACCTAATTCCATTGAAGTCATAAAAAATAATATGGCTATAGAAATTGCTGGAAATTCAGGAACAGGAGCTTTTGAAGAATTTAAATCTGAATATCTAATAAGTCCATTATTGGATTTTATCAAAGCTAAACAAAAAAAACCTATGTCTATGTTGGATAATCAAACGGTATCTAGCTTTAAAGGTATTATGAGTAGTCAGCCTGAATATACAAAATCTGCTCAATTTTCTCCATTAATTTTACCTTTTGGAATAACTTTTACTTCTTTAACAGAAAATCAAAAATCAGCTGTTTCTTCAATGATATCAAGTGCAATGGGACGTCAAAATGCAGTTGTTCATTCAAATGGTGATACTGGTAGCGGAAAGACATTTACAAAGGATGTTATAAGTTTAATTATTAATATCGGTAGTATGAAGTTAGAATCAGTTGAGAAAGGCAGCACAGTTGATATTCCAGGAGGAAACACTACATTTAGACTTGTTTCAACTGGAGACGGAAAATTTGATATTAAAACTATTGGTGAATCAGGAACTGTAGTCGGTACGATTGATCCCTCGCTTAAATTAAAATATAGAGATCAGCAATCTATAGAGGGTATACATCAAATTTCAATCTCACTGCTTGAGTTATCGGGGTTAAAACCTACAGATATTAAATCTTTGTTAACTAAAAAAGTTATGCAATCTCTGACTGAAACAAAAGCTGGTACCTTTCAAGGGGTTGCTAATAGTCTTTTAGAAAAAACCAAACCAGAACGGCTTAAAAATCAATATTTTATATTGTCTGCTGATGAATTTTATCAATTAGAGCCATCACAACAGGATGCTATAAGGGAATGGCAAATAGAGAATCAATCAAAATTTAATGTTTGCTTAAACTGTATTGGCGCTACTCCTGGTATAATGTTTGATAAAATCTTAGAAACAACTGGAATTAGTTCTAGACCAGATAGAACAACTGTTAAGTCCAATATTGAAAGTTACATAGAAAGAGTGGAAAAAATGGGTGTAACTATAGGGCCAGCAGGAGAGGAATCATCTGATCCAGTAAAACTTAAAGATAGAATATCTGAGGCTATAAGTAAAGTTGAGATAGGCAAAAATATTCTATGTCTACCAGATTTAGCAGAAAAAGATATTACTAGCTTAGCATCTAATATTAAAGATAAAAATCAAGATATAATACCTGTATTTTTTAATAAGGGTATACTCTATTATATAGGAGACGAATCTACTATGCCAATTGAAAACCCTGATGAAATTCCAGCAGAAATACGGGGTAAAAAGATACTTTTAATGTTTGGTGCAGATAGATATATAGGCGGTGATGCTAAAGAATTTTCAAGAAATGTTGATAAAACCTTAATCGTCAGCGAGCATGAACTTAGTTTAAATAGATTAAAACAGGCTATTGGAAGAAATAGGATTGGTGAAGGTGCGAAAGAGAGTCTTTATGTTGATGTTCCAGGTATTACTTCTAAGAGTGATTTAACTAATAAAAAGAACTTGAGAAAATCTGCTGTAATTGAGGAATGGATTGACTCAGTTAAGGAAGCAAGATATGAGATGAAGATATTTCTACAGAGTATGTTTGATAATATCGATAATGAAGCTTTAAACTTTTTGGTAAATAAATATATAAGTATAATAAAAGAAAATAAAGGCGATGAAAAAGAATCAGCATCGAAGTTTATTCATTATTTAGAAACGGAATATGCTAAAAAAGTTAAGGAACTATCTGATGTAGAATTAGGAGATGTTAAATGTAATTTTGAAGAAAGTATATTACAAGAAAATCGAAGAATATTTAGCAATATATTTAAATTATTTGATGTAGACACTCTAAGGTCAAGTTTTCAAAGAATTTATGGAGATGATATTGAGCCAATTCAGACAATCATTGACGTTCTTAGTGGAGAAGATCGATTAGAAACTGCTGATTTAAGACTTGAAGTAACATATTTGGAAAACCTCAAAGTAAATGATGAAGATTATTATCTTAATAGGACAGAAGAGATCAAAGGTAAAATTTCTAAATTAGAAAAGAAGATAAAAAAGCATAATGAGTCCTTTGATAGTACTTCCATAACAGATGATAAATTCAAAGAGATACGTCCTAGAGAGTTATTCTACTGGGTTAATGTTGGTTTAACTAAAGAAGATGATGCTGAAAATTTTAAAGCTATTCATGAAGTTTTTTCAGATATGGTTAAACTTGGAGAAACTGACAAAAAAATAACGTCCGACGCTTTCTGGTCAGTTTTAAAAAGACAAGAAGAAATTGAAAGACTTAGAGGTGGTTTAAAGTCAGTTGGTAAAGTTCTTGGCATGGAAACAAATGGTGATGTTACTCCAGAAAGTGCTGTAGAGGAAATTAAAAAATTACAACAGAAAATACAGGAGCTGGAAGAAAAAGTAGTAGACAAAGACGCTGAAATTAAAAAGTTAAGACAAAGGGTTGAAAATGCAGAGACTCAGTTAGAAGCTGAGAAGAGAAGAACTGCAGAGCTTCAAGAACAGCTAAAAGAAGCTAAAGAACAACTTACAAAAGCAGAGCAAAGAATTACAGAGGAAGCAACAAAAGCAGGTGCTAGTGCAGACCAGCTCAAGAAAGTTCAAGAAGCTTTGGATAAAGGTAATACTGATGAAGTAATAACAGCTTTAAGAGCTATTAAAGAGCTTGATCCAAATAACCTAGAGGAA